>NC_018016.1:377500-697500 GCF_000265465.1 Ornithobacterium rhinotracheale DSM 15997
TGCCGGGTTGCCCCATTCGGATATCTGCGGATCAACTCGTGTGTGCCAATCCCCGCAGCTTTTCGCAGCTTACCACGTCCTTCTTCGCCTCTCAAAGCCTAGGCATCCGCCATACGCCCTTAACGATTTCTTCTAACCGCGCTCTTGTTCTCGGTTATTCTTATTTGCCTTGTTATATATTTCTTTATTTTACTAAATATCTAAATAATCAGCAAAACATCAACATACAACTTTTTTTTTGTTTGTTTTACTCGTTACTTCCTAAAATCTATTCTATTTTAGTTTGTTTTACTTCAGTATGCCAATGAACTTCTTTTTACCTCTCTCGAGATAATCGTGGAGAATATCGGAGTCGAACCGATGACCTCCTGCGTGCAAGGCAGGCGCTCTAGCCAGCTGAGCTAATCCCCCATTCTCTCTTTTCATCAAGAATTAGAATTAAAAATTAATCTTATCAATTCTCAACTTCTAGATTTTCCTCTTTTTCTTCCGTAACTTGTAGTCTCGGGCAGACTCGAACTGCCGACCTCTACATTATCAGTGTAGCGCTCTAACCAGCTGAGCTACGAGACTTCTTTATTCTGTTACAGTCTTTCTTATTTTATATCTAAAGATATCTGAAAAATAAAAGCAAGTGTCGTTCTCAAAGTTATCTCTTATCGAGATTAAACCTCTCTTAGCGCGTTATGCTCTATAAAAGAGATGTTCCAGCCGCACCTTCCGGTACGGCTACCTTGTTACGACTTAGCCCCAGTTACTAGTTTTACCCTAGGCAGCTCCTTTCGGTCACCGACTTCAGGTACCCCCAGCTTCCATGGCTTGACGGGCGGTGTGTACAAGGCCCGGGAACGTATTCACCGCAACATGGCTGATTTGCGATTACTAGCGATTCCAGCTTCATAGAGTCGAGTTGCAGACTCCAATCCGAACTGAGATCGGCTTTAGAGATTCGCATCCAGTCGCCTGGTAGCTGCCCTCTGTACCGACCATTGTAGCACGTGTGTGGCCCAAGACGTAAGGGCCGTGATGACTTGACGTCGTCCCCACCTTCCTCTCAACTTGCGTTGGCAGTCTCATTAGAGTCCCCGTCTTTATACGCTGGCAACTAATGATAGGGGTTGCGCTCGTTGCAGGACTTAACCTAACACCTCACGGCACGAGCTGACGACAGCCATGCAGCACCTTGCATTCTGTCCGAAGAAAAAAGTGTTTCCACTCCTGTCATTATGCATTTAAGCCTTGGTAAGGTTCCTCGCGTATCATCGAATTAAACCACATGCTCCACCGCTTGTGCGGGCCCCCGTCAATTCCTTTGAGTTTCATTCTTGCGAACGTACTCCCCAGGTGGCTAACTTATCACTTTCGCTTGGTCTCCGAAGATCACTCCCCGAAAACGAGTTAGCATCGTTTACTGCGTGGACTACCAGGGTATCTAATCCTGTTCGCTCCCCACGCTTTCGTCCTTCAGCGTCAGTTAATACTTAGTAACCTGCCTTCGCAATCGGTGTTCTGTGTAATATCTATGCATTTCACCGCTACACTACACATTCCAGCTACTTCAATATCACTCAAGACTAACAGTATCAATGGCAGTTTTATCGTTGAGCGACAAAATTTCACCACTGACTTATCAGCCCGCCTACGGACCCTTTAAACCCAATGAATCCGGATAACGCTTGCATCCTCCGTATTACCGCGGCTGCTGGCACGGAGTTAGCCGATGCTTATTCGTATGGTACCTTCAACTACCTACACGTAGGTAGATTTATCCCCATACAAAAGCAGTTTACAACCCATAGGGCCGTCTTCCTGCACGCGGGATGGCTGGATCAGAGTTCCCTCCATTGTCCAATATTCCTCACTGCTGCCTCCCGTAGGAGTCTGGTCCGTGTCTCAGTACCAGTGTGGGGGTTCACCCTCTCAGGACCCCTACAGATCATCGCCTTGGTAGTCCGTTACACTACCAACTAACTAATCTGACGCATGCCTATCCTTATCCAATAAATCTTTCAATTTTAATCGATGCCAATCAAAATCTTATGGAGTATTAATCCGAGTTTCCCCGGGCTATCCTCCTGATAAGGGCAAGTTGCATACGCGTTACGCACCCGTGCGCCGGTTTCCTTAATCCGAAAATTAATTCTCCCTCGACTTGCATGTGTTAAGCCTCCCGCTAGCGTTCATCCTGAGCCAGGATCAAACTCTCCGTTGTAATTCCTTAAATTTTGTAATTATAACGCTCAAAGTCCACCTCCTGATAACTCATCGAATTGACACTTGGCTTTTATTTTTCTTCTATCTTTTAATCTTAATGAACTTCTCTATCTTTCTCGCCTCATTTCTGAAAGCGGGTGCAAATATAGTAACTTTTTATTTCCTACCAAAACTTTTTTGAAGTTTTTTTTTGCCACCGAACCACCCTGAAATCGAAACGGACTGCAAAGATAACATCTTTTTCTTATCCTCCAAAAAAATATTTCTTTTTTTTTGTTTTTTTTCAATTTCTTTCTTTCAATGAACAAGCCTTTCTGTTTCAAAAGGAGTGCAAATATAGGTACTTCCTACCTTCCCCTCCAAATTTTTTATCCACTTTTTTCGTGTGTTTTTTACATATTTTTCGCAATTAGCTGTTTTTCTTTAATTTACAATTTGAAGTTTTTTATCATCTTCTAGAGATAATGGCTCTATTGGAGGATTTATTAAGTACACTTACCAATAATTACCTTTAAATAATTTCAAAAACACATAAAAAAATAGCTTAATGATTGCTTAGTTATACATTAAGATGTGGATTGAGACCCTGTTTTTTTTTGAGATCATGAAACATGTTCAAAATGACAAAATGGGGAACACTAACTAACAGCCCCCTTTATTTATAGAACACCCTCGATTTTGTTTTGAACACCTTCATCATTGAGCTGGGAAGACTTCTACTTATTTATGTCGTATATTCTTTAGACTTTATACCAACACCATATATAGTATTTATTAAACGACAGATCCAGCTAACAAACTATCCACATACATTCATAGTATAAAAACAGGCATCGAATAAACATCTACCTTCATTCTATCACTTATACCCCCACCTCAAAAAACTCACAAATAAATTCTTCGAAACAATGTTCAATTCAAAAAAAAAAAAAAAGACTGTTAATTTATAAAACTTTTTCAATCCAAATGGATTTGATTATCTGACAAATAAACACTAAGTGTCTGTTTTACAAATGACAACAATCATAACTAAAGAAATCTATATATTATGTTTTTTTTATTAAATTGGCTATAAAATTATATCTAAAAGGTATTTTCACATATGAAAAAAATTCTAATGAGCGCTATGGTTTGCTTCTTAAGCATTGGAGGATACAACTCCTATGTTTATGCGCAACAAAAGCCCTTAAACTATGAGGTTACGGTTTCTACTCCAATGCCGGAGCTACTAAAAGCTTTAGCTCAAAAATCTGGAGAACCAATTGAATTTAACGAGCAAGATCTAGAAGACATATATGTCTCTCCGTTAGATTTCAAGGGAATGACTGTGCTGCAAGCACTTTCGCAATTGACATCTAACTACCCTATTGAGGTAGTGAATGAAAATGGGAAAATTCTTGTCCTTAGAGACTTCACGCGCAACGATCTTTTAGGACTGGACAACAAAGTTGATTTGAAATCTGTGGTAGTAACTGCTTTAGGTATTAAACGCGAGGAAAAAGCTTTGAGTTACAACACTCAAACCATTAATCAAGATGAAGTAAATACCGTAAAAAGCTCAAACTTTGTAAATAGCTTAAATGGTAAAGTTGCTGGAGTAACGATCAACCAAGGCTCTGCAGGTATGGGGAGTGCTGCCAAAGTGGTGATGCGTGGTGCTAAATCAATCGACAAGAGTAACAATGCCTTATATGTTGTAGATGGAGTGCCAATGCTTACAATGATTGGAAAACAAGGCGAAGGACAATTTGCTTCGAATGGTTCTACAGAAAGTACAGCAGACATCAATCCCGACGATATCGAAAGTATTACTGTTCTTACTGGGGCTTCGGCAGCGGCTCTTTATGGATCGGCTGCTGCCAATGGGGCAATTCTCATCACTACTAAAAAAGGAAAAGAAGGAAGATTTAGTGTAAGTATTTCATCTTCTACTCAATTTTCTGAACCTTTGATGTTGCCTAAGTTTCAAAATAAATATGGAAATGATGGGCAAGTTCATTCTTGGGGGGCTCTTCTGCCTGAAAGTTATTCGAAATACAATCCTAAAGATTTCTTCCAAACACCTTATTCGTACATAAACTCATTCTCGGTTTCTGGCGGAACAGGAAGAAATCAATCTTATTTATCTGCTGCTAGCACCAATACTCAGGGTCTTGTTCCTAATAATAAGTATAATAGATACAACTTCAATTTTAGAAACACCACTCAATTCTTAAATGATAAGTTGAATATTGATCTTGCAGGAAATTATATTTTACAAGATAGCCGAAATATGATTAACCAAGGGGAATATATGAACCCGCTTGTAAGCGCTTATTTGATGCCGCGTGGATACACTATGGAAAAAGCTAAAGTGTATGAACAATTTAACCCAACTAGAAAAATCTACGAACAAGTTTGGGGAGATTTTAAAGGTACTGATGGCTTGTTTGGAGGAACATTTAGTGGTGATTATACTATGCAAAACCCTTACTGGACTGCCTACAGAAACTTGAGAGATAGTCGCCGTGAAAGAAATATTTTGAATTTGGGTATTTCTTATGAATTTATGAAATGGTCTAATTCTGAAAAATGGGATATTTCTGCTCGAGTAAAAACAGATAATACACATTATAAAGATACTGATAAAAGATTTGCCTCTACTCTATCTACTCTTGATATGAGCAAAAATGGTTTCTTCGGGTTATCACAAGGTGTGGAAAGACAAAATTATGCAGATGTATTGACTAATTTCACTAAAAACTTTACGACTGGTTTAGGCAAAATGTCATTGATGGCAAACATCGGAGCCTCTATCCAAGATACAAGAGTAGACGGCAGTTTCTATAGCGGTCCGCTTCGTGTAAATGGTATTGCGAATGTATTCAACACATTCAATATTGATCAAGGTGCTGATAAAACAAAACCTGGACAAGTGGGATGGAAAGAACAAACGCAATCGGTTTTTGGAAGTTTGGAGTTAGGTTTTAGAAATTGCCTATACTTAACTTTGACTGGAAGAAATGACTGGGCTTCTCAATTAGCTAATTCATCTCAAAGCTCTTTCTTCTATCCATCAGTTGGTCTTTCTGGAATCATTACAGAAATGCTTAATCCAGAAACAAAAGCTGCATTAAAGCCTGTAATTTCTTATTTTAAAGTTCGTGCCGCATACAGCTCGGTGGGTTCTCCATTTAGCAGATGGCTTACAATGCCTACCTATGAGTTTAATGAAGATTCTAAAACTTGGAAAAATGTGGCATATTTCCCAATCGGAGATTTAAAACCTGAAAGAACTAATTCTTACGAAGTGGGTATTTCATCTAAATGGATTAATCGAAAAGTTAGTTTAGACGCCACTTACTATATCGCAGACACAGAAAACCAAACTATAAAAGCTGCAATTTCACCATCTACTGGTTATGATGCCATGTTTTTGCAAACTGGTAAAGTAAGAAACAGTGGGGTCGAATTAGGCTTAGGACTCGACTTAGATTTCTCTAGCAATGTTTCGCTTAATAGCTACTTCACTATGAGCTATAACAAAAACGAAATCTTAGAGCTTTTGGAAGATTACACCAACCCTGTAACTGGTCAAAAGGAAAGTAGAGATTTCCTAGATAAATTCTCTTTTGGACCACTCGTTTATCGTTTAACAACGGGAGGAACTCTGGGAGATATTTACTCTCAAGCTGATTTCAGAAGAGACGGAGATGGAAATATTTTTGTAGATTCTGGAGGAAATTTAGCTACAGAAAACTTTACCAACGGACAATTGAAAAAATTAGGTAGCGTATTGCCTAAATATAACTTAGGATGGAGAAACGACTTAAAAATAAATAACTTTACAATCGGAGCAGTACTTAATGGTAGAATTGGCGGCGTAGTAGTTTCTATGACAGAGGCTGCATTAGACCACTATGGTGTTTCTCAGAGATCAGCTGAAGCCAGAGATCGTGGAGGCGTTGAAGTAAACGGAGTTAAGATGAGTGCTCGTAATTATTACGAAGTTTTAGGAAAGGCTAGATTACCGCAATATTACACCTACTCTGCTACAAACTTTAGACTCCAAGAGGCTTACATATCTTATCATGTGCCTAAGAAAATGATCAACAACTTTGTGGACTTAACAGTTTCCATTACTGGAAATAACCTATTTATGATTTATTGCAAAGCTCCATTTGATCCTGAATCTATCTCAACCACAGGAAACTACACCCAAGGTTTAGATTACTTTATGTTACCAACTTTAAGAAGCATAGGTCTTAGTCTCAAGGCTAAATTTTAAATTTAAAAAAAATGAAAAAGTTACTATTATTAATAAGCTCCTTATTATTTACAAATTGTATAAATAATTTTGATGAAATAAATAAAAACCCTTATGGAGTTGGGGATAAAGAATTGGATCGGGTAACAACTGGAGGTAACGAATTGCTTTCACTCCAAAAACTTGTCTTGCCACAACAAGAAAACTCCTACCAGATGTGCTTTGATTTATTTGCTACTGGATACGCTGGTTATGCATCACAAACCAAGCACTTCAATGATTATCCCGTATACAATCCTAGAACCGGATGGGTAGATTATGTGTTTGATGATACTTATCCAAAAATCTATACAGGATATTACAAATTAAGAGGATTGTCTAAAGGCGATTTCAACAAGCCATATTTTGCGTTAGCAACAATTTACAGAGTTGCCATCACCCATTGGTTGACTGACACTTATGGACCTCTACCGTATACTAAAATGCAAGAGGGTAAAAAAGAAATACCATACGACACTCAAAGAGATTTGTATCTTGCAATGATTAATGATTTAAAACAAGCATCTGAGGCTTTAAGTAAAATAGATCCTTCTGATCGCCAATACGCACCCTACGACATGGTATACGAAGGAGACATGTCTAAATGGGTGAAATATGCAAACTCTCTGCTATTGAGAATAGCCATAAGAATGTCTGATGTCGATGCCACTAAAGCCAAAGAAGTAGCTGAATATGCCATAAAACATGGCGTGATAGAAACAAATTCGGATAATGCTTCTTTAAAAACTACAGACAACTCTGTATTTAAAATGAGTTCAATATGGGGAGATTCAAGAGTTGGTGCCGATATTGCCAATTACATGAATGCTTATAAAGACCCTCGTAGAGAAAAATATTTTACAGCGGTAAATAGCAGAACAGATGAAAACAAGTTTTTTGGACTAAGAACTGGAACTTTCAATACTCCAGAAAAAGCACATTACTCTCTTCCAAACATACAAAAAGATTCACCAATCGTTTGGCTCTCAGCTGCAGAAGTCTCTTTCTTAAAAGCAGAAGGAGCATTAAAAGGCTGGGCTATGAATGGAAATCCAAAAGACTTATATGAAAAAGGCATTCAACTATCATTCGAGCAATGGGGAGCAACTGTTGGAGAATATTTAAATTCCGAATCTCAAGTTAATGGGTTTCAAGACAATCTCAACCCTGCTTTAAACGACAATTCTTTTTCAAGTGCAATTACAGTAAAATGGGATGATGCTACAACTCAAGATCAAAAATTAGCTAAAATCATCACTCAAAAATGGATTGCGATGTTTCCTTACGGAGGACAAGAAGCATGGGCTGAATGGCGTAGAACAGGTTATCCTAACCTAATGCCTGCTAAAGAAAATAATAGTGGCGGTATCATTTCAACAGTAACTCAAGTAGAGGGGAAAGATACAGGAGGAATGAGACGCTTGCCATTCTCTCGTTCTGAGTATAAGGATAACCCTGCTTATATCTTGCAAGCAGTGGGATATCTAAAAGGACCAGATACAGGAGCTACTGATTTGTGGTGGGTAAAAAAATAATTTAAATAAATAAACATGAAACTAAGTAATAAATATTTTGGATTAATTTTATTAGCAATCACAGGGCTCTCTTCCTGCGACACCGAAACCGAATCCATAAACATAATTGAACCAAAGAGAGAAATCGACACATCTTTTCTAAAAGACTATAAAAAAGATCTTTCTTCTAGAAAAGTGAGTGTGGGAGCCATTTATGATTGGGGAATATTAAATCAAAGTAATTTAATATTCACACCAGATAGTTTAGACATTATCGTCGTTAAGAACAATTACTTTGAGCTAACGCCTCACCAACAGTCGGATCTAAAAGAAGTCAAAGAGAAAAAAGCCACTAAAGTTTTGATTGGAGCTGATTTTAACAGCTTTGTTGAAGAAATGAAGCAATGGCACGATAAAACTTTAGAAAAAAGGCTTGCTGAAAAAGAAAAAGAATTGTCCATTGCCAATGATGTTATCGATAATTACAAAAGAGAAGACATCATGAACAAAATAAAATCAAGAACAATCGAAGATTACAAAACCTTAACACAAAACAAGATTAAAAGCCTAATTAGCTCAAATCTAAAAGCATTGGGAGAAAATGATTTTGATGGCATGAGTATCGAATTACCAGAAATTTACGAAAATGATTTCATTAAAGGTTTATGCGTCGAAGCCATAACAGCCATTACTGCAAAGCTTGATCAATCCAAACTTTTAATCATAGAAAATCCTATCGAAAAAATGGAGCAAAATACTAGAGCCAATTTACTTGTTTCTAAAAAATCATCTGGCAGTGCTTCTTTAGGGTTTTATGAAACACAAGCAGAAATTTTCGCACCACAAAGATATATGGCTTCGATTGACTTTACAGAAGATCCTGAAACATTAGGTGCTGGGTTCAATGATTCTAAAATTTTCAACCCATCAGGTAATTTATCTAAAATTCAAGATATCGTACACTGGCAAGCAGCTAATAATTCAGGAGTAATGTTCTACCATATTGAAAAGGATTATACTAATATTAAGAACAAGAACGCATACAATACATTAAAAAATGCTATCAATCAAATTCAAAAAAATTAATAATCGGATTTTTATGAAATTAAAAAATATTTTTCTAGGAATGCTCTGCTTCTCGTTATTTTTGGCATGTGAAGATGATAACGATACAGGGCAGGGGTTAGGATCTGGCTACGACCAGTCTGCGGCTCTCTATAGTGTAAAAGGTAATAACAAAAATGTAGCATCGACCTACACTGCTGTTGGCATGACTGCTGATATTTCTAAGCCTGAAACAACGGAAACTTTCAAATATATGTTTTCTTTATTCAAAGAAAATAATGACGAGGACATAGTTATCAACATTGATTACAATCCAGATGCGGTAGCGAAGTACAATAAAACTTACAATAAAAACTACGAACTACTACCTAAAGACAAAGTAAGTTTCAGCAAAGAATTGACAGCAAGCAAAGGAAATGTAAATTCAAATTATGGTGAATTAAGTATTACTGCAGACAATGAATTAGTGGAAGGAAAAACCTATATGATAGCTCTTACAGCATCTACAAGCAGTGATGTTAAAGTACTAGAAAATGCCAATACTTTGTTGTACACCGTTGTGAGAAAAAGAGGAAAAATTGAATCTTCATTTGAACTCACAAGAGAAAACTTTATGTATATTGATGGAGAGCGTTATCTCCAATCCATAGGAGGACAATTTACAATGGAAGCCCTAGTATATGTAAATCGTTTTCGTGGTGATGGAGATATGGGAGAAGCTGGGATCTCTACCCTAATGGGTACCGAAGGGAAAGCTTTATTAAGATTTGGAGACTCAAGCGTTCCTCCAAACCATCTACAAGCAATTGGGCAAGATATAGGCATAGATTTTAAAACTAAAAAATGGTATCACATTGCGGTCGTAGTAGACAACAATAGCGGAAAATCTACTGCTTATGTAAATGGTAAAAAAATCATGAACTACAATAGTGCAAATACACTCTCCGAATTCTTAATTGGAAAAAGCTGGAGCGAAAATAGAGGTATTGATGCTAAACTTGCCGAGGTAAGGTTATGGAATTCTTTAAGAACAGCACAACAAATCAAGGACAATATGCTTGGCGTAGATCCTGGCGAGTCAAAACTATATGCATATTGGAAAATGAATCTAGTAGAAGATAATAAAATCGTTGACGCATCTGGACACAACAGACATTTAACTTTGGCAAATCAACAAAATGAGAGTACTCAAAAAATAACATTGACTCCAGAAGACGGAATCGAAATCGAACCTTAAAATTTAAATTAAAATGAAAAAAATAATTATAAGTATACTAGCAATTTTCAGCATTCTATACGCTTGTAAAGAAGAAGATTTCGTTCTTCCTCAGCCAGAAAGTAAAATGATTGCTAATGGAGAAAATAAGATTTTCAATAAAGCAAATCCATCAGAAGACTATACCAAAGCTACAGGAGACGAATCCATAAACTTAGTGGTAGAATTAAATAGCGAAGTGAGTATAAACACTCCGATAACAATTGCAAACGAATCTCAGACTGAAAAAATAGTTGAAAAATTTAAAAAATTTAAAAACACTAAGGATTATCAAATTCTACCGACAGATTATTATGAAATTTCAGAAGGAACGCTCACCGCAGGTACTAAATCTACCGAGTTGCAAGTAGATATTAAATCTTATGCAGATTTACCTCAAGGAAATTATGTATTACCTATTCAGATAGATGTTAATGGAAAATCACTGAATCACATCATTTTAATTTCTAAAGACGCAGAGTATGTTGCACTTTCAGATCAAAATCCAAAACCAATGCCATCTGGGGAATATAGTTGTCCAGATCGTAAAAAACCAATGAAAATGGTAGCGTATGTTGAAACTAATGATTTCGACATTCGTAACATGGGACAATTTTTATTAAGTGAAAGTAATCAACCCGTTTTTGATATGGTGGTACTTTTTGCTGCGAATATGAATTATGATGCAGCAACAGGTAAAAGACATATTTTCTTTAATGATAAATTAAAGCCTTTGGTAGATAATCCAGAAATTTACTTCAAACCTTTACAAGATCGTGGTATAAAAGTAATTATTGATATTTTACCAAACCACCAAGGTGTAGGCTATGAAAACTTCCAGAGCTATGATGAAGCTTTAGAATTTGCCAAAGAATTGAAAAGAGTCACCGATAAAATTGGGATAGATGGATGGGACATTGATGAAGAATACGCAGATTATTTTAAACAGCCTGGTCTCAGAAAAAAAGGTTCTACTTCATACATGTGGTATATCAAAGCTATGAAAGAAGTAATGCCAGATAAATTGCTTACACTCTACGATTATGGACATAGAATTGGATTCAAAGCACAAACAGATGATGGTAAAAATGTCACTGAATTGATTGATTACACTTGGTCTGATTATGGCGTTTCTGGGGCTTCTGGAATAGGTGTAGAACCTGCGAGATATGGAGCAAGATCAATCGAAGCCAATCACTCTTTAAACCCAAGATGGGTACAAAGAGCTGCACAATATAATTTAGAAAAATGCAATGGAATCCAAATGATTTTCAACATCAAAGGAGAAGCCATAAGAAGTGGTTCTGCTCAAAAAGCACTTAGTGCTGCTACACAATTATTCTATGGGCAGTCTTGCAAATTTGTAGGAAAATACCATAAAGGTCCCAAAGATTTTAAATAATTAAAAATTTAATAAAAATGAAAAAATATATATTTGCCCTATCTGTACTTTTGGTTGTAGCGAGTTGCAACAACGATAAAGACGACACACCAAACGGAAATAATACTGAAGAACAAGTGGGGAACAAAGAAATCAAAATTAAATCTGTTACCCTTACACAAGATGGCACCCTTGTCGAAAATCCTTTACAAAATGGAACCATCAACCTTGAAAGAAGAAAATCTTACCGATTAGAATTTACAACTGATAAAGATGTACAACTAATCCCAGGAAACTTTTTAAAAGTGAAACAATCAAGTGACTCTACTTTTTTCGCAGACTTCTATGGGACTAATCTTAATGATATAAATGAAGTTATCACTCTGAAAAAAAATGGATACAAGGATTTAATACTAACTATTAATCAGCCAGCTGTAATTGCGGATTATTTCACCAGTATAAAAAATCTAAGTGGATGGCAAATCAATCAAAACGAGCATGTCATTAAAGCATCTCCAAATGGAAAAGAGTTTGAGATTAATAACTTAACAACGAGAAACTACTTTGGAAACACCCCCTCTTCAGCTTTAATTCCATTAGAAATAGATTTTATTTCAGAAGTTTATCTTGAAAATATAAAACTTGATGTAAATGATGAATTCCCATTACTTAGAGTTGAACCAGAAGGAAATTACATTGATGAGTTAAGACAAAACAAAAGAAATAAATACATAATTACTATCGACTCAGCTCCTTTTCGTAAAAACCCGAGCTACACATTTCAAATCCCAATTTATAAGTTAACAGAAAACAGAGAAAAAGGAGAAAAAATAGGAGAAATTACAGTTAGAGGTAGTCAACAAATAAGCTTAGGCGTTTTGAGAACGAATCCATTTAGCGAAAATCGATATAAAACAGATTTTGATAAAATAAATTATAATGTATATGCTCCCGAATTAGCAGAAACACTTGATAATATCAAATTCTACATCCAAGGAGTTGAAACTCCTGCTATTTTCGAAAACACAAACGCTAGATACATAAAAAATATTGAACCCTATAAAGAAGACGAAAACGGCGAGCAAGTATGGAAATACAGATTACACTTGAATAAAGCTGAATTTGAAGATGATAGAGATAGACGAAACTTCAATATTGAATTTAAAGCTTTTGATGTCTATCCTGCTGTTGAGAAAGATGGTAAACTTGTAAAAAAAGAAGGTTCTCAACCTACCGAGGTATATTTCACATATAATTTTTATTAAAAAATTAAACATCTCACCCAAAAAGGTTGCCCTAAAAAGCAACCTTTTTTTGATGAAAAACTTTTTTAAATTAACTTTATAAAAAAATAAATATGAATAAATATTTTCTAATGGCAATCACTGCCCTACTCTTTTTCAGCTGCAGTCACCCCAAGCAAGAAGTGGCGTCGCCTGATGGAACGATTAAATTATTTTTTACATTGGATTCCGTGGGTGCGCCGCAATATCGTGTACAAGTGGCTGGAAAAGATTTCATTCAAACATCGGCTTTGGGATTTGAAACCAGAGATTCCTTGAATTTGTTTAATGGCTTTAAAGTTGAAAAAATCACTCAGAACTCAACGCAACAAACTTGGACTCAACCCTGGGGCGAAAACAAAGAAATCGAAGATTTTAATAATGAAATGGTAGTTGAACTTAAAAATCAACAAAATATAAATCTTACGCTTTATTTTAAAGTATTCAACGATGGGCTGGGCTTTAGATATGAATACAAAATCCCTGAAAAGGATAGCGTTTTTATTACCAACGAATTAACCGAGTTTAATTTTGCACAAGATGGAACTTCTTGGGCAATTCCAGCCAATTACGAAACCTACGAACTTGAGTACAAAAAACAAAATATCAGCGATTTAGAAAGTGCTAACACGCCCGTTACCTTTAAATTCAGTCCAGAATTGTATGCGAGTATTCATGAGGCGGCACTTACCAACTTTGCGGATATGACTTTAATTAAAAATTCAAAAAACAAACTAGGTTTTAAAGCTGATTTGGCACCCTACGCCGATGGCATTACCAAAGTGAAACTCGTTTCTCGTTTCAAGACGCCATGGCGAAGCATTCAAATTGGTAAAAAAGCGGTGGATTTAATCAATTCTGCTTTAATTTTAAATCTAAACGAACCGAATGCAATTGGAGATACCGAATGGATTAAACCCGTAAAATATGTGGGCGTTTGGTGGGGAATGCACTTGGGCATCAATAGCTGGGACATGGGACCACGCCACGGTGCTACGACCGAAAATGCTTTTAATTATATTGATTTTGCCGAAAAAAATAACATTCAAGCGGTTTTGTTTGAAGGCTGGAACGAAGGTTGGGAAAATTGGGGCACATCGCAAGCCTTTAATTTCACACGACCGTATGCTGATTTTGACATCCAAAAAATCGCCGATTATGCCAAGTCTAAAAACATTGCCATCATCGGTCATCACGAAACGGGCGGAAACATCAAAAATTACGAAAGTCAGTTAGATAGTGCCTTTATTTGGTATAAAAATTTAGGCATCGACATGGTGAAAACGGGCTATGCTGGCGGCATCACGGGCGGAGAAAAACATCACGGACAACTGATGGTGAACCACTACCGAAAAGTGGTGGAAACAGCCGCAAAGTATAAAATAATGCTCGATGTGCACGAACCGATAAAACCTACGGGAATACGCAGAACTTTTCCAAATATGATGACTCGAGAGGGCGTTCGTGGCATGGAATGGAACGCTTGGAGCCAAGGAAATTCACCCGAACATACCGAGGTGTTGCCATTTACACGCATGCTTGCAGGGCCCCTTGATTACACACCTGGAATTTTTGATATTTTGTATGAAACGGCTAATAATTCCAAAGATCGCAAAAAATGGAATGATTTAGACCCTGGCAACACACGAGAGCATACCACGCTTGCCAAGCAAATAGCCAATTGGGTGATTTTATATTCGCCTATGCAAATGGCGGCAGACTTAATTGAGCATTACAATCATCCTGCTTTTCAATTTTTTAGAGATTTTGATGCCGATTGCGATTGGTCTAAAGCCCTGCAAGGAGAGCCTGGTGAATTTGTTGCCATCGTGCGAAAAGCAAATAATAAGTATTTCTTGGGTGCAAGTACCAACGAAAATGCTCGAAAAATCGAAATTTCGCTTGATTTCTTAGAAGAAAACCGAAAATACAAAGCAACGATTTATGCCGATGGAGCCGATGCCAATTGGCAAACGAATCCTCTATCCTACCAAATCACGGAAAAAGAGGTTTCCGCAAAAGATCGCTTAACGATTGAAATGGCTCCAGGAGGTGGGCAAGCCATTGTTTTTGTTCCTTTATAATCTTTAATTATATTACAAAATCACAAAAACGGGGAAATTGATATTTTCCCGTTTTTTAATTCCATTTTTTAATCATTAAAAAAACACTAATTTTGATGATTATTCAAATTAACTAAATAATTTATGAAGCTATTTTTAATTTTTTTGCTCTTGTTATCAATTCAAATATGTTTTTCTCAAGAGAAAATTACCAAGGTAATTGTAGATTATGAAACTAAAAAACCACTTTCGGGAGTTTCGATTTTCAACTCAACAGATTATTCGATGACAAATGAAGATGGTAGATTTTTCTTTCATTCAAATGTGGACACCGTCCAAATCAACGCCCCTGAATATCAAGAAATAATTACCACATTTAGTGATTTGCAAAAGATAGATACTATAAGTTTAAAGAAAATAAATGATCTGAACGAGGTAATCCATCTAGACGCCGTAGTGGCAACAGATAGTAAAAAAACCTTGATTGAAGCATACAAAAACTTCTTCAGTAAATTTTCTCGCACGCCTTATGTTGAACAATTTTTCCTAAGATCCGTGGTAAGAAAAAACGGCGAATTGATGAAAATGGAGGATTTAAGCGGAGCTGTAAAAAGAAATGTAGCGTTCCCAAACAAGGAAACGCCAAAACTTTCATTTGATTTTGAGATATATAACCAGAGAAAATTTGGAGTAGTTGATAAGAGTAAAGAGATAGAAGATTTCAAGTTTTTTAAGCTAGAAGAATTATTTAATATGTATTTAAACAACATATTTTTAAAACTAAAAAATTTCTCTTACAAAGAAAATAAACGAAAAGATGGTTCTATAAAAATAGAATTTTCGCCTTTGGAAGAATTTAAAAATTATGACATAGGATATTACCTAATTAACGACGACCATGTGGTTATGGAAATTTCTAAGGAAACAAATCCTGAATTGGAAATAAACAACATTCCTTTTGAAAAAAAGGCATGGATAAAATTTAGAACTATAAATAGCAAAATAAAAATGTCTTTTCAAAAAGACGAGAGAGTGGGAAAATATTTTATGTCGAAAGTAAGCGTTTCTCAAACATTGGAAAATTACAATTCAAAAACTAAGGAAAAAAACATTTACACCACGAATTATGAATTGATAGTTACTAAGCCCTTTTCTAATATAAAAGATTTTAAAGCAAACATCGGTGGCAACAAAAGAATTTTTGAAATAAATAAATCTTTTGATCGCGTTTTTTGGGAGAATCAAAACCAATTGACATTAACCGATGAAATGATTGACCTCATTAAAAATGCCAATCGAAAAAAATTAGAAATAAAAAGCAATTTTTAAACAAAGTTTTAAATTTGAATATGATTAAATATCTTTTAATATTCGATTTTGCTTTAGTTGGGCTTCCATTATTAATGTATCTCTTTCCGCCCAAAGAGCTAAATGCAATTTATGGATACCGAACCAAGCGCGCATCAAGAGACCAAGCGTCGTGGGATTTTGCACAGAGCTATGCTTTAAAAAGATTACTCATCGTTGCATTGATTGCTTTATTTTCGCAATTTATCTTATTGATTGCGGGATTTAGCTATAAAGATGAGCCACCCTTAATTTTCTTGATACCTTTGGGCTTATTTATATTAGGTTCTTTTATTATGATTTATAAAACCGAAATGGCTTTAATAAAATTTCAAAAGAAACCAGACCAAGAGAACGAAAACAACAATATTAAATAAACTTTAATTACGCTTAAAAAATAAGCAAAGCATCGCCCCTAAAAAAACACGCGTGTTTTTTGCAAAAATGTAGTGTGTTTTTTAAAAAAAGACACGTGTTTTTAGAATAGAAGTAGTGAGTGATTTAAAATAAAATTTATAAATTGCAAAACATATTATTTAAAGAAAAGAATATGAAAATATATTTTGACAATGCAGCAACTACGCAGCTACGAGACGAAGTGATTGATTACATGGCGTCTCATATGCGTACACATTTTGGCAACCCTTCTTCTACCCATTTTTATGGCAGAGACGCCAAGGCCTTGATAGAAAGCACCCGAAAAAGCATTGCAAAATATACCAACACCACGGGGGCAGAAATTATTTTCACCTCATGTGGCACCGAGGCCAATAATTTAATCATTCGTTCGTGTGTAGATTATCTCGGCGTGGAGCGCATCATCACTTCCCCACTCGAGCACAAATGCGTGGCAGAAACAATAAAAACCGTAGAACAAAACAAGAAGGCTGAGATTCAGAAATTGCGTGTTTTGCCCAATGGAGATTTAGACCTAGAGCAACTTGAAGAATTGCTGAAAGACGAAAGCAAAAAAACACTCGTGAGCTTGATGCACGCCAACAACGAAATCGGAAATATCTATGATATAGAAAAAATCGGCAACTTGGCACATCAATACAACGCACTATTCCATACCGACATGGTGCAAACTTTGGGACACTACCCTATTTCCTTGAGCGATCTGCCCGTAGACTTTGCCAGCAGTAGCGCACACAAATACCACGGTCCCAAAGGCGTGGGCTTTGCTTTCATACGAAAAGGAACAGGGCTGAAGGCTCAAATCACAGGGGGCGGACAAGAGCGAAACATGCGCTCGGGCACCGAAAACCTCATCGGCATCATGGGCATGGGCAAGGCTTTTGAAATAGCCAACGAGGAGTTTGAAAAAGACCAAAAGTATATTTTAGAACTTAAAGAATATATGATTGCTCAACTGAAAGAAGCTTTCCCCGATATTGTTTTTAACGGAAGAAGCGAAGATTCTGCCAAAAGCCTTTACGCCATTTTGAGCGTCCTTTTGCCTTTTAAAGATAGCCTCATTGGCTTTGAACTGGATTTAAAGGGAATTGCCGTTTCGCAAGGAAGTGCTTGTAGCTCAGGTGCAGCCAAAGTGTCTGATGTGATTGATAGCATTGTGCCTGCCGAAGTGATTGAAAAAACCACCCCTTTGCGCATTTCGTTTAGCCACTTCAACACCAAAGAAGAAATAGACTATTTTGTAGAAGTATTGAAGGAAATTGGTGAGAAATTTTAATCTTTTCTCACCAATTTAACCATATAAAACCCATCAAAGCCGGATTGGCTTGGCAAGATTTTCTTTTCTTCAATTAATTCAAAATTAGGATTTTCAGCTAAAAATTGCTGAATTTGTTTTTCGTTTTCGGCAGGAAAGATAGAGCAAGTTGCGTACACCATCAAACCGCCTTTTTTAAGCATTTTTGGGTACGAAGCCAAAATTTTCGTTTGTTCGCTCGTTACGCGTTGCAAAAAATCTTGATTAATTTTCCATTTAGCATCGGGATTTCTTTTCAGAACGCCCACGCCCGTACATGGCGCATCAATCAACACGCGGTCAAACGAATTGTGCAATCTTTTAATCGTTTTAGAAGATTCAATTACTTTGGTCTGAATATTAAAGGCACCATTCCTTTTAGCTCTTTTCTTTACTTCTTTCAATTTCCACGGCACGATATCCATTGCCAAAACGCTACCTTTGTTTTGCAATAAAGACGCCATGTGCAGTGATTTTCCGCCACCGCCAGCACAGGCATCTACCACACGCATTCCAGGCTCAAGCTCCAAGAACGGAGCCACCAATTGTGATGACGCATCTTGCATCTCAAACCAACCATTTTTAAAGGCTTCTGTCTGGAACAGATTTTTCTGATTCACCAATAAATATGCGTCTGGATAATCAGGAATTGCCTCAATTTCCACGTCCTCCTCTGCCAAAGATTTTCTCAGCATTTTTTCATTAGCCTTTAAAGTATTTAGCCTTAAAATCGGGGGCGCAGGCTGGTTCATCGCCTCGAGCTCTTGGTTCCAAGATTCCTCGCCCAATTGCTCCACACCCAACTCGTATAAATTCGGAGAAACAGAATACCAAACATTCGGTATTTTTTTAGCTTTGAGATAATTAGATTTAATTTTATCGATATTATACCTTCCAAATTCCTCCAATTGCGGAATTTCTACATTATTTATAATAAAGTAAGTCGCGATTAAAGACCAATAATCTTTTCTCTTCAACGCCCCGTTTGATGCATAGTCTATGAGCGATTTCCATCGCACAATGTCGTACACGGTTTCGGCAACAAAGGCACGATCGCGGCTGCCCCATTGTTTGTTTTGTTTAAAAGTGCGTTCAATTTCCTTGTCGGTATAGCGATTTTGCACAAAAACGGATTGAAGAATTTGTGTAATCCCGATGTATAAATTTCTAAAAGGCAATGCTTGTTTCATATAAATAATGCTGAATGAACGGCAAAGTTAGTCATAAAATCTTAGTTTAAGCTTGATTTGTTATGCTTTTAATCAAAAAAGATATTTTGGCTAAATTATGAGATTTGACATAAAATCACTTTTAATCTTCGTTTATAAATCGTATTTTTGGAGAAATTCAATCATTAAAAAATACTTTAAAATTATGCCAAAAGGAAATTTTTATGTACCAGAAGCCTATAACGAGCCCGTAAAATCTTACGCTCCAGGCTCTCCTGAACGCGAATCTCTTCAAAAAAAATATGACGAATTATGGAACACCGTAACACCTGTGCATCAAGTGATTGCAGGCGAGCGTGTAGAAGGGACTAAAAAAGAACTTTTCTCTCCGCACGATCATCAGCACTGTATTGCACATTACTACGAGGGCACGGGAGATGATGTAAAAAAAGCCATCGATAGTGCACTCGCGGCAAAAGCTAAATGGGCAGCATTGCCATGGGAAGAGCGTGCAGCTATTTTCTTAAAAGCGGCTGAGTTAGTAGCAACCAAATACCGCGACACGCTGAATGCGGCAACCATGATTGGACAAAGTAAAACGGCTTTTCAAGCAGAGATTGATTCAGCTTGTGAATTGACCGACTTTTTAAGATTCAATGTTCAATACATGACAGATATTTATGCTGAACAACCTAGCTCTTCTGAGGGAATCTGGAACCGAGTAGAATACCGCCCTGTGGAGGGATTTTTATATGCAGTAACTCCGTTTAATTTTACAGCCATTGCGGGAAACTTACCTTCTTGCATGGCATTGATGGGAAATGTAGTGGTTTGGAAACCTGCTCATACGCAATTGCTTGCAGCTAAATTCTTGATGGATGTATTTGAAGAAGCTGGCTTGCCAAAAGGCGTTATCAATTTAGTAATTACAGACGCCAAAGAAACTACCAAAATCTGTTTTGAACATCCAGATTTTGCAGGCGTTCACTTTACAGGTTCTACGGCAGTATTCCAAAGTTTCTGGACAGCCATTGGAAACAATATTCAGAAATATAAAACTTATCCAAGAATTGTAGGAGAAACTGGTGGAAAAGATTTTGTCCTTGCTCACCCTTCAGCAGATAAAAAGGCTTTAATCACAGCCTTGAGCCGTGGTGCTTTTGAATTCCAAGGGCAAAAATGTTCGGCAGCTTCTCGTGCTTATATACCGGCTAGCATTTACGAAGAAGTAATCGACGGCGTAAAAGCAGACTTGGCAAGTTTCAAAATGGGAACACCGAGAGATTTCTCAAACTTTATCACCGCAGTGATTGACAGAAAAGCTTTTGATAGAATTACTAAATATATTGAACAAGCTAAATCTGATGCCGATGCAGAAATCGTGGCAGGAGGAAACTACGACGACAGCAAAGGTTATTTCATTGAGCCAACCATCATCAAAACCACCAATCCACATTATGTGAGCATGGAAGAAGAAATCTTCGGACCAGTGCTTACTATCTATGTGTACGAGGATAAAGATTGGGCAGAAACTTTGAAATTGGTAGACGGCACTTCGGGCTATGCACTCACGGGGGCAATTTTTGCCCAAGACCGATACGCTATCACAGAAGCGACCAAAGCTCTAGAAAATGCGGCAGGAAACTTCTATGTAAACGACAAACCAACGGGAGCCGTAGTGGGACAACAGCCATTTGGTGGCGCAAGACTTTCTGGAACCAATGACAAAGCAGGTTCTGCTCAGAACTTGTTGCGTTGGGTTTCTCCAAGATTGATTAAAGAAACCTTTGTTCCGCCTACAGATTATAGATACCCATTCTTGGCAGAAGATTAAAAAATCAAATTTCAATTATTTTTTAATAAATGAAAAGGCACTCAGAGTTGAGTGCCTTTTATAGTTTAAATAAATTCGCTCAGCTCTAGCCAGCGCATTTCTTTTTCTTCAAGCTCATCGGTAATTTTTTGCAATGCCTCGCCTATTTCCTTGATTTTCTCATAATCGGTTTCGCCTAAAAGCTGATTGCTAAGCTCCTCCTTTTTAGTTTCTAATGCAGGCAAGTCTTTTTCTAATTGCTCAAATTCTCTTTTTTCTTTAAAACTTAATTTCTTTTTGGGAGTTTCTGTTTTTGGCACAACAGGTTCTGGCTTTTTCTGCTTTTCCTGCTCGCGTTGTTGCTGTTCTTGTTCCTTGGCAAATTCTCGGTATTCGGTAAAGTTCCCAACGAAATCCGATACCACACCATCTCCCTCAAACACCAAAGTATGATCGATGATGCGATCCATAAAATAACGATCGTGCGAAACGATGATTAAACACCCTTGAAATTGTTGCAAAAAATTCTCTAACACCGTGAGTGTCTGCAAATCCAAATCATTGGTAGGCTCATCAAAAATTAAAAAATTCGGATTTTGATACAGCACATACATCAAATGCAACCTTCTTTTTTCTCCACCAGAAAGTTTTGAAATTGGGGAATATTGCGTTTGGTCATCAAACAAAAACAAACGCAAAAACTGAGATGCCGAAAGACTTCGCCCATTGGCTAAAGGATAATTTTCTGCAATTTCTTTAATGAAATCAATTACACGCTCATCTTCTTTAAAGGCTAAACCTTTTTGCGAAAAATATCCGATTTTAATGGTTTCTCCCGTTTCTATTTCGCCAGAATCGTAGGGCTCCAATCCTTGAATAATGTTTAAAAATGTGGATTTCCCCACACCATTGCCCCCAATGATTCCCACCTTTTCGCCACGCTGAAAGTTGTACGAAAAATCCTTTAAAATCACTTTTTTGCCAAAGGATTTATTCAAATTTTTAAAACTCAAAATCTTTTTGCCCAAGCGTTTCATCTCAAAATCAAGAGATAAATTATCTTTTTTCACATTTTGCTTGGCTACTTTTTCAGTTTCATAGAAAGCTTCAATTCTGCTTTTAGATTTTCCTGTTCGTGCTTTGGGCTGGCGGCGCATCCATTCTAATTCCTTACGATACAAATTATTAGCTTTATCTATATTAGCCAATAAATTTTCCTCTCGCAAGGCTTTATTTTCTAAATATTTGGCATATGAACCTTGATGAAAATACAATTTCTGGTCTTCTAATTCCCAAATGATGTCGCAAATATTATCTAAAAAATAGCGATCGTGTGTTACTAAAAGCAGCGTGATTTTCGCCATCGAAAGGTACTGTTCCAGCCACTCCACCATGTCTACATCTAGGTGGTTGGTCGGCTCGTCCATGATGAGCAAAGTATGCTTGTGCTCGGCTCGGATTTCAAGTAAAAGTTTAGCCAACGCCACACGCTTCACTTCTCCTCCCGAGAGCTTTCCCATTTTTTTCTCAAGGTCGGTAATCTTTAATTGTCCCAAAATTTGCTGCATTTCGGTTTCGAGCTCCCAAGCTTTGTGATGTTCCATTTCAGCAATGGCTTGGCTTAGCTTCTCGGTATCGCCAGAATGCATGATTTTTTGGTAATTCTTTAACGCGATAATGGGCGGAATTTCCAGCTGCATCATAAAATCTTCTATCGAAAGCTCGGGATTGAATTTAATTTCTTGATCAAAAAACACAGTCTGAATATCTTTATTTATAGAAATCGTCCCTTCATCGCAAGGCTCGATGCCCATGATGATTTTTAATAATGTGGATTTTCCCGAACCATTTTTGGCTACCAAGGCAATTTTATCGCCCTCGTTGATGTAAAACGAAATGTCTTGAAATAAGATTTTTAATCCGTAAGATTTAGTAAGATTTTCAGCAGTGATGTAATTCATATTGTTTTTGAATCGATAGTTTACAAAGATATAAAATTGTTGTGGCTAAATTTTAATCTTAAATAAAAAAGCAAAGCGATTACCTCACTTTGCTTTTCATAAAAATGCTATTTTTAGATGATTTTTAAAACCAAAAAATGCTTAAAAATCGATTTTTTAGAAATTCATAAGAACGCTACCCCAAGTGAATCCACTTCCAAACGCCGTCATACACACTAAATCCCCTGGCTTGATGCGACCTTGTTCTTTGGCTTCCGAAAGTGCAATTGGAATAGATGCCGCTGTGGTGTTTCCGTATTTTTGAATATTATTAAATACCTTTTCACTTGGTAAGCCCATTTGTTTTTGCAGGAATTGGCTAATTCTCAAATTTGCTTGGTGCGGAATAAATAAATCTAGCTTTTCCAACGGAATTTGCGCTTCGGCAAACGCCTCTTTAATGGATTCTCCAAAGCGAGTAATTGCATGCTTGAACACAAAGTTTCCGTTCATGTATGGATACAAAATGTGCGCATCGACATTATGGTCTTCTTCGAGCAATAAATCTGCCCAGCCAAACTTAGTTCCAGGGAAGCCCATCATTAATTCCTCGGCGTGCTTGCCTTCAGAGTGTAAATTGGTAGAAAGGATTCCACGATTTTCGTCTTCGCTTGGGCTCACAACTACGGCTCCTGCACCATCTCCGAAGATTACAGATACATTTCTACCGCGTGTAGTCATGTCTAAACCAAATGATTGCACCTCTGCTCCTACGACCAAAATGTTTTTATATTTTCCTGCTTTGATGAATGCCTCTGCAGTAGAAAGTGCATAAACAAAGCCAGAACATTGATTTCTCACATCAAGTGCTCCTACATTTCCTATACCTAATTTATCTTGCAAAATCACACCACATCCAGGGAAATAATAGTCAGGACTTAAAGTTGCAAATATGATAAAATCGATATCTTCTTTTTGGATTTTGGCATCTTCAATCGCTCTAATCGCGGCTTCGTAGCCTAAATCTGCCGTGGTTTGTTTTCCTTCTTTTCCTACATGGTGGCGCTGCTCAATGCCAGTACGCTCAACGATCCACTCGTTGCTGGTATCCATCAATTTTTCTAAATCTGAGTTGGTAACTACTCGTTCGGGAACATAGTGCCCCACTCCTTTTATAAATGCTTTCATCGTTGTACTTAAAGAAAAAATTTAATTTTTAAATGTTTTTTCTGATTTTCAACCCTTGGACTGAAAATATTTAGTTGAGCAAAAATATAAAAAAACTTTGTAAACTGCATAACCGATTATCCCTCCAAAGAAAGCTCCTACCAAAATATCTAATGGATAATGTACTCCTATATAAATTCGGCTATAAGAAACAAATACTGCCCAAATGATTAAAAATATGCTAAGTGCTCTGAATTTCTTTTTAAATAATAGTCAATATCTGCTAACCATCTTAAAGTTAATTGCCGATTCTCACCACAGGCACAAATCTATCTTACTCATAAACAGCGGAAAAGGTAAAACCACCCTTGATTTCTTGTATTTACCTATTACCATCTCATAGTATCAGCTACGACTTTGTAATTATCTAACTTTAGTTTTTTAAAATTCACATTGAATTAACTCTACTGCTTATATATCTGAAATTTTCCATTATTTTAATAGCATCGTTGCTTTTCTTTAAATCCAAGATGTTTATATGTCTCAATAGTATATTCATATTTCTTTTCATTTCTGAATAAAAGGTAGATTTATTTAATACAAAAGATTGTAGTTCTAAATTATTATGGTAGAAATTAATTGTAAATAATCTTTCATTAAACACATTTATCTTGAAGTGAAAATTACCATCCATAAAACAAAAATCTTCATGAGTTGAACCGTTTAAAAGATTGATAATACTATCACTCCACCAAGCAAAAATAATCAACACAAAATCATCCCAATTTTTTTCTGGAAAATAAATACCGTTATCCAAATATATATACACAAGCAAATATATGTTTAGAATAAGTCCCTTCACTCACTCTAATGCTATCTTTGTCTAGAATTAGTTTAAACATTTAAAAATATCCTTTAGGTATATAGTTTTAATTATAGTTAAATTTGAACCAGCCTCTCTTTAATAGCTTTTTTCATTTATTTTTCTGACCAATTTTTAGGAAATAAGAGCAGACCGATAGGCTCACGGCTAATAAACATCCCAACATCACTATCATAATACCTAAACCTATTATAATGCAGTCCAGTTTCTTGATCTATATATTGACCTTGAAACCTAATCGGTTGCAACTCATCTCTAGCAACAGCATAACTACCAAGTTTTATCTCATTCCAAACTACTTTAGCCGTATTACCCCACACCTCATAATCGGCAAGCCATACCACTTCCCCTTTTTCATCGGTTAACTCATTCGGCGTACCCAAATGATCATTATGATAATTTTAGGCATTAAAAAAGCTATGCAAAATTCCCAAACTATAGTTACTTGGTAATATTTAGGTTATATCTCCAACATGGTTTCTGAAATATTATTTCCAAATAAAATTTTTCTTAATAGTTCTTGACCTTTACCATATTTATTCCCATCAAGTGAGCTACATAATAAATTAAAAATATTGATATTTTCTTCGAAATTTTTGGTAAAAATTGTGAAAGGATACAGCTTGAAAATAGGTATACTAATCATATCAATATAGTAATAATATACTGATTCGGGTGTATCCCCCATAATTTTTGCTATGTATATATCTGAATTGACGTCACTATTTAACCAATAATCCTCTGAAACATCTGTATATTTTTTGGAAATTATTTGTTCTATACTATCTATATCAAATATCTCATTTTTTACATCCACTTCAATTGACAAGTAAAGATATAGCTCTTCAATTAATAATTCTATAAGTTCACAAATATTAATTATTTCCATTTTACTCAATACATACTCATGTTTTAATCTTAAAGATTTGAGGCACAAGTCAAAAATAGCCCTTTCTTTTATTTGAAAACTACTCTCAATTTTTAAAAAGAATTCAGTTTCAGTATTTAAAACTCTCTCTTTAGAAAAATCAGCATATAAGTAATAATCATCTTTACCATTAACAATTGACTTACTAAATTCTAGACATATTTTTATTATGGAATCTCTTTTATATAAAGGAATATCTACTAGCTTACTGGTAAAGTAGGTTGTACTAAACACAAAAATGAGTTTATCAATCGAAAAATCAACCATAACTATTTCTCAGGTTTTGTAGGTATATTTAAGTTAGAAGCATTTTTAAATGAAATTGGTAGTTTTTATAGGTAGTATTGTAACCACTAATCTCGTAATCAATGATATTAGCTTTCAATCCTCTTTTTAGTTCTTCAGCTTGCTGAACATGACCCACCCATGCCCCCTTCCCAGCTAACAAACCATATTTATGTGGATTAACAAATCTTGCTCTATTATATAAATCAAACCTATCTTCTTTCATTTCTTCAACACGTTCTTTCAATCCTCTCTATTTAATCAACATTAAATAATTTAAATAAATTTATAGTTCAAGTTTTTTAATTAATATAACAATATTTCGAAAGTATTAGTATTTATAATTTAATGGGTAGTTTTCACTAAATACTTCCAAACGCACTAACCCAAAAAGCCTATTTTTAGAAAGAAAAGAACAAAGTATTTCTTCATTTGGAATCTCAGGAATAACCATATTTACCTGTGAAACACTATTTTTACTTTGTTTATTTACAAATACCCCCCATTCAGGTCCATAACCAATTAAATCAAATAAGAATACTTTGATAAGGTTAGCCGAATGTTTTTCATCATGGATAAAAGAATCTTCAAAGTTAGCATATAATATGTCAAAAATTTCCTCAACATTGTATTTTGTTATACGCGACCTCATAAAACTAGGGTATATATAAGAAACATAGCTACAATATAGATTTTTTATCAACCATATACCATATTTTAAAAGCAAATAAATATTTGGATCTCTAGAGTCACATTCTAAATAATAATCAGCTATTATTTTATCAGCCTCTATAAGGTTGTTTTTATCTTCATCCTTCTCAAAAAAAGAATAAATATTAAAATTTCTAACCTGCTCTATTTTATAACCTCGAATTAAATTAGGTTCAATCCATTCAAATGGTTCTATTTCAAATTCAACTTTTTTTTTGACATATTTAATATCGATCATATTGATTTACCGTTTAAAGCTACTTTTTGTGGCATGCTTGCTTAAAGCAACATCAAGTTTTTTAATGTATGGATCTGCAAGCAAATGTAATTTTTTCTTATGATTGTCACACATGGAATATGAATTATCTACTTGTTTCATTAGCTTTTTCAATTTGTCTCTAATATCCTTTCCCTTGATAATATGATATGATCTGATCCGCCTACTAATATTCCAGTAGATTTGGTATACCCAATTGCACCACTAACCCCACCTGAAATTTTATTTCTATGATTACGTTTTGTGTAATTGTGTTCTTTTATCAAATTGTGTACGTCGTCAAACTAAAGTTTACTGAGGCTAATATAGTAAACAATTAAATAAGTCCAAAACAATAATTTAATTTTCGTTGATTTAAAGTATTTATTTTCACTTGTTTTCTTAGTTTTAAGATTTGGTCTTGTCTACCTAGGTATACATCTTCAGGGGTTAAATTATTTAAAGCTTCGTGATATCTTTGCGAGTTGTAATATTGCACAAATTTATCAATAGCCCTTTCGAGTTGCTCTGGAGCATAATAATGGTGTAATTTGACTACATTTTTCATGGAACGATGATACCGCTCGATTTTCCCTTGTGTTTGCGGATGCAATGGTTTTCCATGTATGTGTCTGATCCCATAAGTGTCCATTAAGTAATCTTTGAGTTCCTTAGCAATATAACAAGGTCCATTGTCGGAGAGCAACACTGGCGGTTGCTTTCTATTTTTTATTTTAGCTTTACTGATGGCGTTATCGATGGTTCTTTTGACGTTTTGTGCAGTCATACTAGGACAGAGTTCCCAATGAACGATATATCGGCTGTAGTCATCAATGACGGTGGATAAATAATACCATCCCCAACCGATAATTTTGAAATAAGTAAAATCCGTTTGCCACATTTGATGCACGAAATTGGTTTTGGAATGAAACTGATCTGCTGCTGCCAAGAACCTATGCGGTGTGTCGGCCAATAATCCCTGTTTTTTCAAAATGCGATAAACGGATGATTCAGATATGAAAACGCCTTGTTCATCGATGAACCTTGTGGCAATGAGCCTTGGTGTTTCCTGGGGATATTGCAAGGCAATCTCAACGACCATTTGTTTGATTCTATCGGGAATGCTATTCCATTGTTGCTTTTGATTACGTTTCGCTTTAAGGCCATCAATACCATTTTGGCTGTAGGCGTGATACCAATTATAAAAGGTTCTTTTGTGAATGCCTAATTGCTTTAAAGTCCTATTAACGCCTAATTCAGAGTTTTTTACCACCTCTATAATCTCTGCTTTTTCTTCTGCCGTTAGTCTCATATATTTTTTAAATTGAGGGGTTAATCCAACAGATTTAAGCTTTTTTTTACAATGTCATAACGAATAACCAAATCGGCCAAAGACTCCTTCAATACGGTATTTTCTCTGCGTAAATCTTTGACCTCCTCACTGGTAGCTTCTCTTGTTTCGTTACCCGAAAGACGTTTCTTTCCTGCTTCAATGAACTCTTTGCTCCATTTGTAATAAGTGGCTTCGCTGATGCCATATTTTCTGCACAGCTCTGCTACACTGAGCTCTGCACGTAAGCCTTCCATGACGATTAAAATCTTTTGTTCTGCATTGTACACTTGTCGTGTATTACGGCGAACTTCCTTAATAAGCTTTTCGCTTTTTGTTTGTTTTTTTACCATGTTCTAAGTGGTTTTTGTAAAGTTAGTTTTTTCTTTTTTTAACTATACTATTTTTAACCTAAACTGGTAAACTTTTTGCTGACGATTTACAACATTTTTATAATTAATTTTATTCATAATTAATAACCTCTAAGTATATTTTCCCATTGTGCAGGAGTTGAACCTTCACTATTCATAATAGGTTGACCGTTGTTGAGCATTCGTCTCAATGTTCTTTGAAGTAACATAAGCCTAGTTTTTTGTTGCGCACAACTACCTTTTGATCCTAGCTAGATTCTAGCACTGAATGCAACTGACTCCACGAATGTACAAAAACTTCCTTAGGCTTACAAAAATTTAACACTTGAAAGGGGCTGTCGTTTATCTCTTTTTGTACCGCTTTCAGCTTGTTAGCGGTACTTTTTGTTATGGTTGAACCTTTTTTATTAATTTATTGATTTTAGTCTAGATACTTTCACTTTATTGGAAAAAGCACTGTAATCAAACCTAATACTTCCTGTGAGTATCCAAGAAAATGCCAGCTTTTGAGATAAAGTAATTAATTCAAAAATTATTTTTTCCCATTAAAAATTATATTTAAATAGTAATATAAACAGTAACTTCTATCATTTATGAGTAATTATTTTACCTAAGAAAACTTTACATGAGAATCATCTCTAGTACGCCAACAAAATGCTATTTTCAACCCTTGGACTGAAAATATTTAGTTGAGCAAAAATATAAAAAAACTTTGTAAACTGCATAACCGATTATCCCTCCAAAGAAGGCTCCTACCAAAATATCTAATGGATAATGTACTCCTATATAAATTCGGCTATAAGAAACAAATACTGCCCAAATGATTAAAAATATGCTAAGTGCTCTGAATTTCTTTTTAAATATGGCTCCTAAATAAGTGGCTATAACAAATGTATTGGCTGCGTGTGCCGAGAAAAAACCATAATTCCCTCCGCACGATGGCTTGACATGGCGAATGTAGGGCGAAACCAATGGCTCATGACACGGACGAAAACGCATAAAAATCACATTTTTAAACAAATTAGATAATTGATCTGCCATGGTGATGCCTAGTGCAATCATAACTAAAGCTAAAATTAGCTTTCTGGTGTCGAACATTTTATATAAAATGCCAATCAAGATTATATATAAAGGTATCCAGCTGTATTTGCTAGTGATGAACATCCACAGCCCGTCCCAAGTGGGGCTACCTAAATTATTAAGATAAATTAAAAGTTGCTGATCCTGTGTTACAATCTCGTGTATAATTTCCTGCATCTATCCTTCTCTTTTCACTGGCCCTACGGCATCGTCTATCTCTTTTTTTGCTTCATCGATTTCGTGCTGAATTTCCTTGACAGAATCTTTTATTTCACCAGAAGGATCCATTTTTTCTGCCGATGACATCACCTCTCGTTTAATCTCGTCGGTAGCCTCGCGCATCGCTCGCACGCCTTCGCCAAGCCCTCGCGCAATCTCAGGGATTTTGCTCGGCCCAAAGATTAAAACCGCTACGAAGATGATAAATACAATCTCCTGAAACCCAATAAAAGCAATAATGATTGAAAACATAATCGCAAATTTAAAACTATTTCTATGGATTACACAAAAAAAGCCACTCTATCTTGAGCGGCTTTTCCATTTTTTTGAGTAAAGTTTCTAATTTAAATTAAACCTTTTACTACTTCTATCATCTTTTGCGCCAATTGGTCGGCTTTTTCTTGCGTAGTACTCTCGGTATAGATTCTGATGATTGGCTCTGTGTTTGATTTTCTTAAATGCACCCACTCATCTGCAAAATCGATTTTCACACCATCGATGGTGTTTACCTCTTCGTTTTCGTAGTGTTTTTCTACTTTTTTAAGTAAATCATCTACATTGATTTCTGGCGTAAGCTGAATTTTATTTTTACTCATAAAGTAAGCAGGGTATTCTGCACGCAATTCGCTCACCGTTTTTCCTTTTTTAGCCAAATGAGTTAAGAACAAGGCAACGCCCACCAAGGCATCTCTACCATAGTGCAAATCTGGGAAAATCACGCCACCGTTTCCTTCACCACCAATTTTTGCACCTTTTTCTTTCATTAATTCTACTACATTCACCTCTCCTACAGCCGAAGGGAAATATTCTTGACCACGTTTTTTAGCCACATCTCTCAACGCTCTTGAAGATGAAAGGTTTGAAACCGCTACAGATTTTTCGTTTTCCAAAACATAATCTGCTACCGAAACCAAAGTATATTCTTCCCCGAACATTTCACCTTTTTCAGTAATTAATGCTAAACGGTCTACATCTGGATCTACAACGATTCCTAGATCTGCATTTTTCTCTTTCACAAGTGCCATAACATCTGTCAAATGTTCTTTTAACGGCTCTGGATTGTGTGGGAAGTGCCCGTTTGGCTCACAATATAATTTAGTGTATTGCACTCCAAGAGCATCTAGCAATTGCGGAATTGCCAAACCTCCAGTTGAGTTCACGGCATCGATCACCACATTGAAGTCTGCATTTTTGATGGCATCTACATCTACTAATTTATGTTTTAAAATCTTATCTATATGGATTTTAATCGCATCTTCGTTTACAGAGTATTGCCCAAGCTCATCTACCTCAACATAATCAAATTTTTCTTCCTCAGCGATTTGCAAAATTTGTTCTCCATCTTTTCCTGAAACAAATTCACCTTTTTCATTTAAAAGTTTAAGTGCGTTCCATTGTTTTGGATTGTGGCTTGCAGTAAGGATGATTCCACCATCAGCTTTAAGCTCTGGCACCATAATTTCGATGGTAGGCGTAGTACTAAGCCCGCAATCGATGACATCGATTCCCACGCCTTGCAAACTCGCAGTAACTAATTTATTGACCATTTCGCCAGAAATTCTAGCATCACGACCTATGACTACTGTAGTTTTTGCATTTCCTTTTTTGTTTTTGAGCCAAGTACCGTATGCTGAAGCGAATTTCACTGCATCTAGTGGTGTAAGGTTCTCACCTACAGCTCCCCCGATGGTACCTCTGATTCCTGAAATAGATTTAATTAAAGCCATTTTACTTATTGTTTATTATACATTTTGAGGGATAAAGTTAATCATTATTTAGCAAACTTATCTCGAATTTCGCTTTTTTTTTATTTTTTGGCACCTTCCTTGCAATTATTAACGCGTAAACTTTTAAATTTTAAAAATTATGGGATTTATTTCATGGATTATTTTTGGATTAATCGCGGGAGCAATTGCTAAAGCTATTCACCCTGGTAAAGATCCAGGAGGATGGATTGCGACAATACTTATTGGTATCATCGGTTCATCTGTTGGGGGATGGTTAGGTAGTGTATTATTTAACATTCAAAACCCTAAGGATTTTAGCTTTCAAAGTTTTGCAATTGCAGTAGCAGGGGCATTGATCTGTTTGTTTATTTATAGAAAAATTACTTCTAAGTAATTTAGAAACTGAATATTCAATTGAAAGAGGATAGATTTTTAGCTCTATCCTCTTTTTTTATTATTTAATTCGTTAGTGATTATGTTTTATCATTATTTCTAAAGCAAAAAAGGGACTAAGTTCAAGACTTAGTCCCTTTTTTAGTCCCTCCTTATTTGGAAGTCTCTGATAATCATAAAAAATTGTGGAGTCGGCAGGAACAAAATGGCTTTATTTGCCCATTTTTTGATGAGGTCAAAAATACCGTAAAACACCCCGCTAACTTTATCAAATACAATGTTTTATAGCTATCTGAAAAGTAAAAAGAAATAAAGTAAGATTAAAGTTAATTAATGTTTTACCGTACCGCACACCGTACCAAATTAAAAATAGTTATATATTTGTATCGTTCAAAAGTTACAAGTATGCCAACCGTTAAATATTTGGTTCGTGGAAAGGCGAACCCGTCAAAAATCAATATCCGTTTTTTATCAGAGAACAATGCGGATTATAGAATAAGTACCCCGTTAGTAATTAACCCCGATTATTTCAGTAATAAAACGGGTAAGGTTAGAAAAGTAGCGCAATACGCTGAAAGGGAAACAATGCAAAGCCAATTAAACGCCCTTAGTGATTATGTTATAAAAAGATACAACCAAGATATAAAAAAGGGCTTAGTTAATGGCTCGGGGTGGTTGCGTAATGTATTAGACGAATATTTTAATACCCCCGCTAAAAATGATTTAAATTTTTTACATAATTACGCCGTGTATTATTCGGAAAAATTAAAAATAAAACGAAACGACAAAACGGGCGAAATTGGAACGGCACGGGGTACGCTATTAAAATACATAACCATAGCGAAAAAAATAAATGCGTTTGATAAATACAAGCGTAAAAAACACCTTTTAACCGATGTAAACAATAAATACCGCAACGCCTTTTTAAACTACCTTTTAGAGGTGGAAAATTTAGGGCGTAATACTGCGGGGCGATATATTAAGTTTTTAAAAACCGTTTGTTTAGACGCTCAAAAAGAGGGTTACACGGTAAGCCCCGAATTAGCCCAAATAAAAGGGTTCACGGTAAAGGTGGACAAAATATATTTATCATTTGACGAGTTGGAAAGGATAGAGCAAACGCCCGTAAAATTAAAGCACTTAGAAGACGCCAAAGATTGGTTAATTATTGGGTGCTATGTAGGGCAAAGGGTGGGCGATTTATTGAGTTTAACAGAGCAAAACATAACGAATAACGGAAACCTTGAATTTATAGAAATAACCCAACAAAAGACAAAAAAACGGGTTTCTATATTAGTCCATCCGAAAGTAAAAGAGATATTAAATAAAAGAGGGGGCAAATTTCCAAAACGCCCCGCCGTCAATTTAGAAAGTGCTAAAACCATATTTAACCGACAAATAAAAACCGTTTGCAAAATTGCGGGGCTTACCGAGAAAATAAACGGGGCAAAAGTGAACCCCGACACAAACAGAAAGGAAAACGGGATATTTGAAAAATGGGAGCTTATAACCTCGCACATTTGTAGGCGTTCGTTTGCGTCTAATTATTACGGCGAAATGCCAACGGCGTTAATTATGAACATAACGGGGCATAGTACCGAAAAAGAGTTTTTAAACTACATAGGAAAAACAAACATAGACTACGCCGAGCAAATGGCTAAATATTGGAATATGGAAAGCCAAAAACAAAATATAAAAGAGGGCAAACAAAACCCATTCCACAAAATAAGCAAAGCAATATAAACACCACGCTAAGGATTGCGAAATAATACCCTGCACCCCGTGCCAAGCGTACGGGGTTATTTATGCCTGCACCTCAACCCACGAGCGCACCAAGCCCGCCCGTGTGGCTTAAATGCGTGCCGTTTGCGAGCATAAAAATAGATAGGGGGCGTATTCTATGCGAAAAAACACGAAACCCGCTAAAACAAAGGATTTGCCCTGAAAATTAATTGCGTGTTAATTGGGGATAATTACCATTTATTACTATTTCAATACCATTTTTTTTGAGCAAAAACACCAAAATAATTGAAATAATTACTATTTTTGGACTTCCAAACTAACGAATATGAACAATAAGACAAAGATTTTGCCCGTGTGGTATGGTGTCGGTGTGCGAAAGTACCCGAAACGCTTTCGTTAGGCGTGGAACACCTAAGCCGTGCGGGTTTTTTAATATCCAAACTAACGAATATGACAAAGAAAGAAACCGCAAAAACAAAAGGTTTGCCAACCCCTAAAATTGAGTTCCAAAATTGGAATGAAGTTTTTAATTTTACTTATGATGTTTTAAGTCTTTGCGAAAGTACCGCAATACTACAAAGCGAAAACAGACAATGCAAAACAGACGATATAGAGCATTGTAAATTAATCGGTTCAAATGGTATGCAAATAAAAAATGTTATTGCATATGTAAAAGAGCTTTTACCATTATTTAGTGATGTGATAATAATAGAGAAAGCCCAAGCCACACCCACAGCAAAAACAAAGGCTTTGCCCTAGAATTAATACCATTTTTTTAAGCAAAAACGCCTAAATAATTGAAATTAATTGCTATTTTTGGACTTCCAAACTCAACAAAATGAATAAACGAAACCAAAAATTTGCCCGTGTGGTATGGTGTGGGTATGCGAAAGCACCTAAACGCTCGTTGAGGCGTGGAACACCTAAGCCGTGCGGGTTTTATATTATCCAAACTCAACAAAATGACAAAGAAAGAAACCGCAAAAACAAAAGGTTTGCCAACCCCTAAAATTGAGTTCCAAAATTGGAATGAAGTTTTTAATTTTACTTATGATGTTTTAAGTCTTTGCGAAAGTACCGCAATACTACAAAGCGAAAACAGACAATGCAAAACAGACGATATAGAGCATTGTAAATTAATCGGTTCAAATGGTATGCAAATAAAAAATGTTATTGCATATGTAAAAGAGCTTTTACCATTATTTAGTGATGTGATAATAATAGAGAAAGCCCAAGCCACACCCACAGCAAAAACAAAGGCTTTGCCCTAGAATTAATACCATTTTTTTAAGCAAAAACGCCTAAGTAATTGAAATAATTACTATTTTTGACACTCCTAAAAGTAAAACATTATGACACACAAAAAGAAATTTTACCCCCGTTGGTGCGGTAAGGCGAAAGCCCCCGAATGCTCGTTTTACAGCATAGGACACCTTACGGGGGTTTATCATTCCTAAAAAGTAAAACAAAATGACAAAGCTAAAAGAAAGTTTAACGGACGAGCAAACGGCACTAATTGAAAAGCTGACTAGAGAAATAAGCGTAAACCCAACAACCCAAAACCCCGAGTACAATATAAGAATAACGGGCGATTATATAGATAGGTTGGGGCTAGTTGCCGATATTGTAGAGGTTAGCCGTGTGGCGTTGCTAAATGACACATACGAACCCGCCCAAATTGTGCCAAGTGTAGCAAATGTTTTGCAGGTAGTAAATGAATTAATACCATACGAGGGTGCAGAGTTATTAAATAATTTAAAAGGGATTTAGCCAAATGTAACCGCTCAATAAGAGCGGTTTTTTTATGCCTGTACCTCAACCCCGAACAAAACAATAAAACCCGCACAATGGTACGGGTTTAATATGAAGAATGAAATTTAAAACAAAACCCCGCAAAGTATGGCGGGGTTTGGCTCGTGTTCAAAAGTTGTAATATGGGGTAAATAATTACGAGGGCAAAGGTAAACAAAAAAAATAAAGAAAAAAATAAAATGTTTGACTAAAATACATTAACTTTGTAGCGTTCAAATTTAATGTTATGGGAAAGCAAAGTAAAATAACGATTACACACTATTTAAATACAAATCTTAAACCCTACAAGATTAACGGAGAAGATTATTACCCTATTTATTTACAAGTAACCGCCAAGCGTAAAACCACAAAAATACGCTCATTGATGTTTGAGGAATATTATACCGAAAACGACTTTAAAGAAATATTTAGTTTTGAAGATGAAGACGACAGGGTACAAGTAGAAAACGAAATAACAATTTTTGAAAATGTAGCAAAGTTAATAATTGGCGCAATTGGGGATTTTGATACTACATTTTACGCTAAGTACATAAACTTTTCTAATAGTATAAGTATATGGAAGCCAGATACTGAATGTTTAGAATACGACGGCAAAAAGATAAGTACATTTAGTAAAAATTCAATATTCGGTTTTGCGTTAGATACATTGTATTTAGAAATGACGAACGAGGTAAAAGAAACCACGATATTTGAATTTTTTAATAAAGAAAATCAAAATAAAGCAATAGAATATATCAAAAGTAAGGGGGTGGAAAATGTAGAGGATGTACTAAATGACATTAATAATTTGATGTTTTACGCCTCACTAGATTACTTTTCATATTATTTAGAGGCAAGCCAAAAAACAAAGGATTTAAAAGAATTATACGAATTACTTTTTGAAAATTATAATAGAATAATAAGTGAAAAATTATTTAAAAAATACGGCGTTTAGGCGTTGTATTTTTTTAAGGATTAATGTTTGAGTAAAACGCTCAAACTTTTTATTTAAAAACAAATGTTTGACTAAAATAATAAAACAATAATATAAATATGACAACAACAACCATTACCCAAGTAGAGGGCGTAAAGGCGCACGAATTGGCGCAAATCATAGCCCGAGAAGTTAAAAACGCAATGGCACAACCTCAACCCGAAACAATGAACCCCGAAAGGCTTTTAACACGCAAGCAAACAGCCGAAATGCTAAGTGTTACACTCGTAACCTTAAACAATTGGAAAAAATCGGGGGTATTAGTCCCTTACCGAATAGGTAACCAAGTAAGATATAAAGAAAGCGAGGTATTAAACGCTTTGCAATCAATGAACCCCGAAACCCGCAAGCGATGAGAACCGAAATAATAAAACGATGTTTTGACGAAATGGCGGGTTTTGGTACGCTCAACGAAAGCGAGCAAATGCACACACTGCAATCGGTTGTTAATACGCTCGGAAGTTACCCGAAACCCCGCCAAAAAGGCGATGAGGTAGAACCAAGCCCCGAAGATTTAGGGGCTTTTTTAAGTGCGTCTAATGTGCGCAATGCCTGCAAGCTCGCAATGCTTAGGGTGTGGCGTACCTCAACGGCTGAAAACATTATAAACACAAATTTAGAAATAGCCCTAACGCTATTAACCGAGTAAACAAAGGCGTTTAATTGATTGACGGGGTAGATATAGAATGTACCGAAGATTTAGCCACGATTTGGGAAAGTAGCCCGTTTTTGGATTTTATAACCAAAGTAAACGAAAAGACGGGCGAAATACACCCAAAGAAAACCGCAAAATATAGGGGCTTAATCTTTGAGCTATTACAAAAAGGTAATGGCGAGGGTGTGTTTTGTTCTGTTCGGGGTAGTCTACACAAATACTACAATGAGGGTAAACACAATGCCGACGGATTTACATTTAACGCCCTGCAATCGGTTATTTTAGATTTAAATAAAAAATTCGGGATAGAACCCCAAAGTGCAATTATACGAAATATAGAATTTGGCGTTAATCTGTATGCCCCCGAACCCGTGCAAAATGTATTAAACGGGGTAATAGCATATAAGGGGCGAAGATTTGACACGCTAAACGACGGGCGCAAACGCTTAGGGGTGTGTGTGCCTTACCAACGCTACACAATTAAACTATATGATAAAGGCAAGCAATACGGCATATGTAGTAATTTAATGCGTTTAGAATTTGCCGTGCATAAAATGGCGCACTTGCAAAAGTACGGAATTAGAACCCTTGCCGATTGTATGCGATTAGAAAACCTGCACCCGCTCGGGGGTGTTTTAGCCGACTTTTGGGGCGATGTGATACATTTAGACAAGCGGGCGATAAAATGGCGGGAAATGTCAAATTTTCAGCATAAAAAGCTATTGTATTACGCAAGCCCGCAAAATTGGGAAGACTTTACCCGAGTACAGAGAACCCGAGCCAAAAAGATATATAAAACCCTCGTAGCTAAATACTGCACCTCAACAAAACCCGAATGGCTTAAAAATGAAGTTTTGCGAGTATGGGAAAACCTAACGCAAAACATAGGCGAAACAATGCCCTATGATTTACCAAAAACAAACAGCCCTAAAAAGGTAAAAAATGTATACGATTTAACCGATATAATAAACGGTTATTTCGTATACAAAAATGCCCCGCAAAAAGCTGATGTATTTTTTAAATATTTTGGTACATACGAACCCGAAGAAATAGAAACGCACGAGCAAGAAAATAATTTAAAAGAGGAAAGAGAAACAGAACCGCCGTTTTTGTCGGCTGATATTGCCAAAGGAAATAAAGAGAACCACAAAACGGGCAACAAGTGCAAAAAATGCAAATGTTGCGGTTCGGATATTAGCCACAAGCGGGCGGGTACAAAATACTGTTCCAAGAAATGCAATAATAAAATAAACGGAAAAAAGCGAATGAAAGCACAAAAACAGAAAAGACGCCAAGAAAACAAAAGCCTTGATAAAATAACCAAGCTATGGCGTGCCGATAAAATTAAATACCTAAGTATGGATATAGCGGGCGAATGCGTAACCTTAGCCCCGCAAGAAATAACAACGGATAGGGAAACAATAAACCAAGTAAAAAAAATATTCCTGCACCCAACGGACGGGCGATATAATGATTTTACCCTAACAGACGGGCGGGCAAGAAAATTACTAAGATTGATAAATAAATATAACTTAGAAAACTGCAAAAAATAAATGACTTACAACAAACGAAATTATTACAAGAAAATAATAAAAATACAAAATAGGGTTTTAGAGATACAAAGACAAAACCCCGATATATTCCTAAAAGAAATATTTTATAAATATATAGAACCCGAGTATTTAATAAGTTATAGGACATTTTGCGAATACTTAGGAATAAACGCAAAAGCCAAAATAAAAGATTTAACCAAAAAATAAAAAAACACCACATAACGATATTAAAAACATTTAAAATTAAAGTAGGGGGCATTTTTTACAAAAATGTAATATATTGAAAAACGGTATTTAGCCCTATACTTACCATAAAAGCGTTATTAATTGCGAAATAATACCCCTGCACCCCGTGCCAAGCGTACGGGTTTTTTTATGCCTGCACCTCAACCCGAAACAACAAACCCCGCCCGTGTGGCTTAAATGCGTGCCGTTTGAGAGCATAAAAATAGATAGGGGGCGTATTCTATGCGAAAAAACACGAAACCCGCTAAAATAAAGGATTTGCCGTAAAAAATAATTGCGTGTTAATTAGGGATAATTACTATTTATTACCATTTCGGTATCATTTTTTTTGAGCAAAAACGCCAAAATAATTGAAATAATTACTATTTTTGGACTTCCAAACACAAAGAAATGAATACGAATAAGAAAATTTTTACCCGTGTGGTATGGTGTAGGTATGCGAAAGCACCTAAACGCTGTCTTTGTGGCGTGGAACACCTAAGCCGTGCGGGTTTTATATTATCCAAAAAACAAAGAAATGACAAAGCAAGAAACCGCCCCAATGTTCGGGGGTGTTGCGACCGTTATAATAACGACGGTAACGCTTTACAATGACGAACAAACACAAATACTAACGGCGATAAATCCCAAGTATTTCAGTTTTGAGGAATTTTATAGAGAAATTAAAACAACGCTAAACAATTACCCCCAACAATGGAAAAAATACAAAACGGTAATATATCACAAAGAGGGTAACATATTAAAAAAGTTTACAGAGTACGCAACCATAACAAATTCCGAATTTATAAAGTTAAACTAAAAAATGAAAGTTGATTAAAACGAAAATATAACATTTTGGGGCATATTGTTTTAATTTGCTTTCATTGAAGTTTAAGCAAACCCCGCAAAAATTAAAATGTGAATGTGTAACACTAAAAACAGCGTTTAAACATTATTTAAAAAATATCCTCGTGCAGAAGTGTACGGGGGTATTTTTTTGCGTTCGTGATTAAAGAGCGTTTAAATGGTGTTTAAAAAGAAAGCCCCGTAATTACTCGGGGGCTTTGTTGTGTTCAAAAGTTACAGTTACATTTTGGTGTAACCTGCCACAAAGATAATATTTTTATAAGAACCTCAACGGCTCAAAATATAGTATTTCATTTATGCGGTTATGATGAGGTGGAAAACCGCCAAAAAATAGATTTTTCAGTTTTACCGTACCGCACACCGTACCAAATGTAAAAAACAAAAAGCGCAAAAGATTAAAATACAATCCTTTACGCTTTTCAGTTGTGGAGTCGGCGGGATTCGAACCCGCGTCCAAACAAGGAAATCATAGACTTTCTACATGCTTAGTCTATTGTTGGGTTTTCGTGCATATCAAAGGAAAAGACACCTCGCAATATGCCTTAGTTTCATAAAATTTCACTTAAACGCAGAAACATCATCTAAGCTATTCTCATTTTCCTGTGCCACGTACCCAAGTGCCATGAGAATTGGGCGCTTGCGCGACATTTAGCTTCCCTGCCTTGCAGGGAGAACGCCAAGACTTACTATACTTCGGTCTGAATTAGGCAGCTAAAGCGTATTCGTTGTTGCCAGTTATAAAGTTGAAGTGCCTGATTAGCGTGAGTACACAACCTTTCACGGCATGCTTATCTATCACCTCGGCTTGCTGTCAAAACCAGTCGACCCCGTAATTCAATGAACTTTTGAGCTTGCAAATATACAAATAATATTCCAAGTTTTAAATTTCTTATAAATTTATACAAAGTTTGGCACATTCAAAACACAAATGCAACGCTTAAATAATTTAAAACTAAAAGCGTATGCAAAGAGAAGAAATCAGACCTTTTTTGGTAGTACAGAAGTTTGTACCCATTCCCGTAAATCATTTAGAACCTAAGCAGTACATATATGAATATGGTATTGTAGTACAGGTGTTGAAACAAGAAAATAATATTGAGGTATTATTTTCTGGTCGTTCGTGGATAACTTTTAAACCTAAGGATATTTTATATCATCGTGTGGCTGTGAAAAAAGAAGAAACCGATTTTTTTATAGAAAGCCGATAGGCTTTTGAGTGGGCTCGTCTCAAGTATCGGTAAAATCTAACGGCAAAAATCCCTGTAAATGCGACAATATCAAGAGGTTAATAATTATTATTTGTGTGAAAAGGTTCAGCTTAGACCTACTAGCCTATTGCATTATAGTTATGTGATGGACTTACGAAATTACGAAGTAGGCTATGCTCCTACTTTACGCCAAAATCTAAACAAGGAAAAAACAGAATTAGATGAGTTAAACGCACTAGATGATATTTCAGAGTTTGGTTCAATTGTTAAATATGCTGAAAAGTGTGTTGAGTTGTATAAGGAGAAACAACAAGAAGTGTATAATGAGAAAGGGCATGTTTTAAAGGATTTAGGAACGCTCTCGGATACTCAAGTAAGGAATATAAAGAAGTATGCTATTTTATTTGCTGACGCAACTAAATCAAATAAAGACAAATATTTATCTTTTGTAACCTTGACCTTGCCCAGTGCGCAAATACACCATGATAGAGTGTTGCGTAAAATACTGGCTAAATACCTTGACCATTTAAAAGAGGTCTATGGTTTAAAAAATTATCTCTGGAAAGCGGAGACGCAGAAGAATGGAAATATTCATTTTCATGTTTTGATTGATACGCAAATCCCTCGTGAGGATATTCAGCGCATATGGAACCAGTATATAAATAAATATGGTTATGTTGATAGATATTCTGAAAAGATGAACCGCTTAACGGCTAAAGAATATATGGCTAAGTATTCAAAAAATTATAAATCAGAAAAAGACTGCATACTAGCTTACCAGCGTAATAAAAAAATGGGTTGGAGCAATCCCCCAAGTACTAAAATTGAAACGCCAAAGAGTAAACGAAATATAGTTGCGTATGTGGTGAAATATCTATTAAAGCAAGAAGAAAATAAACGCCCAGTAATTGGTGCGGTGTGGGGCGCATCAAATAAGGTAAAAAAACTCAATTATTTAAATTTTGAAGTTAGCAGTTATTTAGAGGAGTTAAACCACTTGCGGGGAAAATTGGAGTATGTGCCTACTGCTATTCAATTTGTAGAGTTGTATAAAGGTAAAGTATATCAGATGATCCGCAAGGGATATAAAAAATTGAACGAGCATTTAAAAATTTATAATAAAGCCATAAGACAGTTATTAGATACCGATTTGAGTATAAATTTAGACCAGTTAATCCAATTAATTTATGAAAAACAATACACAGAACTTGCAAATAATTAGTGCTAAGGAGCTAGCTAATTATTTAGGCGTAAGCTATTCCACTGCACGCATGATAAAAAAAGATATTTTAAGCCACTATAAAAAGAAATATCTAACGCTAAAGCTCGTAAAAAAATATTTTGATGATTAGTGTCAAAAATTGGTATAAATCGCTTAAAAGTGGTAAAAATCGCTAGATTTTAAAAAGTGCTTTTGCATGCTTAATATCTTTGTTTCAGAAATTTAAAATAAGATATAAAAATGAGAGTAACATTAGCAAAAGCAACCGAGGTGCTGGAAGTTAAGGAAAGTGCAGCGGGTTTGATTTTAAAAGGTAATTCAAGTACCGATTTCGGACAGGTGCAAATTGAGTCTTACCTAGTAGATGAAACCTTTACTAAAAAGGTTTTGGTGCCAAAGATGAGCGTTAAGCTATTTACAGAATTGTTGGGCGTTCATTTTGTTAAATTGCAAACAACAATTGGTAGCGACAAAGTAGCGGTAATTCCTTTTTCTAAATCTGGAAGTTTGCCATTAGGTGACAAAACTTACATTGAGTTCCATGTATCGGGTGGACAAGCACAGAATGTAACTGCAGAAACATTTGAGGCTATTGGAAGTGCAGAGCCTATTTATGTGCAACAAGTGAAGCTTGACCAAAATATATCTGTAAAGGATGTTGATGTATTAGCATTTGATTATTTGGTAGCTGAAAAGACACCAAATGAATTGCAAGTTATCAATGCACAGGGCAAAACAAGGATTTCGCAACTACAACTTGATTATGCAAAAAATGCAAGGATTGATGAGTTATCGAAATTACCTGCATTGGATTTAACAGGCTTATACACCTTAGCAGTGTATAAAAATGTAGGAGAAGAATTTACATTCTATTTGTTAGACGCAAAATAATATTGAAATGATTGGAGCAGTAACAGCGGTAAGTAGTTTAATTGGAAGTGTGGGGGGCGGTAACGCCTCCGGCTCCTCTCTTGGTCAATTTGGAGGAAAGATAGTAGGCGGTGTATTAAGTAAGATAACTGGGGGGTTAGATAGCGTTTTGGCAAACGGCTTTGATTTGCATTGTTGGGGCTCGAGCTGGTCGCCTAGTAGAGCGATGAAAGAAGGAACCACAATCGTTGAATGGATTATTGAACAATCTGGGTTTACTAAGGTAGCCAGTGCTGACAATTTTAATAAGGCGTTACTTTATTTAAAAGTCTGCGCTTCTGGTTTTCCATGGGGAAAGGATTGTACGAGAAAAGGAACTGAAGCATTGGCGGCTATGATAACTGAGGCTTACGGGAGATTGCTTAAGGAGTATCAGACTAAGTTTGCCTATGTTGGTGATAAAGAATATCCAAAAGGAACTGATGTAAACTTAAATTTCCCATTCCGTGACACTTCAAGAGGGGATGCCGTGAGTAAGGAAGTTTTGCGCGTGCCATTCTTTAGAGAAAAAACAGATGCTGAAAGACAAGCAGATAGCCAAGCAGGTTCATCGGATTACAGACCTAGTAAGGATCAAACACTTAAAACAGGAATGCCTACAGAAGGTGCGTATCCTGCGGTAACAGACGGGGAGGTATATGGAAAAGCTACTGGACATGTTGGGCGAAATGACAATAACATTTTGTATTTATTACTAGGAGGGGCATTGATTTATTTATTAACAAAGAAAAAATAACATTTAAAAACAAAATAAAGATGAAAGAATTAATAACAAAAGTTGATAGTTTTTTACTAAAGCCATTAAGTGGTAATGGTGCAGGGACAAGTATTGCGACCTTTTTGGTTTTAGGATTGGGAGCAGTGATTTTATCCGTGTACATGGGCTGGATTAAAATCAAAGGAAAAAGAAGAGGCTGGTAATTATTAACTAAAAAAGTATAGAAATGGCGTATAATAATGGATATAGTAATGGTTGGGGTGGAAATCCCAACCCTAATTTTAACCGAGGTTATGACCGAGGTTATAATAATCAGAGACAACCTAAAAAACATTCTGGGGCTAAAGCTGGACAATCCAAGAATGGAAGGTTTTATGTTACGGCTTGGAATTATTCAAAGCAAAGAGGTATGATAACTGTTAAAGCATTTGAAAACTCTAAGAGTGTGCGTTCAGAGTCTCCAAACACTGGAAATAGATTTATAACTATGATGTTTGAGGCTTTCTATAAAAAGACTGGCGCAAAGGTTTTAGAAATAGCAAGTTTCAATGTGAATACTGGAAAAGTGTATTTGCAAAAGCTGGGAATGGTAATTTCAACTAAAGCACCTAATGGTGGATATTTCGGACAAATTAAAACTAGATAAGTTATGTTTAAACAATTGAAAGGATTATTTAAATCATTGCCGTTGTTATTGAAGTATGTACAATGTGCAAAAATATGTTTGCATCATGCGCACGAGGCAAAAAAAGAGATAGATACACTCTTTGATGATGTGGAGGGTAACGAGCCAGAGTACTTGAATGAAGAAGAACTTGCGGGTGTTCCTACGGATAAGGAACATATGTGGTAAAATATTGAGAGATGACAAGTAAATTAATTACAAGTGTTTTAATTGCAGTGGTTTACATTGGAATGATTATGTTATCAGATGTGTTGAAGGACCACATTAAAGATAGTTTTAAAGGATGAAGTTTTTAAGTGATTTGATGAAGAATAGTAAGCTATTGGCGTTATCGCTGATAGCTTTTATAATATTTTTGTTAGTTCGTAGATTTAATAGAGTTGTAACTGTTGTTAAACAAAAAATGGAGGATGCAAAGCCTTTGGTTTTAAAGGAAAAAACTACAGAACAGTTTGTGAAGACAAATTTTAGATTTTGGTCTGAAATGTTTAAAATGTTTTTTTCGGTTGGATCCTTTGACCCTTATTATGTTACACATGGTGTAAGAACGTTTAAAACTCCATTGGAATATGGGATAGAGTTGGGGAAAAGTATTGTTCCAATTAAGACAAAACCAAAGTTAAACAATCAACCTAAGAGCTCCGCACCAAGTCCAAAGTTAAATAATCAACCTAAGATACCCGCACCAAAACCAAAGCTTCACCCAGAGTGGCAAAAGGTTTTGGATAAATTTAATAAATCGTTATATGGGCAATAAGAGAAGAAATAAAAGAAGAGATAAAAAAATGACATATTTAAAAGCAATTGCCCTGCTAGCTGGAAGTTGGTGGGCTTATAAAATATCAAAACCAAAGTCTAAAGTTGAGTTTGGAGAATTGGAACTAGTGGGCGTTGATATTCCAAATACAGAGAGTGAGACTAAAAGTGTTTTATCTATGCTTTTAGTACCTAATGGATTGAGATTTGCCAAAGGATATAATTCATATGCTGATTGGGGTTATACTTTGTTTGATATATTAATAAATCAAATTAAAAGTGGTGATTTGTTGATAAATCAAGCATCTTATATAATGGCTACAGCATATCATGAAATGGGTCAATTTAGTTTATTGCGTGAGCGTTATAATGATAAAATTTCTGTTTTGAAGAAAACGCTTAAAGGGGATAAATTAAGGGAGTTTAACGAGTTTTTGAAGATTGCAGATACATTTGGTGTTAGTGCTGAAAAGGCTGTGTACATGGAGTGGAAGTATGGCGTACAATCTTGGTGTTATAATCCAGCTAGTAGAAGAAAGAATTTAAGTAATAAATATAAAGGTGATGGAGCTCGTTTTTTTGGTCGTGGATATTGCCAGTGGACTGGTAGGCATTTATATACTAAGTTTAAAGAGTTTTCTGGTGTAGATGTTTTGTCAAATCCAGATTTAATAGTAAATGATAAGCGTTTAAATGCTTTAATGACCATAAAAATGATGATGGCTGATAAACCTAATAATTTAACGGGTGTTTCTTTAAAGCTTTATTGTAATGAAAATAAAACAGATTATTACAATGCAAGAAGGGTTGTTAATTCTACAGATAGAGCAAAAGATATAGCCTCTTATGCTCAAAAGTTTGAAAATGTTTTTAATTCTTATTTAAAAAAATAGGTTATGACACAGCGAGAAAAAGAAAATTAAGTTTTGGTTATTCATCTTTTTAATAATCTATCTATTATTTAGATTGACCAAAAAGACGAGTATAAAGGAGAAAGTAAGCACAGGAGATAATTCCTTGTTGCCACTGGATACAAATAAATTCAAGGAACCTGTGAGTTTGCCCAAAGTAGAAAAACCAAAGTTTGATAAGGTTTTTGCAAAAGGCGGTTCTGCAGTGAGAAATGAAAAAGCATTTAGTCAAAAAGTTGATGATATGATGCAATCAGAAAAACAGAAGGGAAAAATACCAGTAAAAAGTGATGTGGTTAAAAAACTGCAGGAGGAGCAGGCAAATGATTTTTGTTCTGAATGTGAGGAAGAAAAGAGAAGGGAGCAGGAAGAAAGAAAGCGTAAAGAACAAGAAGAAATTAGAAAGAAGTTGCTTGAGAAGAAAAATAATTGCAACCAAATAAGTGAAGTTCCTGTAAAATTTCATTATGATTGTGAGGAGCCCGAGAAAGTTAAAATAACTGGCATGGGTGGACTTGCTCTATTTAGAATGCCATCAACTGGGCATTGCAGGGTATTAAATTTATATGGTGAAACTACACGTGTAATTCAGAGTTATAATGATGGGGAAAAAGAATATCTTGTTGAGCATGGGCATTATATAGATTTGTTGGGATATGTAAAGGCGCAGGTTTCAAATATTCAGCTTGATAGTAATGGGGGTTTTGAACAATTGAGTTAAACAAAAAATAAAGAGATATGACAAATTTTGTAGATAGGACAAAGATTTATAGTATATTAGGATTTACGGGGGCGGTTTCGTTTGATGAGCTAAAACCGCTTCTAGCAAGTTTATTGGCTATTGTGCTTGATTTTGCGTATAGCTTTGCAAAAAAGAAAATTAAAGATTTAAAAGATAAAAAAGATGAGTGATTGTGTGATAGTTATTGATAATAGAAAGTTTAGGAGTGAGCTTTTGTGTCGAGAGGTTTCTACAATTGATTTATCGGATAATTGTTATTATCAAGTAGGTCCATATTTTTATACCGCTAATGCATTTAGGCGTTATTTGATTGACAAGTCTGATTATGTTATTTATAAAAGGTTGATACCATTGGACGGAGAACCTGTGAAAGATTTACCAAATTTTATAGATGGATATGATTCAAATTCAGCGATTTTGTTAAGTTATAATGTTGGAACTTTTTATGATGGTTTTGTTGTAACGAAGAATAAAAACGGATATCACTTTAGAAATAGTACTAGTAAATTTGTTGGCGTTTATTTAGATGTATCAGATCCATATAGTCACGAGGTATTACAATTAGAATCTGGTCAAGAATCTGAATACAAGGGATCAGGACCTTTCCTATTGTATGATGGAAACGAAGAAATAAGGGGCATTGAATAATGAGCCATAAGAACGATTATAGCTGTATAGTTTTTGGAGCCTTTGGAGTGTTCAAAATGCAGTATGTACATGACTTGTACAAATTCTCTAAATGGCTTGATCACTCCAAATTTTCAGATTGGAGATACTTCAATGTTTACAATCGTAGAACTGGAGAATATCTAAGACGCTTCTACAATGGAAACTATATACCAAGATTTTTGAATTAATTAGTTTGTTATAATAATGAGAGAGACTGCATCCTTTTTGGTGTGGTTTCTTTTTTTTTATCTTTTTGCTTTGCAATATTTGGCATTTCTTTTGATATTTGCAAAGTGTTGTTAAATCACTAAAAAAATCAAGTCATGAAAAAAATTCTATTTACCGCAGTATTATGTGTTTCTTCACTTATAACATATGCACAAAGCAAAGAGGCAAAAAAAGAAATAAGAAAGTATTACACTGAAAAACAGATTAAGTATATTAAGCAATCAATAAATGATTTTTTAACTTCTGAGGGTGCGTGTTTAGATGTTGCTCCTTTTGATGTTGATAGATATATGCTTTTGTCTAATGGATTAAATTTTGATGATAAAAAAAAGGAATTAGCTTTTATAAATTATTTTTTAGAACCTTATGAACAAAAATATACGATAACTGCAGATAGAAAAATGTTTGGTTATATGATAATGAGTTTTGAAAATCCTCAAAATATAGACTAATGGCACGGAGATTTAAACATTTAGATTTGCACGATAGAGCAATGATAGAGGCATATTTAACCGCTGGCTGGTCTATCTCGAAAATAGCTCGTGAACTGAAAAGGGATAAATCTACGATAAGCAGGGAGGTAAAGAGGAACCGAACGAAGAAAGGAAAGTATAAAGCAAAGAAGGCACAGACGCTCTATTCTGAAAAGAAAGAGCGTTTTTTGCGTTATAGACGCTTTACCAAAGAGGTTGAGAAAAGAGTAAGACAATTTTTGTATAAAAGATATTCACCGCTCCAAATAGTCGGTTACTGTAAAAGCCTGGGACTGGAAATGGTATCAGTTGAGAGGATTTACCAATATATAAGAGAGGATAAGCGTAAAGGTGGTAAATTGTACAAGTATTGCCGTCACGCTTTGAAAAAGAGAAAGGCACAAGTTTCTAAAATAGTTGAAAAAATAAAGAACCGCGTAAGTATAGAAGAACGCCCGCAGGTTGTGAATGAGCGTAAGGAGTTCGGGCATTGGGAGGGTGATTTGATAGAGGGCAAAAATCATAAGGGTTATTTGCTGACACTTACGGAAAGAGTATCAAGGTTTTTATTTATTAGATATTTACCTAGTAAAAGTGCAGATGTTGTGGCAAATGCGATGAATGATGTGTTACTTCCATATAAAAAAGTGGTCAAATCTATAACGCTTGATAATGGGCTAGAGTTTGCAAATCATGAGAATGTGGCAAAGAAACTGCAAGCCCAGATTTATTTTACAGCCCCATACTCTAGTTGGCAAAAAGGACAAATTGAGCATATGAATAAACTTGTTAGACAATATGTGAAAAAAGGTTCAGCAATCACAAAAAGTACCGCTAACAAGCTGAAAGCGGTACAAAAAGAGATAAACGACAGACCTTTTAAAGTGTTAAAGTTTTGCAAGCCTCGTGATGTTTTTTATACATTTGTGGAAAATGTTGCATTTAGTGCTTGAATCTAGCTTTTCCCTTTACACAAAAAAATCAGCGCGATTGCCTAGGCAGTCACGCTGATCATATGAAAACTTTAGTATTAGTGTTCTTATTTAGTTTTTTCGTTTTGTGCTTTTACTTCTTCCACGAAGTCTTCAAAACTAACTTCTTTTTCTTCAAGTTTAGCGTTTTGCTTAAACAATTCAATCAATTTTCCAGCAAATACTTGGTCTGCTAATTGGCGGTATTGATTTTCATCTTGAAGTGATTGTTGTGCGATACCTTTCAACATTTCATCGTCGAAGTTTAATCCAGCACCGTACATTTTCATTTGTTGTTTTACCGCTTCGATTGCTTGGTTTTCAACATCTTCTCTTGTTACGCTTACATCGTATTTGTTGGCTACTCTACCTTCTACCAATTGGAATCTCATACCACGCTCAGCATTGTTGTACATTTCTTCTGCTTTTTCTACAGAATCAGCTTGTTGATTAGAGAATTGTAACCATTTCACTAAAAACTCTTTTGGTAAATCAAACTTTTTGTTTTCTACCAAGTTCAACAATCCGTTGGTAAGCATTACACGATCTGCCTCTGCTACATACATTTTCTCTGCTTCTTCTTTCACTTTTGCACGGAAAGCTTCTTCAGAATCTACTACCCCCTCACCATATACTTTGTCAAACAATTCTTGATTGATTTCAGCTTTTTGATGGCTTACGATGCCTTGAATTTTGTAAACTAATTTTTTGTTAAAATCTGCTACTTCGTCTTCTTCTAAACCAAAAGTTTGAGCCAATCTATCTTGGTCTTCAAAAATCTCTTTTGCTTCGATTTCTACTTTATCTCCTTTCTTTTTACCATCAAATGCTTTTTTATCTTTCAAATCTTTGTAGAACACATTTGCGTGGTAGTGCGCAGAAGTTTCCTCTCCGTTTTCGTCTAATTCATAGAACACACCTTTGATGTAAGCTCCTTCGCCTACTTCTTCTGCTTCGGACATTTTACCATAGCTAAGTCTGAAGTTTTCGATGTATTTTTCTACTTCGTCATCGCTTACGGTAATTTTGTGATAAGGAACGCTTACCTCTGCTAAATCCACTTCAAACTCTGGTGCCAAACCTAGTTCAAAATCAAAGTTTAAAGTTTCATTATCCCAATTGAAAGATTTATCTTCTTTTGGTAGGGGCTGTCCCAAGATTTCTACTTTATTATCGTTTAAATATTTATTTACGCTTTCTTGTAAAAGTTTATTTACTTCTTCGTAGATGAGTGGTTTTTCGTATTGTTTTTTTACAAGTCCCATTGGAACAAAACCTTTTCTAAAGCCTGGTACATTTGCATTTTTTCTGTAATTTTTAAGGGCTTTTTCTACTTTGTCTGCATAGTCTGCTTTTTCGATAGATACCGATAAAACTGCGTTTAAATCATCTACTTTATTGTACGTAACATTCATTCTATTAAAATTTTGGGTTGCAAAGATAGCAAAATAATCGGGATTTTTACTATGTTTTAATTCTATATATTGATTTTATAATTTAATTTATTTTCTTACTAAAAATTCTTCTCCTTGTAGGCTTCTTTTATTTGGTCTAGGGCTTTCTGGATAAGCACTCGTGGTGCGGCTAAATTAATTCGCATAAAGCCTTTTCCGTTTTCGCCATAGTCCTCTCCTAAATTTAGGGCTAAATGGGCTTTGTCTACAAAGAAATCTACCAAGTCCTGCTGACTTAAATTAAGCTCCCTACAATCTAAAAACACTAGATAAGATGCTTGTGGAATTACGGCTTTGATTTTAGGAGCATGCTCCTTTAAATACTGATCTAGGTATAGGATATTCTGCTCTATATATTCCTTTACTGCCTCCAGCCATTTCTCGCCATTGTTGTAAGCAGCGGTGGTTGTGAGATAGGCAAAAACATTGGCATCTCCCACCATCATTTTCTCGGTAAAGTCTACAAATCTTTTTCTGATTTCTGGGTTTTCGATAATGGCAAATGAGCTACAAAAGCCCGCTAAGTTAAATGCCTTGCTTGGCGCATTGAATGTAACATTATTGTCTCTCGCCTCCTCGCTTACCGATGAAAATGGGTGATGCTTGTGTGGAGCAAAGGTTAAATCTGAATGTATTTCGTCTGAAACTACTAGCACCTTGTGCTTTTTGCAAATGCGTGCAATTTCTTGCAGTTCTTCTTTACGCCACACCTTGCCTCCTGGGTTATGCGGATTGCATAGTAGAAATAGTTTACAATCCTTTACGCGCTGCTCAAAAAGGGCAAAATCAAAGGTGTAATCCATACCTACTAGCTTGAGCGGACACAGCACTAGCTCCCTATCGTGATTGCGCACCGATTTCCCAAACTGCTGATAGACTGGAGGCATAATAAGCACCTTGTCGCCAGGCGATGTAAAGCACTGCACGGCAAAAGATAAACCTGGCACCACTCCTGGTACAAAGGAAATCATCTCCTTGGTGATTTCCCATTGATTTCTCCTCTTTTGCCAATCGATGATGGCATGGTACCAATCTTCTGATGCCGAAGTATAGCCAAAGATCTCGTTGTTTAATCTATTTTGCACCGCTTCTACTACAAATTTAGGGGTTTTAAAATCCATATCTGCCACCCAGAGTGGAATTAAATCGGTGCGTCCCCATTTGGTTTTTAAAGCTTCAATTTTTAAGGCTCCTGTACCTCTCCTATCTACTACCTCATCGAAGTTATATTCTGTCATATTTTATTTAATTTTCGCCGCACGGGCATAGTCCTCTGCAAATTCTCTAATCTTCTCTGCCACTTCTTTCTCATCGGTTGCGCGCTGGTAGGTATCTGCCATAGCTCTAAATATTTGGTGAAAAAATATTTTCATGTGATCCATCGGCATATCCTTCGTCCATAGATCGATGCGCAAGGCTTCTCGCTGCTTGTCGTCCCAGAGGGAGAGCAATGCTGCTTTAGTCTCTTGGTTTTCTACGCCACCATCTACGGCACTCCAGCTAAGCTTTTCTGGCACTTTATTTTCGTCTAGCTCAACGCTTATTTTTATTTCAGATTTCATTATTTTATCGGTTTATATTTTGAGTCTTTAAATATTTTCAAATAATCATTGTCGCTCAAAAATGTAGCTAAATCCACTTTGGGGTTCTGTTTCAAATAAGCTTGGCAAATCTGCAAGCCCATCCATGCCCCTACTCTTCCTGGCGTTTCGTTATCGGCATCGGTAAAGAATTTAGAAAAAGGCGCAGGATCTATAAATCGCTCACTTAGCTTTTTATCCTCGTCAAAGAAATATTCTTCCTCGGTAAAGTACACATATACATCTGCCTCGTTGCCCACACACCACTGCCACTGCTCTGGCGAATATTGCATGATTTCTTGGGCTGATTTTTCAGGCAAAAAGGCTTGTGTGGCTAGCAACACTTTTCCTGCATAAATCATTTTTTCCACAAATTTTCTTTTAGTAATATCCATCGGGACAAGTTGCCTTGCCATGCTTTCGGCTATGCTAATCTTTAAATCCTGAGGCTGAAAGTTTTTTCTTATATATCGTGGAATCCCCATTTTTTCATACAACGGATAATCTTTACCCAGAAACCAATCTAGCCCTAGCACCATGTCGTTGCTCTGCACCCAGTAAGCAACGGGATTCATATACGGCAACTCTCCCGTAAAGGTGTACACCGTAGGGGCTGTGAAATTGGGATAATAGTATTTTACATATTTAAAGATAGATCGCAATGAATCTTTTAAGGCTAAATTTTTAAATTGATTTTCTACCGCTTGGTTCAAAGCAATGGCTAGGGTATCTGCACGGCGACGCTCCAAAATCGTGTCTGGAATATTGGCAAAAAAGTCAGGATAAAGTTTAGCCAACGCCTGATTGCTGATTTTTGTATCATAATAAACCTTAGACACATCTTTCACTTGGATAGAATCCGTAAAAGGAGGAACATCTGTTTTAAATTCATGCGCTTTTTTTTGGCAAGAAAAGATACCTAAAACTAATATTACATAGAAAAATATTTTTTTCATGAATTGAAAGCATTAACTTTGAGAATTCAAAAATACAGAAATTATGCACACAAAAGAAGTAATTAATTATATTGTTGATTGGTTAAAGGATTATTTATCTAAATCTGGCATGGACGGATGGGTGATTGGAATCTCTGGCGGAATTGATTCTGCTGTAGTTTCTACACTTACGGCTCAAACAGGCGCACCCGTTCTAGCGATTGAAATGCCAATACACCAAGCTCAGGATCAAGTAAATAGAGCGCAAAACCACATCGCTTGGCTAGAAGAAAGATATCCTAATGTAAAAGGCATGCGAGTAGACCTTACGCCTACTTTTGATGCACTGAGCGAGGCAGTGGTAGCTGATAAAAATCATGCACAAAATGACTTAGCACTTGCCAATGCGCGCTCGCGTTTGAGAATGACCACGCTGTATTATTACGCAGGACTTAATCGCTACTTGGTCGTAGGAACAGGAAACAAGGTAGAAGACTTTGGCGTGGGATTCTTCACCAAATACGGCGATGGCGGGGTGGACATTTCTCCGATTGGGGATTTGATGAAAAGCGAAGTTTTTAAGTTAGCCAAAGAATTAGACATCATCGCTTCTATCCAAAATGCTAAACCTACCGACGGATTATGGAACGACGACCGCACCGACGAAGACCAATTGGGTGCTACTTACGACGAACTGGAATGGGCTATGGGCGTATACAAAGACCACAAACCCGAAGATTTCGAAGGCAGACAACGAGAAGTTCTACAAATTTTCAATAAATTTAATCGTGCCATGCAGCACAAAATCAATCCGATTCCTGTGGCGTTGATTCCCGAAGAATTGAAAAAATAAAAAAACACTAAAAAAGCCATTTCTTAATTTGAAATGGCTTTTTTTATTTTGTTTAAAAACCTCATTTGGGTTTTGAATTAACTTTAAACCCAAACTATTTATACAAAGGTTTCTGTCTGTTATCTCTAAAATGTAGGATATCTATATTCTCATTATTTATCCTATAATATATTGAGAATTTATTATTCAAAAGATTCTTTTTATATACATTATTCTTAGAATAATAAATAGAAAGGAAATAAGGTTGGTTAATCAGTTCTTTTTCTACTTTGTTTATTTCGACTAGAATTTTTTTTGAGAAGACATCCGATTTATTATGATTAATCCAAAAATCAAGCGTATCAAAAAGTTCCTCTTGAGCTTGATTAGACCATTTCAATACCATATTTCTCTTTTATTTTAGAATGGAGCTCTTCACTTGTACAAAAATTGCCTTCTTCTATATCTTTAATCCCTTTTGAAATAGAATTTATTTCATCTTGAGAGAGTTCATTCTCTGGATAGTCTATTTCAATGCCCAACCTCTCTAAAGAATTAGTAACCATTTGATACTCTTGAAAAGTTAGTTTTCTTTTTAAACGAATTATATTTGTTTCCATAATTTTAAATTAATAACAAAGTTATTATTTTTTCAATCAAAACCCATGTTAATTTCCTCTTTAGCCTTATCTTTTTCTTAAAGAAATCTATACCTCTTCAAGCCAAGGTTTCATTACAAATAAAAATAAACATTTATTTAAATCCAAAAATATCTTCTGGCGTTACCAAATAATCCAGCAGCACATCGCTTTCGTAAGTCGGGATTATTTCGTTTATGGGAGAAAAGTAATTTACGCCGACTTTTAAAACATCGGGCTTGCATTTAGCAAAAAGCCCGTCGTAGAATCCACCACCATAGCCTATACGCGTACCTTTTTTATCACAGATTAAAAGTGGCGTAATGACTAAATCTATCACTTTCTCAGATACTATTTTGGGTGATTTAGGTTCCAAAATGCCCCAACGGCTCATTTCCATAAGCGTTTCGGGCGTGTACTCGCAAGTGATGAGCGATTTACCTTCAACTTTTGGAATAAAAACACTTTTACCTTTAACCCAAAGCAATTGAATAAATTTTTGCGTAGACACTTCGCCCAACTTTTCCACCGAAATGAAAATATGGATATTTTGTGCTTTTTCCACCCAATCGGATTGTGCCAATTGCACAAAGATTTTTTGGCTTAATGCCTTTCTTTCTTCTGCTGAAAGTGCTTTGCGTTTTTGTTTATAAACTTTCCGCCATTGGGTTTTGCTAAATTTCATATTTTAAGTAGTTTTCACATCGATGATGTTCACAGGGCAAGCTTTGGCTGCTTTTTCGCAAGGCTCAAAAGCATCAGGAATAGGCGTTTTAAAAGTATGAAAACCTTTTTTATCCTTAGATTTTAGCAATACCGATTTCCCATCTTTTTTAGACATACGGAAAAACTCTGGCGCAAACTCCGCACAATAGTTGCAACCGATGCATTTATCTCTCTGTAAGGTTATGATGACCATAGCTTCGTTTTATATCAATATCATTTTATGGTTTGAAAAGTTGCGCCGTGTAGTCCAATAGCGCTTTGTCCCCTATTTTGCCATGTCCAGGCACCACAATTTTCGCTTCTGGATAGGCGTGTTTCACTTTTTGAATGGTTGCCGACCATTCCTTAGGGAAAGCATCAGACAAATTACCTTTACCTGCCCCCAATTCTTTTACCAAACAGCCACCAAATAACACTTGATCCTTTGGAAAATACACAACTATATTATCCTCCGTATGTCCTTTTCCATAATAACCTATTTGGATTTTTGCACCTCCCAAATTCCAAGTTGAATCTGTAGCTGAAAAGGTAGTAATAGTCTGTGGTTTTCGATGCTTTTTAGATAAGTTTTGAGTTCTATAATATGCAATAGACATTATCTTATCCCGATGAAACGCTGGTAATCCGCCCAAATTATCATCGTGAAAATGCGTCGGCACCACCCATTTTATTTCGGCTTTCAGTTCGTTTTTAATCCAATGGATTAAAGCTTCCGAAGAGGCTTCATCTGTGGGCGTATCAAAAACCATCGCTTCTCGTTGATGTCTGACAATCATACCATTACAAGGCACTTTTCCCCATTGCTGGGTGGCTAAATAAGACGTATGGACAAAAGTATCAGGCGCAATCTGAACCACCTTTAAATCCTCGGATTGATAAACTATTTTAGGGAACTGAAGCCCTCCAAAAGACTGAGATTGACACGCCGCCAAACTCATCCAAAAGCATAAATAAAAAAATAATGGTTTAAAATTCTTTTTCAGCATAAATAATGGTTTAAAATTCTTTTTCAGCATAAATAATGGTTTAAAATTCTTTTTCAGCATAAATAATGGTTTAAAATTCTTTTTCAGCATAAATAATGGTTTAAAATTCTTTTTCAGCATAAATAATGGTTTAAAATTCTTTTTCAGCATAAATCAAGCCTTCACTACTTTATAAAGTTTATCACTCGGGCGCACCCTAAAACCGGTTTTAAAAGTAATCACATCAGCCTTTGTAGCTTTTTCTTTCATTCCCTGCCCATCAATCATCATTTCGGTAATCTCCATTTCCTGAGACCCTGTTGTAGGCCCTTGTATTAGAACCTTATCCCCTACGCTTAAATCATATGCTTCTATTAAAAACTCAGCAATATTAGATTTTGGATAAAAGTGTCTCCCTTTACCTATATACACTTTCTTCTGTGTAGCGTTAGAACCTGGATTTGGCGACCATTCGCCTAGCTCTTGTCCTAGATAGTAGCCGCTCCAGAAACCTCTATTATAGACAGTTTCTAGCAGTTTCATCCACTCTGCCACTTTTTCTTGGGTAAAAGTTCCCTCGCTGATGCTGTCAATAGCTTCTCGGTAGCATTTTGTTACGGTCGCCACATATTCTGGTGCACGCCCCCTTCCTTCTATTTTTAACACCTTTACCCCTGCATCTACAATTTGATCTAAAAAATTAATAGTACACAGGTCTTTTGGTGACATCATATATTCATTATCTAACTCTATCTCAAAGCCAGATTCTTGGTCTATTACGGTATATTTCTTTCTACAATTCTGTTTGCACGCCCCTCTATTAGCAGAAGAGTTATGAGAGTGTAAGCTCAGATAACACTTACCTGATACCGCCATACATAATGCACCATGCCCAAATATTTCTATCTCTACTAAATTACCAGAGGGACCTTTAATCTGTTCTTTTTCTATTTGTGTACAAATCTTCTTTATTTGATTAATACTCAGCTCGCGGCTCATCACCATAGTATCAGCAAATAGTGCATAGAACTTCACAGTCTCTATATTAGTAATATTTATTTGAGTAGAGATATGAACCTCCATACCTATCTGCCGAGCATAGGCAATCACCGCTTGATCCATGGCAATCACTGCTGTAATGTCGCTTTCCACGGCTTTATCTATCAAAGTTTTGATGATAGACAAATCATGATCATAAATAATGGTGTTCAAAGTCAAATAGGTGCGTACGCCTTTGGCTTTGCATCGTTTGGAAATTTCTGGCAAATCCTCTAAAGTGAAGTTTATCGACGCACGAGCACGCATATTGAGCTGCTCTACCCCGAAATATACAGAGTCTGCCCCATTATCCAACGCTGCTTGCAGAGATGTAAAATTCCCTGCAGGAGCCATTAATTCAATCTTATTATCTTTGGTCATGATTTTAATTTAAACTTTTTTAAGTCTGCAAATTTACATAATTTTACGCACATTCGATTTTGGATTGAGTTGAAACTCATTTTTTTCAAGAAAATTTGACTTTTCTTTAGGATATGAAAAAAACACGCGCCCTTGTCATCAAGCATTTAAAATATGGGGATTCTGGATTGATTCTGCATCTCTACACCCGAGAATTGGGCATGTTGGCTTTTATGATTAAAGGTTTTTACAAACAAAAAAAACGAAACCGCAGCCTGCTTTTCCCTTTTGCCGAAGTGGAAATCTCGGTAGAAGAAAACACACGCGGGAGCTTGAAACACCCGAAAAATTTACAAACTTCGCATGCTTTCATCGATTTGCACACGCAACCTGCCAAATCAATTGTATTGCAACTTTTGAGCGAAATTATTTTTTCATGCCTTAGACAAGACGAAGCCAATCCGCAATTGTATGATTTCATCTTTTCTTCGCTTAATCTTTTAGACCAAAAAAATAAAGATTTTGCCGATTTTCATTTGTATTTTTTACTTAAAATGAGCCAATATTTGGGTTTTCACCCCAATACCGAAAATCATGATGCGCCACTTTTTGATCTAGAGGGCGGACGATTTTGCTTTCAAACGCAATCGGGTTTCACGCTTGGAGAAGAAGAAAGTCATTTTTTCAAAAAATTGATTTTCACGGATTTTAATCAAGATTCCAAAAATATTTTTAACCAAATGCAACGTCGCTCTTTGCTCAATAATTTATTGCAATATTATCAACTGCACCTCCCAGATTTCAGAGAACCTAAATCGCTAGAAGTGATAAAAATGCTATTTTAAAGCATTTTTTAAGTCATAAAAAAAGGAAAATCCATCGCTGAATTTTCCTTTCTTCAATTATTTATTTTTAACTAAATATTACATTTCTAAAACAGTAACCGTAGCTAAGTTCACAATTTCCTCTACGCTGGAGCCCATAGGCATAATGTTTACTGATTTTTCTAAACCTATCAACATTGGTCCAATCATTTGTCCCACGCCTAAACCTCGCAACATTTTGCTCGTGATATTTGCCGACAATTGGTCTGGGAAGATAAAAACATTGGCAGCATTGTTATCCAATCGAGAGAATGGGAAGTTTTTCAGCAATTCGCAATTCAAAGCGGTATCTGCCTGAATTTCTCCGTCTACCACGATTTCTGGATTTTCGCGGTGCAAAATTACTGCTGCTTCTGCCATTTTGCGAGAGGTTGCATTGCTTTGTGTAAAGTTTTCGTTGGACAACAAAGCAATTCTTGGTCTTATCGCCATCGACTTCACAAATTGGTGCAACATTCTGGTGAGTTCCACGATTTGCTGTGCACTTAAATTCTTGTGCACCGAAGTGTCGCACAAGAAAATCGGTTTTTTATGCGTTAAAAACATTGTTACGCCCGCAATGAGATTCCCTTTGCGATTGATGGCTTGTTTGATTGGCTTTAAAGATGTTTTAAAGTCTTTTGAATAACCAATTAAGAGCCCATCTGCATAGCCATGCTCTAGCAACAACGCACCGTATTGCGAACGAGAGATTACTAATTTTTCTGCATGATAATGCGTAATTCCTTTTCTGGCACCTTTATCCCACAAGAACTGAGTGAATTTCTCACGATTTTCTGCCTGATCATCTTCAAATGGATCAATGATTGGCAAATCCACATCTAGTTTATTTTTCTTGATGGTATGTAAAATTTTATCTCTATGCCCTAATAAAATTGGATCGGCGATACCTTCTTGTTTCAAAATTAAAGCTGCCTTCAACACATTGAACTCCTCGGCATCTGCCATAATGATTTTCTTGCGGTTGAGTTTTGCACGGTTTTGAATTGCACGAATCAGTTTATCATCTTTGCCCATTCTATCCAGCAATTGCAAGCGATAGGCTTCCCAATCCGTGATTTGTTTTCTCGCCACGCCACTATCTATCGCCGCTTTTGCCACCGCCATAGAAACACGAGTGATCAAACGCTCATCAAATGGTTTTGGTATAATATAATTTTTACCAAAATTCAATTTTTTGAGATTATAAGCCAAAAGCACCTCTTCTGAAACGGGCTCTTTTGCCAAATCTGCCAATGCGTGCACCGCACCCAACTTCATTTCCTCATTGATTTCAGATGCGTTTACATCTAACGCTCCTCTAAAGATATAAGGGAATCCAAGCACATTGTTTACTTGGTTTGGATAATCGCTTCGTCCCGTTGCCATGATTACATCTGGACGCGTCTTTACGGCTAAATCATACTTAATTTCTGGGTTTGGATTTGCCAAGGCAAAGACAATTGGGTTTTCAGCCATTTTTGCTAACATTTCAGGCTTCAACACATCACCTGTAGAAAGCCCAACAAAAACATCTGTTCCATCAATTATCTCATCAAGCGTATTAGCTGGTGTGTCGTTGATAAAGAGTTTCTTACGGTCGTTTAAATCCTCACGGCGTGATGTAATCACTCCTTTGGAATCACACATAAATAAATTCTCTTTTCTCACTCCAAGCGAAAGGTATAATTTAGCACACGAAATTGCTGCCGCACCTGCTCCGTTTACCACTAGTTTTACTTCCTTGATGTCTTTTTCGGCTAATTCCAACGCATTGAGCAACGCTGCACCAGAGATAATGGCCGTGCCGTGCTGGTCGTCGTGCATTAATGGAATGGGTAATTCTTTTTTAAGTCTTTCCTCAATATAAAAAGCCTCTGGTGCCTTGATATCTTCTAGGTTGATTCCACCAAAAGTGGGTGCAATTCCTTTTACGATTTCGATGAATTTATCTGGATCTTTTTCATTAATTTCAATATCAAACACATTGATGCCTGCAAAAACTTTGAAAAGCAAACCCTTTCCCTCCATCACGGGTTTTGAAGCTTCGGCTCCAATGTCGCCCAAACCAAGTACCGCCGTACCGTTTGAGATTACGGCAACCAAATTCCCCTTGCCTGTATAATCATATACAGTTTCTGGATTTTTCTCGATTTCCAAACATGGCTCTGCCACCCCTGGCGAGTATGCCAGTGCCAAATCACGCTGTGTAGCGTGCGGTTTTGAGGGGATTACTTCAATTTTTCCCCTCGGACTTTTTTTATGATAATCTAATGCTTCTTGCCTTAATTCGTCGGCTATTCTAGGATTTTTCATTTCTTAAATTTAACTATTTACTTGATGTAAAATCAATGCAAAGTTAAGCCTTTCAATTTTTAGATGATAAAAAATAATTACTTTTGTGTTATAAAGCTATCAAAAAATATAATTCCTCATGTTGATATCAAGTGTTCAAAATCAGAAAATCAAGGATTTAATCAAACTGCAACAAAAATCCCGCGACCGAAAAAAAACTGGTCTTTTGGTAGCCGAAGGTGTGCAGGAAAATCTTTTGGCTTTGCAAAATGGTTTTGAGGCAGAGAGCTCTTTCGTTTGTCCTGATTTTTTTTCAGATGAAGAATTAAAACAAAAATTACCTGAAAATCAGATTTTTGAAATTACTCAAGAGATTTTTGAAAAGATAGCATACCGTAAAACAACGGGCGGAATTTTAGGCGTTTACAAACAGAAATTAAACGATTTACAAGATTTAAAACATATTGAAAATCCGCTGATTGTAGTGCTCGAGCAGGTGGAAAAACCTGGAAACCTTGGGGCTATTTTACGCTCGGCAGATGCCGCTGGTGCCGATGCTGTGGTGGTGTGCGATGAGCGTGTAGATTTCTTTAACCCCAATGTGGTGCGTAGTAGCGTGGGAACGGTTTTTACCAATAAAATTATTGCTGCCAATGCGCAAGATTTTGTCAAATTTTGCCGTGAACAAAAAATCCAGATTTTGGCTACTTTTTTGCGCGATAACACGCGCGACTTGTTCGCTTGCCAAATGAAAGTGGGAACTGCGCTTGTTTTTGGTACAGAATCTACGGGATTAAGCGATTTTTGGCTAAACGATGTAACGCACACCATCAAAATCCCGATGAATGGCAAAGTGGACTCACTCAATGTGAGTAACGCCGTGGCAATCTGCTTGTACGAAGCAGTGAGACAGCGTAGAGGGTGTTAATAAAAAAGCGCCACAAATATGTGACGCTCAAAAATTACTTAAAATTCAATTTATTTTATTGGCTTCAGTGATATTGCATATCCTCCGCTTCTTGCCATTTTAATCTTTATCTTAGACTTATTAGTTACTACTTTTTTATAAATATGGTAAGATTGCGGTTTTTTTTCATAATCGGCATTTTTACCGTCTTCATAAATAGTTGCTTCATATTTTTTACCTTTATCCAAGAATGAAAGATTTACTGTATAATCTCTCGCATTCTCATCAGTAATTCCACCAACAAACCATTCATTTTTACCTTTAGCTTTTCTCGCTGTATGGATGTAATCCCCTGGTTCTGCTGCAAGAATAATTGTGTCATCCCAATCGGCAGGTACATCTTTTATAAATTGGAATGCATCCATATGTTTTTTATAATTCTCTGGCAAATCTGCTGCCATCTGCAATGGCGAATACATCACAACATAAAGACCTAATTGCTTAGCCAAAGTTGTTTTTACAAATCTTGTATCTCCAGGGAAATAATAATCGATTTTGGTTTGGAAAATTCCTGGCGTGTAATCCATTGCTCCTCCCATAAATCGAGTAAATGGCAAAATTGTTTGATGCTCTGGTGGATTTCCTCCAAACACTTCATATTCTGTACCTCGTGCTGCTTCTGCTGCGACCCAGTTAGGATAAGTTCTGCTCAAACCAGTTGGTCTCACAGATTCGTGAGAATTCACCATTACTTTGTATTTAGCAGCTTTTTCTGCGATTCTATTGTAATGATTGATCATCCATTGACTATAATGATGCTCTCCTCTTGGAATAATATTTCCCACATACCCTGTTTTTACCGCATCATATCCATATTTGTTCATCAATTTAAATGCATCGTCTGCCCATCTCTCATAATTGGTTGCAGAGCCAGATGTTTCGTGGTGCATAATTAATTTGATTCCTTTTTTATGAGCATAATCGTTCAACATTTTTATGTCAAAATCTGGATAAGGTGAAATGAAGTCAAATACAAATTCTTTTGATTTCCCGAACCAATCTTCCCAACCTTCATTCCAACCTTCAATCAATAAGCCGTCAAATCCATTTTCTGCGGCAAAATCAATATATTCTTTGACTTTTTCATTATTTGCAGCGTGCTTTCCAGTTGGCTTTAACTTAGAAAAATCAGTTTCTCCAATTTTCACATTGTCGGCATCTGAATAAGCCCACGAAGATTTTCCGATAATCATTTCCCACCAAACTCCCATGTATTTGGTTGGTTTTATCCATGAAGTATCTTGATATTTTGTCGGCTCATTCAAGTTAAAAATCATTTTTGATGCCAAAACACCCTCAGCCTTTGGAGAAACAATCACGACTCTCCAAGGTGTAAATGCACTTGTCTGGATATATCCTTTTGCTCCTTGCGCATCTGGCGTTAAATGAATTTTTAAACTTAATTTATTTGCATCCACATCTAAATTTGATGCTGGATAGTTAATTACAGCAGCTTCAGCAATATTTAAATACAACGGTTTCCCATCTTCTCGCTTAAGCATCAAAGGTGATTGCACTGCATTTTTAATCGGAGATTGTGAAACATTTTGCTCTACGCTTTGTTCCCATCTTTCAGGCACCTCTGACAATTTTGAGGTTTGATAAACATACTCTTGCGTATCATAGTCTCCCGCAATCCACCAAGCTTTTGGGTCAAATGGCAGATTGAACTCGGAGTTTTCCTCTTTAATTATGAAATAATTTAAATTCTTTTGTTCTGGAAATTCATATCGGAACGCTAGCCCATCATCAAATAACCTAAATTGAATAATTAAAACCTTATCATCTTTTTCATGCAACAACCTTACATCTAATTCATTATAATGATTTACATATTCTTTTTTTTCTCCCAAAACAGGTTTCCATTTCTCGTTTTTCGAGTCTCTACTTTCTGACACGAACTTAAACCCAGAATCAAAACTGTAACTTTCCTGATTGGTAATATCTTTAAGGTTGTATGTTGCTTCTTTATATATTTCAAAACCTAACTTTGAATCATTTATAATTTGCTCTCCCTTATACTTTAAATTATAGTAGGGTACTCCATTTTTTAAACTAAACTCTAATTGAAAATCTCCATTCGGCGACTCCAAACTTTGTCCAAAAATTGAAACCGAAATCAATGTAATTAATACTACAAAAATCTTCTTCATACTTTATTATATTTTAATATCCTTTATTTTGAATTAAATTAGTATTTACGATTAAATCCTTTGATGGTATTGGATAAAGATTTTTGAATTCCTCAACACCTTTACCTTCTTTCACACCTCCTTTCCACGGCCAAACATATTGCCCCGTAGTAAATTTATTATACCTGATCAAATCAGTTCTTCTCATTGCTTCCCAAGCTAGTTCACGAGCTCTTTCATCTAAAATAAAATCTAAAGTAAGTTCGCTTTCTCTAATATTTCCGTCTTTGCTTCTATAAGCTCTTTCCCTAATCTTATTTACTAAATCTAAGGCCTTAGCTTTATCTCCGCCACCTCCTCTAAGAACAGCCTCTGCATACATTAGATAAGAATCTGCTAGTCTAAATAAAGGAAAATCTGTATCTACAAAATTTCCAGTAGCATCCGATCCAGCTCTACCTGTAGAAGTTATATTTTTAAACTTAATCAACGGATATCCTTCTGAGAAATTTGAGACATTGTTTATTTCCAATGTTTGTCCATCTGTATAGAATCTACCTCTGACATCTTTAGTTCCATTTGTATTTGGAAATTTTTCAACTAAACTTTTTGTCGTTCTCAAACCATACCAACCTCCGTTAATTCCATATTCTGAAGCCTTCATGCTACCTCCTACACCTGCGTGAATAATGTAAGTAGTTCCTCCCCAAGTCCTTGTACTTGTACCATTGAAATTAATTGGAAAAATAACTTCATTATTGTCTATATTGTTATCAGATAAAAATAAATTTTCGTATTTTGGATTTAGTGAATAGCCTGCATTATTTACTTTATCAGAATACTCAACAGCTTCTTTATATCTTTGTTCTCCTATATACACCTCTGCATTTAAATATAATTTAGCTAACAACATCCAAGCCGCAGCTCTATCTGCTCTTCCATATTCATTTGTTCTTGGTTCTTTTAGTTTGCCCTTTATTTCCAGAAGTTCTTTTTCAACGAATTTAAAAAGTTCTGCTCTCTTAATTAGTGACGGCTGACTTGCCCCTATTTTAAAATTCTCATCTACAAAAGGCATATTTCCAAATAAATCCAAGGCATGATAATAACTAAGAGCTCTTAAAAATCGAGCTTCAGCTCTATAGCCTTTAATTTTCTCTATATCAGTAACAGAGAAACCTCTTGAATTCAATCGACTATCAGATGTCTCTCTTATAAATTCATTTGCCAATGTCACTTGATACATCACTCTATAATACATTGCTGTGGTAAACTGATTATCTGCTCCCCAAGTCATATTATGTAAGTCTGGCAAATTTGCATCTCCCCAAGCTATAATGGCTTCATCAGTCGGTAATTCTTGTAACTGAAAATACTGTCTTAAATAATTTGACATGCCCCCATCAATTCCTCCAATATCTTGGCTGCCATCTCCATCCGTTTGTCCTCCTACAGCAAGCCCCGCATAACATTTCGCAAGAACTCCAATATAATTTTCTGGATTTTCGTATACTTTTTCTGAAGTATAACTACTACTATCAAATTCTCCTAAATCCTTTTCGCATGAGTAAAACCCCATACTTACAAAAATTGCTAATAATCCTATTTTTATATTTCTAAGTATCATATGATTTATTATTTAGATTTTTTAAAATTGAAGATTTACCCCGAGCGAGTAAACTCTTGGTCGCTGATAAAAGTTATTATCAATTCCACTTGAGATTTCTGGATCAATCCCACTATAACTTGTAATTACAAATACATTATTTATAGAAGCTGTTAACTTAAGTTTGGAATTACCTACAAACTTAGGTAAGCTATAGCCTAAATTAATATTATCCATTCTTAAGAAAGATGCTTTCTCTACATAATAATCTGAGAAGAACTGTTGTTCATTAAAGTTTGAATTATAATAATCTCGACTCAAATTTGTTAAATATCCATTAACCTCTAGCAATTGCAATGTTCCAAATTGAGAATTCATATTATTATAAACATAGTTTCCTAAGCTTGCCCTCAAACTACATCCAAAATTCCAATTTTTATATCTTACAGATGTTGAAAATCCATACAAAGATTTAGGCAATGGGGACTCGTAAGGTCTTAAATCTTGTTCGTTAATTACTCCATCTTTATTGAAGTCTACATACTTTCCCTCTATTGGTTTTCCATCTTTATATATTTGCTCATAAACATAGAACGAATTTGGTTTATGATCAACAGCTTGAACTTGGATTGTAGCTCCTGTGATACCATTAATCCCTCCTGTTTGCACTTTTTGATTTGGATTATTTGTCACCGATAAATTCGTAACTTTTGAATCTTGCCATGTTGCATTAAATGTCATATCCCATGAAAAATCTTCTTTTTCAATCGCTTTTATCACAGCTGAAACCTCAAGACCTTTTGCTTCCATATTTCCAACATTAGTCAAAAGTAAATTGGTAAAATTAGCTCCCGCAGGGACTGGTACAACACTTAACAAATCTGAAGTTTTTCTTTTATATGCATCAACATTAAATAAAATTCTATCTCTTAACAAGCCAAAATCTAAACCTATGTTTCCTGTTTTTGTTGTTTCCCATTTAATATCAGAATCGTAACCATTAGGTCTAAGCAAATTATAGTATGTATTTCCAAATAAATACCTTGTACTACTATCTGACTCACTATAAATTGGTAAATATGGATAATTAGAACCTATATCTTGCTGACCTGTAACGCCCCATCCCCCTCTAACTTTCAAGGTTGAAATGATCCCAATATCTTCTAAAAATGCTTCTTTATCCAATCTCCATGCCAATGAAACCGAAGGGAAAATACCAAATCTGTTATCTTCATTAAACCTTGAAGAGCCATCTCTACGAACTGTTGCCGTCAATAAGTATCTATCTTTTAAAGTATAATTAAGCCTTCCATAATATGAAAGCAAAATATTTTGAGTAAAGAAATCAACCCCCGATACAGGACTCAAAACACCTAAACCGTTTTTGGTAGGAGAGAAAGGAACATTCTCATTCCATTTTTGGTATGAATACCCTACCATTAAATCTAAATCAGAATCTAATTGCTCAAGACGTTTTGTGTAATTAAAATATAATTCTAGTAATCTATTCTTCTTAACTTGACTATACTTTCTAAAATTTCCTTTATCCGCATAAACAGTTGATAAGGTTGGTAATTGAGTTACGCTCCCATTCGAATCAGAATAATCCAAACCTAAATTCAAATTCACTTTTAAATCTGGCAAAAAGTGAAATTTATAATCAAACTGAATATTACTTAGCACTCTTCTTACATATGAATAATCAAATCTTTGATTAAGCAAAGACAGAGGATTCTTTGTTGCATTCACATTTGGGGAACCATCAGAATTCACCCATGTCCAGTACCCCCCAAATTGAGACATATTCGGAGCAAAAACAGGCTGAGTTGGAGCGAAAGAGACCGCAGAACCAATCGCTTCTGTACTCGCAAATCTATTTTCTGCATAAGTTCCTTTTGCATTGATATTAATTGCTAAATGATTATCAAATAATCTCGGATTAATATTTAAACCTAAAGTAGTTCTTTCTATATTGTTGGTTTTTAAAATACCATCTTGATTTAAATATCCAACCGATAACCTTACAGGCACCCTACCAATCCCTCCAGAGATAGATAGATTATTGTCAAATCCTACAGCTAGTCTATATATCTGATTTTGCCAATGGGTGTCGGCATTGCCCATTAAGGCTAGCTTATCCGGAGATAAATATTTATTGGCTATTTGTTTATATTCATCTGCATTTAACATATCAATTTCTCCGAATTTTTCAGAAATTGAAGTAGTGGCATTGTAATTAACTCTTATGTCTCCACTTTTCCCTTTTTTTGTTGTAATAATGATTACTCCATTCGTAGCTCTATTACCATAAATAGCTGCAGCAGACGCATCTTTCAAAATATTGAACGACTCAATATCATTTGGATTAATCAACGCTAAAGGATTTGCAGCTCCATGGATTCCTCCGTTATCAATCGGCATACCATCAATTACAATCAATGGATCATTTGAAGCATTCAATGACGCCGTACCTCTCACTCTAATCATAGAACCAGAACCAGGCGCACCACCATTACTTGTAATTTGAACCCCAGCAGCTTTACCTTGAATTAATTGCTCTGGAGAGCTTATTACTCCTTCATTAAAATCTTTTGAAGAAATAGCTGTAACAGCTCCTGTTAAATCTGACTTTTTCACACTACCATAACCAATAGCCACAACATCGTCAAGCACAATTCCATGTAAAATAAAATCATTTCTCACATTGGTACCATCTGTGAAATCGAATACTTTAGAAGCTACTTTACCATCAAGACCTTCTACATTTAAAGTAAAGGTTTTAGACTGAATTTGGTTCGGAAAAACCTCCAAAACATAATTTCCTTCTGAATCTGTTTCTGTAACTTCAGAGCCATTTATACTAATCAATGCTCCTACCTCAGGATATCCTTCGACCGATTTCACAACGCCTTCTATCTTCATTTGTGAAAAAGCGATTCCACTTGACAAAAAGCTTGCAAAAATCAATAAATTTTTAAGTTTAATATTATTCTTTTTCATACTAATGATACATTTACTATAAGATTGTAAATATACAAATAAATATTAATATAATATCAGTTTTTAAAAGCGATAAATATCAGTAATTCAATCCCGAGCTGGTTTGTAGACAACTGGCAAAAGCTCTTGTGGTGCCAAGGCAAAATACTTGATTTCGTCTGGCGTAAATTTTAAAACAAACTCTTGATTTATTATTTTAAAACCCGCTTTTTTTAGCCGATCAAAATAATCATCCCCATACCAGCGAACATGGTCATATTGCCCAAAATGCTTCTGGCGTTCCTCTGGAGATGTAATACTGAAATCTTCGTAAGTCTTGGCTAAACCTGGTTTCATTGGAACTTGAAAAATACCCCACCCTCCAGGTTTCATTACTCTAAAAAGCTCCTGCATGGCTTTTTGGTCGTTTGGGATATGCTCTAGAACATGGTTACAAAAAACGACATCAAAATGATTATCTGGCAACGGCATATTGCAGATATCTGCCTTAATATCTGCAATGGGAGACTCTAAATCCAGGGTGGTGTATTCAAGATTTTTTTGCTTTTTAAATCTTGAATAAAAGCATTGCTCTGGTGCAATGTGTAGCACTTTTAGATTTTCTTGTTTAAAGAATTTTGTTTCATGCTGAAGATATAGCCACATCAATCGATGACGCTCAAGCGACAAGCTCCCTGGCGCTAGTGCATTTTCCCTCGTTGTATGGTAGCCATAAGGCAACAATTTTCGGTATTTTTTGCCATCGATTGGGTCTTGAAACTTAGTTCCTTTGTACAAAACACTCAAAACAGGACGCGCGAGATAACTCATGCGAATCAACCACGGACGCGGCACCAAATTCAGTGTTTTTTTAGCTAAAGTATTGAGCATTCTTTTTGATTTTATAAAGTCATTAAAAGTAAAAAATCTTTACCTTTAATTTAATTCTATAAAAAAATTGATGATGAAATAATAAATTTTTCCATCATCAATCTAATTCAATATATTATTTTCTTTTAATTACCCCTCAAGTGCATCTGCACCACCCACGATTTCTGTAATCTCGTTGGTAATTGCAGCTTGTCTTGCTTTGTTGTATTGTAGCGTGAGCTCTTTCTGCAAGTCGGTTGCGTTATCTGTTGCTTTGTGCATCGCCGTCATACGCGCTCCGTGCTCAGAGGCATAGGAGTCTGACAAGGCTTTGAACAATTGAATTTTAAGCGTTTTTGGCAACAAATCGATTAAAATCTCTTTTTTATTTGGTTCAAAAATGTAATCCACATTGATTCCTTGGAAATCTTCTTCTTGTTGCTCCACTACGATGGGTAAGAATTTCTCGTTTTGAACAACTTGTGTTGCTGCGTTTTTGAATTGGTTATAAATCAAGCGTATTTCATCAAACTTATTGTCTTTGAACGCACGCATTAAAACTTCAGCAATTTTAGAAGAATTTTCAAAAGTGAAATCGTCCCACAAATCTGATTCGTTTTTATTGATTTCATTTTCTCTTTTGAGCAAATCGTATCCTTTTTTACCAATGGTAAGAATTGAAACATTTTTACCTGCAAAATCTTCTTCTTTGCTTCTCAAAGTTTCTTTTACAATATTCGCATTGAATGCTCCTGCCAGTCCACGGTTTGAGGTAATAGCAACCAAAAGTACATTTTTCACCTCACGGTTTTGTGTATAGGCGCTATTTACTCCCTCGGCATCCAAACTCACATTTGCCATAAGCTCTCGCAACTTTTCTGCATAAGGGCGCATTTGCTCAATAGCACTTTGCGCTTTTTTAAGCTTAGCGGCAGATACCATTTTCATGGCACTTGTGATTTGCATCGTAGAGCCTATAGAGGAAATTCTACTTCTAATTTCTTTTAAATTCGCCATTTTTTATAGCTTATTTTTTAGCACTGCAACCTCGAAAGATTTGCAGTGTTCTTTTTTAAATTTTATTTCTTGTACTTTGCAGAAATTTCTTTTGCAGCCTCGTCCAACACTTTAGTTTGCTCTTCGCTGTATTTTCCTGCCTTTAATTGATCAAGTGTGTCTCTATGTTTAGCATTCAAATAAGACAAATAATCTTCTTGAAATTCTTTCACTTTCTCAACTGGAACATCTCTCAACAAGTTATTTACCCCAGCATAAACGATAGCTACTTGATCCTCAACTGGCATTGGTGAGTTTACGCTTTGTTTCAAGATTTCCACGTTTCTTTCACCTTTACCAATTACTGCCATGGTTGCAGGGTCTAGATCCGAACCGAATTTAGCAAAAGCTTCTAGCTCTCTAAACTGCGCTTGGTCTAGTTTTAAAGTACCAGATACTTTTTTCATTGATTTAATCTGAGCCGATCCACCTACACGAGACACCGATACCCCAACATTGATCGCTGGTTTCACCCCTGAGTTAAATAAATCTGACTCTAGGAAGATCTGACCATCTGTAATTGAAATCACATTGGTAGGGATATATGCTGACACGTCTCCTGCTTGTGTTTCGATGATAGGCAAGGCAGTTAACGATCCTCCTCCTTTCACTTTATCTTTTAAAGCGTCTGGCAAATCGTTCATATTTTTAGCCACCTCATCGTTGTTGATGATTTTTGCTGCACGCTCCAACAATCTTGAGTGAAGGTAGAACACATCCCCTGGATATGCCTCACGCCCTGGCGGTCTTCTTAATAATAGAGACACCTCACGATAAGCAACCGCTTGTTTAGATAAATCGTCATAGATAATCAACGCTGAACGACCTGTATCTCTAAAGAATTCACCAATTGCAGCCCCTGCAAACGGTGCCCATACCTGCATCGGCGCAGGGTCTGAAGCGTTTGCAGCAACGATGATGGTGTAATCCATCGCGCCGTGTTTTTCTAATACATTATAAGTCTGAGCCACAGTAGATGCTTTTTGCCCTACCGCTACATAAATACAGTAAACTGGCTCACCTTTATCATAAAATTCTTTTTGGTTAAGGATTGTATCAATCGCTACGGTAGATTTACCTGTTTGTCTATCCCCGATGATCAACTCACGCTGCCCTCTTCCGATTGGCACCATTGAATCGATTGCCACGATACCTGTTTGCAATGGCTCAGAAACTGGCTCACGGAACAATACTCCTGGCGCTTTTCTTTCCAATGGCAAGTCATATAATTCACCAGACAAAGGCTCTTTACCATCGATTGGGTTTCCTAAAGTATCTACCACACGACCAAGCATGCTATCACCCACTTTAATAGAAGCGATTCTTTTTGTACGCTTAGCGGTATCTCCTTCTTTTACACCTTGAGATGAACCTAAAAGTACCACCCCAACATTGTCTTCCTCTAAGTTCTGAACCAATCCTTCTTCGCCGTTTTCAAACTGTACGAGCTCTCCATATTGAGCATTTTCAAGTCCGTAGATACGGGCGATACCATCACCGATTTCAAGGACGGTACCCACTTCTGCCAAATCGAAATCTGAACTTGCGTTGGCGAGTTGTTGTTTTAATATCGCTGAAACTTCAGCTGGATTTATTTCTGCCATGATGCTTTATATATTAAATCTTTGATGTAATTTTCTTTGTGTCGAATGCTTGTTTAATTTCGTTGAGCCTTGTTTTAATTGAGGCATCAAACTGGGTATCATCTATTCTCAAGATAAACCCACCTATGAGCGATTCATCTATTTTTTGAACCACTTCAATCTTGTCGGCACTTACGCCTAATGAGGTTTGTGCTTTTTCTACAATGGCATTCAATTGTTCTTGTGATAATGGATGCGCACTGGAAATAAGCGCTTTTTTAATTCCATTGATGGTGCGATAGCGTTCAATAATTGCCTTGGCAACTTCTTTTAAATTTCCCGCTCTACCATTTTGGATTAAAAGCTCTACCAAGTTTTGAGTTTCAGGCGTAAAGTCCTTAAAAACACTTTTTGCGATGTTTAGTTTCTTTTCGTCTGAAATGATCGGGCTACTCAAGAAATTTTTAAGATCTCGGCTAGCTTTAAAAGCTTTTAGAATATCTCTCATTTCTTGCACAGCCTTTTCTTGCTTCTCTGATGGTAAAACTTCAAAAAAAGCTTTTGCGTATCTTTTAGCAACTCTGTAATTTGCCATGATTAGCTCAATTTAATTTCGTTGATAAGCTTATCTACCAAGTTTTTTTGTTGATCTTCTGATTTTAAATTATCTCTCAACACTTTTTCTGCCACCTCCAATGATAGGCTTGCCACTTGGTTTTTAACCTCTGCAATTGCAAGATTTTTCTCGCTCTCGATAGTGCGTCTTGCAGCCTCGATGATTTTGTCTGCCTCAATTTCAGCAATCTCTCTTGCTGCTTCTACTTCTCTTTCTTTCATTGCCTTAGCTTCTTTAAGCATAGCATCACGCTCCTCGCGAGCTTGTTGCATGATTTGCTCGTTTTCAGCTTTAAGAGCTTTCATCTCCTCTCTTGCCTTTTCTGCTTGTAGCAACGCCTCCTCGATTCCGTTTTCTCTTTCTTCAATCGCAGTTAAAATTGGTTTCCATGCAAATTTTTTAAGCACGAAAATCAAAATTAAAAAAAGCAGTGTTATCCAAAAAAACACACCTACCGAAAAATCATTGATTAATTTATCCATTGTTTAAATCTCTTTGTTTATATAATATTTCCCAAAGGGAGTTTTCATTTTTTAAATTTAAAAACACCACTGTACTGCCAACCGCCGTAGAGTGGTGTTTGTGCATTATTTTACTGCGAATAAAGCAGCGAATGCTAAACCTTCGATCAAGGCAGCAGCAATAATCATTGCTACTTGAATTTTACCTGATGCTTCTGGTTGACGTGCAATAGCCTCCATAGCAGATCCACCGATTTTACCGATACCTAAACCTGCTCCGATTAGTACTAAACCTGCACCTACCATTACTGGAATTTGAGTCATAATATAAAAATTTAAAATTAATGATTTCTTTTTTAATTAATGTTCTTCTGCGTGCTCTTCTACCGCCATACCAAAGTACAATGCCGAAAGTGCTGTAAAGATATAGGCTTGTAATGCTGCAACAAAGAATTCAATAAATGATATTAAAATAGCTAATGTAAGCGACATTGCTCCACCGCCAAAGTTTCTAAAGATAAAGATTAAACCAATCAAACTCATCAATACGATGTGCCCTGCTGTCATGTTTGCATACAAACGAATCATTAGCGAGAATGGTTTTACGAAGATTCCTAAAAGCTCAATCGGAACTAAAATAGGATAAATGAAGATTTTACCAAACCAAGGCATTGAATCTCCTAATGGATCAAAAATGTGTTTCCAATAGGTTTTGTTTCCTGAGATGTTGGTAATTACAAAAGTCATAATTGCCAAAGCAAATGTTACAGCGATATTCCCTGTTACATTGACACCAAATGGCATCATGCCTATGATGTTTAAAATCCAAATAAAGAAGAAAATTGTGAGCAAAAAGCTCATGTACTTTTTATAGTGTTTCTCTCCAATGTTTGGAATTGCAATCTCATCACGCACATACATAATGAGTGGCTCCATGTATCTACCTATTCCTTTTGGAATAGCTCTATTGGCATATGATTTTGCCGATGCTCTAAAGATGAAGAATAAAAGAACAAATGCAATGAATATAGAAAATACTGTCTTTGTGATTGAAAAATCCAGTGGTTTTTCATTGGTTGGATGATGCTCATCATCGTAAGTCAAAGTACCTGCTGCATCTGTTTTATAGATTTTACTGTGATAAAGTTTGTAGAAATTTCCATCTTTTTCTACGACTTTCTTCCCATGATCAAATTCCGATGACATGAATACTTTTAAGCCATTGTCCCACAAAATTACTGGAAGGGGGAAACCGTAATAAGTATCGGTTTCTGAATCGTGCATGATGTCGAAATAGTGAGAATCCATGATGTGATGCTGAATATCTTCATCTATTTGCTCTGCTAGCGATTTTTCCTGTTTCTCGTCGTGGTAGATTTTACCTTCATGCTCAGCCATTCCTACCAAATCTTGCCCAAATACATTTAGCGACAAAAAGAATGCTAAAATTGCGAACAAAAACTTATTGGTGTTTCGTAACATTATTCTTATAAATTATTTTAGTTAGGCAAAAATATATAATTAGTTTTCAATTTTAAAAAAAATTTTAATCTTTTTTTCTATTTCTACATTCAAAACACAAATGCAACGCTTAAATAATTTAAAACTAAAAGCGTATGCAAAGAGAAGAAATCAGACCTTTTTTGGTAGTACAGAAGTTTGTACCCATTCCCGTAAATCATTTAGAACCTAAGCAGTACATATATGAATATGGTATTGTAGTACAGGTGTTGAAACAAGAAAATAATATTGAGGTATTATTTTCTGGTCGTTCGTGGATAACTTTTAAACCTAAGGATATTTTATATCATCGTGTGGCTGTGAAAAAAGAAGAAACCGATTTTTTTATAGAAAGCCGATAGGCTTTTGAGTGGGCTCGTCTCAAGTATCGGTAAAATCTAACGGCAAAAATCCCTGTAAATGCGACAATATCAAGAGGTTAATAATTATTATTTGTGTGAAAAGGTTCAGCTTAGACCTACTAGCCTATTGCATTATAGTTATGTGATGGACTTACGAAATTACGAAGTAGGCTATGCTCCTACTTTACGCCAAAATCTAAACAAGGAAAAAACAGAATTAGATGAGTTAAACGCACTAGATGATATTTCAGAGTTTGGTTCAATTGTTAAATATGCTGAAAAGTGTGTTGAGTTGTATAAGGAGAAACAACAAGAAGTGTATAATGAGAAAGGGCATGTTTTAAAGGATTTAGGAACGCTCTCGGATACTCAAGTAAGGAATATAAAGAAGTATGCTATTTTATTTGCTGACGCAACGAAATCAAACAAGGACAAATATTTATCTTTTGTAACCTTGACCTTGCCCAGTGCCCAAAAGCACCATGATAGAGTGTTGCGTAAAATACTTGCTAAGTATCTTGACCATTTAAAAAAGGTCTATGGTTTAAAAAATTATCTCTGGAAAGCGGAGACGCAGAAGAATGGAAATATTCATTTTCATGTTTTGATTGATACGCAAATCCCTCGTGAGGATATTCAGCGCATATGGAACCAGTATATAAATAAATATGGTTATGTTGATAGATATTCTGAAAAGATGAACCGCTTAACGGCTAAAGAATATATGGCTAAGTATTCAAAAAATTATAAATCAGAAAAAGACTGCATACTAGCTTACCAGCGTAATAAAAAAATGGGTTGGAGCAATCCCCCAAGTACTAAAATTGAAACGCCAAAGAGTAAACGAAATATAGTTGCGTATGTGGTGAAATATCTATTAAAGCAAGAAGAAAATAAACGCCCAGTAATTGGTGCGGTGTGGGGCGCATCAAATAAGGTAAAAAAACTCAATTATTTAAATTTTGAAGTTAGCAGTTATTTAGAGGAGTTAAACCACTTGCGGGGAAAATTGGAGTATGTGCCTACTGCTATTCAATTTGTAGAGTTGTATAAAGGTAAAGTATATCAGATGATCCGCAAGGGATATAAAAAATTGAACGAGCATTTAAAAATTTATAATAAAGCCATAAGACAGTTATTAGATACCGATTTGAGTATAAATTTAGACCAGTTAATCCAATTAATTTATGAAAAACAATACACAGAACTTGCAAATAATTAGTGCTAAGGAGCTAGCTAATTATTTAGGCGTAAGCTATTCCACTGCACGCATGATAAAAAAAGATATTTTAAGCCACTATAAAAAGAAATATCTAACGCTAAAGACTCGTAAAAAAATATTTTGATGATTAGTGTCAAAAATTGGTATAAATCGCTTAAAAGTGGTAAAAATCGCTAGATTTTAAAAAGTGCTTTTGCATGCTTAATATCTTTGTTTCAGAAATTTAAAATAAGATATAAAAATGAGAGTAACATTAGCAAAAGCAACCGAGGTGCTGGAAGTTAAGGAAAGTGCAGCGGGTTTGATTTTAAAAGGTAATTCAAGTACCGATTTCGGACAGGTGCAAATTGAGTCTTACCTAGTAGATGAAACCTTTACTAAAAAGGTTTTGGTGCCAAAGATGAGCGTTAAGCTATTTACAGAATTGTTGGGCGTTCATTTTGTTAAATTGCAAACAACAATTGGTAGCGACAAAGTAGCGGTAATTCCTTTTTCTAAATCTGGAAGTTTGCCATTAGGTGACAAAACTTACATTGAGTTCCATGTATCGGGTGGACAAGCACAGAATGTAACTGCAGAAACATTTGAGGCTATTGGAAGTGCAGAGCCTATTTATGTGCAACAAGTGAAGCTTGACCAAAATATATCTGTAAAGGATGTTGATGTATTAGCATTTGATTATTTGGTAGCTGAAAAGACACCAAATGAATTGCAAGTTATCAATGCACAGGGCAAAACAAGGATTTCGCAACTACAACTTGATTATGCAAAAAATGCAAGGATTGATGAGTTATCGAAATTACCTGCATTGGATTTAACAGGCTTATACACCTTAGCAGTGTATAAAAATGTAGGAGAATAATTTACATTCTATTTGTTAGACGCAAAATAATATTGAAATGATTGGAGCAGTAACAGCGGTAAGTAGTTTAATTGGAAGTGTGGGGGGCGGTAACGCCTCCGGCTCCTCTCTTGGTCAATTTGGAGGAAAGATAGTAGGCGGTGTATTAAGTAAGATAACTGGGGGGTTAGATAGCGTTTTGGCAAACGGCTTTGATTTGCATTGTTGGGGCTCGAGCTGGTCGCCTAGTAGAGCGATGAAAGAAGGAACCACAATCGTTGAATGGATTATTGAACAATCTGGGTTTACTAAGGTAGCCAGTGCTGACAATTTTAATAAGGCGTTACTTTATTTAAAAGTTTGTGCAAGTGGTTTTCCATGGGGAAAAGATTGTACGCGTAAAGGTACCGAGGCACTAGCTGCAATGATAACAGAGGCATATGGTAGAATGCTGAAAGAGTATCAGACAAGATTTACTTATGTTGGTGATAAGGAATATCCAAAAGGAACTGATGTAAACTTAAATTTCCCATTCCGTGACACTTCAAGAGGGGATGCCGTGAGTAAGGAAGTTTTGCGCGTGCCATTCTTTAGAGAAAAAACAGATGCTGAAAGACAAGCAGATAGCCAAGCAGGTTCATCGGATTACAGACCTAGTAAGGATCAAACACTTAAAACAGGAATGCCTACAGAAGGTGCGTATCCTGCGGTAACAGACGGGGAGGTATATGGAAAAGCTACTGGACATGTTGGGCGAAATGACAATAACATTTTGTATTTATTACTAGGAGGGGCATTGATTTATTTATTAACAAAGAAAAAATAACATTTAAAAACAAAATAAAGATGAAAGAATTAATAACAAAAGTTGATAGTTTTTTACTAAAGCCATTAAGTGGTAATGGTGCAGGGACAAGTATTGCGACCTTTTTGGTTTTAGGATTGGGAGCAGTGATTTTATCCGTGTACATGGGCTGGATTAAAATCAAAGGAAAAAGAAGAGGCTGGTAATTATTAACTAAAAAAGTATAGAAATGGCGTATAATAATGGATATAGTAATGGTTGGGGTGGAAATCCCAACCCTAATTTTAACCGAGGTTATGACCGAGGTTATAATAATCAGAGACAACCTAAAAAACATTCTGGGGCTAAAGCTGGACAATCCAAGAATGGAAGGTTTTATGTTACGGCTTGGAATTATTCAAAGCAAAGAGGTATGATAACTGTTAAAGCATTTGAAAACTCTAAGAGTGTGCGTTCAGAGTCTCCAAACACTGGAAATAGATTTATAACTATGATGTTTGAGGCTTTCTATAAAAAGACTGGCGCAAAGGTTTTAGAAATAGCAAGTTTCAATGTGAATACTGGAAAAGTGTATTTGCAAAAGCTGGGAATGGTAATTTCAACTAAAGCACCTAATGGTGGATATTTCGGACAAATTAAAACTAGATAAGTTATGTTTAAACAATTGAAAGGATTATTTAAATCATTGCCGTTGTTATTGAAGTATGTACAATGTGCAAAAATATGTTTGCATCATGCGCACGAGGCAAAAAAAGAGATAGATACACTCTTTGATGATGTGGAGGGTAACGAGCCAGAGTACTTGAATGAAGAAGAACTTGCGGGTGTTCCTACGGATAAGGAACATATGTGGTAAAATATTGAGAGATGACAAGTAAATTAATTACAAGTGTTTTAATTGCAGTGGTTTACATTGGAATGATTATGTTATCAGATGTGTTGAAGGACCACATTAAAGATAGTTTTAAAGGATGAAGTTTTTAAGTGATTTGATGAAGAATAGTAAGCTATTGGCGTTATCGCTGATAGCTTTTATAATATTTTTGTTAGTTCGTAGATTTAATAGAGTTGTAACTGTTGTTAAACAAAAATGGAGGATGCAAAGCCTTTGGTTTTAAAGGAAAAAACTACAGAACAGTTTGTGAAGACAAATTTTAGATTTTGGTCTGAAATGTTTAAAATGTTTTTTTCGGTTGGATCCTTTGACCCTTATTATGTTACACATGGTGTAAGAACGTTTAAAACTCCATTGGAATATGGGATAGAGTTGGGGAAAAGTATTGTTCCAATTAAGACAAAACCAAAGTTAAACAATCAACCTAAGAGCTCCGCACCAAGTCCAAAGTTAAATAATCAACCTAAGATACCCGCACCAAAACCAAAGCTTCACCCAGAGTGGCAAAAGGTTTTGGATAAATTTAATAAATCGTTATATGGGCAATAAGAGAAGAAATAAAAGAAGAGATAAAAAAATGACATATTTAAAAGCAATTGCCCTGCTAGCTGGAAGTTGGTGGGCTTATAAAATATCAAAACCAAAGTCTAAAGTTGAGTTTGGAGAATTGGAACTAGTGGGCGTTGATATTCCAAATACAGAGAGTGAGACTAAAAGTGTTTTATCTATGCTTTTAGTACCTAATGGATTGAGATTTGCCAAAGGATATAATTCATATGCTGATTGGGGTTATACTTTGTTTGATATATTAATAAATCAAATTAAAAGTGGTGATTTGTTGATAAATCAAGCATCTTATATAATGGCTACAGCATATCATGAAATGGGTCAATTTAGTTTATTGCGTGAGCGTTATAATGATAAAATTTCTGTTTTGAAGAAAACGCTTAAAGGGGATAAATTAAGGGAGTTTAACGAGTTTTTGAAGATTGCAGATACATTTGGTGTTAGTGCTGAAAAGGCTGTGTACATGGAGTGGAAGTATGGCGTACAATCTTGGTGTTATAATCCAGCTAGTAGAAGAAAGAATTTAAGTAATAAATATAAAGGTGATGGAGCTCGTTTTTTTGGTCGTGGATATTGCCAGTGGACTGGTAGGCATTTATATACTAAGTTTAAAGAGTTTTCTGGTGTAGATGTTTTGTCAAATCCAGATTTAATAGTAAATGATAAGCGTTTAAATGCTTTAATGACCATAAAAATGATGATGGCTGATAAACCTAATAATTTAACGGGTGTTTCTTTAAAGCTTTATTGTAATGAAAATAAAACAGATTATTACAATGCAAGAAGGGTTGTTAATTCTACAGATAGAGCAAAAGATATAGCCTCTTATGCTCAAAAGTTTGAAAATGTTTTTAATTCTTATTTAAAAAAATAGGTTATGACACAGCGAGAAAAAAGAAAAATTAAGTTTTGGTTATTCATCTTTTTAATAATCTATCTATTATTTAGATTGACCAAAAAGACGAGTATAAAGGAGAAAGTAAGCACAGGAGATAATTCCTTGTTGCCACTGGATACAAATAAATTCAAGGAACCTGTGAGTTTGCCCAAAGTAGAAAAACCAAAGTTTGATAAGGTTTTTGCAAAAGGCGGTTCTGCAGTGAGAAATGAAAAAGCATTTAGTCAAAAAGTTGATGATATGATGCAATCAGAAAAACAGAAGGGAAAAATACCAGTAAAAAGTGATGTGGTTAAAAAACTGCAGGAGGAGCAGGCAAATGATTTTTGTTCTGAATGTGAGGAAGAAAAGAGAAGGGAGCAGGAAGAAAGAAAGCGTAAAGAACAAGAAGAAATTAGAAAGAAGTTGCTTGAAAAGAAAAATAATTGCAACCAAATAAGTGAAGTCCCTGTAAAATTTCATTATGATTGTGAGGAGCCCGAGAAAGTTAAAATAACTGGCATGGGTGGACTTGCTCTATTTAGAATGCCATCAACTGGGCATTGCAGGGTATTAAATTTATATGGTGAAACTACACGTGTAATTCAGAGTTATAATGATGGGGAAAAAGAATATCTTGTTGAGCATGGGCATTATATAGATTTGTTGGGATATGTAAAGGCGCAGGTTTCAAATATTCAGCTTGATAGTAATGGGGGTTTTGAACAATTGAGTTAAACAAAAAATAAAGAGATATGACAAATTTTGTAGATAGGACAAAGATTTATAGTATATTAGGATTTACGGGGGCGGTTTCGTTTGATGAGCTAAAACCGCTTCTAGCAAGTTTATTGGCTATTGTGCTTGATTTTGCGTATAGCTTTGCAAAAAAGAAAATTAAAGATTTAAAAGATAAAAAAGATGAGTGATTGTGTGATAGTTATTGATAATAGAAAGTTTAGGAGTGAGCTTTTGTGTCGAGAGGTTTCTACAATTGATTTATCGGATAATTGTTATTATCAAGTAGGTCCATATTTTTATACCGCTAATGCATTTAAGCGTTATTTGATTGACAAGTCTGATTATGTTATTTATAAAAGGTTGATACCATTGGACGGAGAACCTGTGAAAGATTTACCAAATTTTATAGATGGATATGATTCAAATTCAGCGATTTTGTTAAGTTATAATGTTGGAACTTTTTATGATGGTTTTGTTGTAACGAAGAATAAAAACGGATATCACTTTAGAAATAGTACTAGTAAATTTGTTGGGGTCTATCTTGATGTATCGGACGCGTATAGTCATGCAGTTTGCGAATTAGAGCCAGGACAAGAGTATCATTATGCAGGTACTGGACCTTTCCTGTTGTATGACGCAGAAGAGGAGATTAAAGGTGTTGAGTAATGAGCCATAAAAATGATTATTCGTGTATAGTTTTCGGAGCCTTTGGAGTGTTCAAAATGCAATATGTGCACGATTTATACAGGTTCAGCAAGTGGCTTGATAGTTCCAAGTTTAGAGATTGGAAATATTTTAATGTGTATGACCGTAGGACTGGGGAGTATTTAAGACGCTTCTACAATGGAAACTATATACCAAGATTTTTAAATTAATTTGTTTGTTTTGAATAATGAGAGAGACTGCACCTTTGTTGGTGTGGTTTCTTTTTTTTTTATCTTTTTGCTTTGCACTATTTGGCATTTGTTTTGATAATGGTATTAACATATTTAAAAATCACTTAAAATCATGAAAAAAATATTACTATCATTTGGATTATGTTTAGCCGTAACCGCTGGATATGCACAAAGCAAGGAGGCAAAAAAAGAAATAAGAAAGTACTACACTGAAAAACAGATTAAGTACATTGAAAAAGAGTTAAAAGAATATATAAGTAATTGTGATGATATTTTGAATTTATCTAATTCTTTAGATGAGAAACTTTTTAAGAATAAAGGGCATTTGATTGCTTATTTTGATTTTTTTATTAATCCACTTTATGATGATTTTTGTACGAAGGGTGAGGTTTATGGATATGGTTTGAAGATAAGTAGATTAATAAATGGTGAGTGATGGCACGGAGATTTAAACATTTAGATTTGTGTGAAAGGGCTAAAATAGAGGCGTATTTAACGGCTGGTTGGTCTATCTCTAAAATAGCCCGTGAACTGAAAAGGGATAAATCTACGATAAGCCGTGAAGTGAGGAGGAACCGAACGAAGAAAGGAAAGTATAAAGCAAAGACTGCACAGACGCTCTATTCTGAAAAGAAAGAGCGTTTTTTGCGTTATAGACGCTTTACAAAAGACATTGAGAAAAGAGTAAGACAATTTTTGTATAAAAGATATTCGCCCCTGCAGATTGTGGGGTATTGCAAAAAAATGGGGTTTGCTATGGTTTCAGTGGAAAGAATTTACCAATATATAAGGGCTGATAAATTGAAAGGTGGTAAATTATATAAATATTGCAGGCACGCTTTGAAAAAGAGAAAGGCACAGGTTTCTAAAATTGTTGGAAAGATAAAGAACCGCACTAGTATAGAAGAACGCCCGCAGGTTGTGAATGAGCGTAAGGAGTTCGGACACTGGGAGGGTGATTTAGTAGAGGGCAAAAATCATAAGGGTTATTTGCTGACACTTACGGAAAGAGTATCAAGGTTTTTGTTTGTAAAGTATATACCAAATAAAACAGCTGATGTGGTCGCTCGTGCTATTATTGATGTGTTACTTCCTTATAAAAAAGTGGTCAAATCAATAACCGTGGATAATGGTTTAGAGTTTTCAAATCATGATATAGTGTCCAATAAACTGCAAGCACAGATTTATTTTACAAATCCATACTCTAGTTGGCAAAAGGGGCAAATTGAGCACATGAACAAACTTATTAGACAGTATGTAAAAAAAGGTTCGGCAATTACAAAAAGTACCGCTAACAAGCTGAAAGCGGTACAAAAAGAGATAAACGATAGACCGTTTAAAGTGTTAAAGTTTTGCAAGCCTCGTGATGTTTTTTATACATTTGTGGAAAATGTTGCATTTAGTGCTTGAATCTAGCAAAAGCTTCATTTTTAGCTTTTAAACAATTTGTTTTTATAGCATTCATCAAGAAAATAAGGATACACAAACTCATTAAAACACTTCCGAATATCATAATATTTTGGGAATAAAAAATATGAAATCCACCTAAAAACATGATTAATTCCGTGATGAAGAAACCTAGAAAACCTATTCCAGCTCCTATTTTAAGCCATAAATTTATGCTTAAAAACTTCTGCTCAATCAAAGATGCTAAAAACGATGTGCTCAAAACACCAATGAAACATAAATGCAAATAGGTTAAAATTAAATTTTTCTCTACAAAGGCTAAAGATTTAAGCCAAGGCAAAACAGATATGCTCTGGATTGATATTTTAAGCAATAAACAGATAAGAAATGTCCCCCAAAAATAATTCACGAATCTATTTGTTTGATGAATAAATCGGGGCAAAACTTTAAGCAAAATCGTGATTAAATAGATTGCTGCCAAGATTTGTAATGCCGAAGCAGCATATGCAATAATCTTTATTGAAGAGAAAAAACTCATTCCTCCCATAGATAATGCTGTTGCAGGAATTACGGAGAGCAACAGTATGAGATAAAACTTTTTCCACAAATTCCTATGAATTTGTATTTTTTTATCTTCTAAACTCTTCAACAATAGCCCAATGGCTATAAACATGAACCAAGCGTTGTACTGAAAATGCAAAAAACCATAAACGAGTGCATTGTAAATTTCGTGCGAAACGCTTTTTTTGGCAGCGACAAATCCTATGAAAAATGGAAATATTGATGATACTAAATTAAAAAATAATCCTGTATACATGAAGGTAAGCGACATGCTTATTGTTTTCCCCTCTTTCCGAGAATCTTTTATAAAACGATAAATAAACCAATAATTCAATAGCTGGAATAGGGTTGAAAATATAATGGAATAGAGTGCATAGCCCTGCAACGCAAAACTTATCAAAATTCCGACAACCACTAAAAGCGTCAATTTAAATTGCAATCCGTATTTTCCTTTTTTATACTCTTGAGGTGTTAAATACAAATGCGTTAAAAGCACAAACGAGGCTAAATACAACCACCCCTGAAAAGCGACATGCGAATGTGCGTGAACCAAGTTTTTGTACTCAAGCACAAGTGGCAAATGCATAAATGATCGCAAATAAGTACCCAATAATGCGATGATAAAAAAGAATGCAAGACTAATAAAATTCCATTTTTTTAGCATTTTTCTTTAAATAAAATTCTGAGACAAAGGTATAAACTTTTGCCCATAGATTTTTATTTTAAGACAAGAATCTCTTTTTTATTTTCTTCATTTACATTTAAAATTGAAAACAAAATTTAGCACGAAATATTGCGTATAAATATAAATAAGTACCTTTGTACATTCAATTATATGTGTATGCAAGTAAAAACCATGGCACAAATGCAAGCGGAAGGGCGTACTCCCGAGATTCTTTTTTGGGTAGGCTGCGCAGGGAGTTTCGATGATAGGGCTAAAAAAATCACTCGTGCATTTGTGAAGATTTTAAACGAAGTGGGAATTGACTTTGCTGTTTTGGGTAGCGAAGAAAGTTGCACGGGAGATCCCGCCAAACGCGCTGGTAATGAATTTGCTTTTCAAATGGCGGCAGCCGTGAACATTGAGACGCTCAATGGCTATGGAATCAAGAAAATCGTAACCACTTGTCCGCATTGTTTCAATACTTTAAAAAATGAATACCCGAGTTTAGGCGGAAATTATGAAGTAATTCACCACGCCGAGTTTTTACAATCTTTGATTGATTGCGGAAAATTAAAAATTGAAGATTCTGCCTTGTCCAATGAAAAAATCACCTATCATGACCCGTGCTACTTGGGTAGAGCTAATGGGATATACAAAGCTCCGCGCACTTTGATTGAAAACCTAAAAGCGGATTTGGTGGAAATGAAACGATGCAAAAGTAAATCCTTTTGTTGTGGTGCTGGTGGTGCTCAGCTTTTCAAAGAAAGTGAAAAAGGCGATGCCGAAATTAATGTGGTGCGAGCCAAAGAAGCCATAGAAACTGGGGCAAAAATCATTGCAACAGGATGTCCTTTTTGCCAAACTATGCTGAAAGATGGGATTTCAAGCCAAGGAAAAGACGACATTCGCGTAGTTGATTTTGCTGAATTAATTGCTGATGCTAAAAAACTTTAAAAATATGATTTCTGAATATTTTACAACATTTCCTCCCGAAGCTCGTTTATGGATTTTTATGGGAGAGCGAAGTTTTTCTCCAGAAGAAGAAAAATTTATTGATGAAAAGCTAAATAATTTCTTACCCGAGTGGAATGCTCATGGCAAAGAAATGAAAGCTGAGTTTAAAATTCTTTACCACCAGTTTATTGTTTTGGTGGCTGATGAATCGTTCACAGTGGCCAGTGGCTGCTCCATTGATTCGCTCACTAGAGTTTTCAAGTCCCTAGAACAAGACTTAAATCTAAAACTTACCAACCGAATGCTGATTCCTTTTAAAGCTGATGACAAAATTGAAACTTTAACTTTGAAGGCTTTTAGCCAAGCGGTGAAAAATAAGGAAATTTCGAGCGAAACAATTGTTTTTGACAATAGTGTTGCAAATTTGCAAGATTTCCGACAGAAATGGGAATTACCTCTAGCGCAAAGCTGGGCAAAGAAATTTTTATAAAACAAAAAACTCTTAGAAATAGAAAAAGCCGCATCGTGATGCGGCTTTTTTGTCTAAATTCAAATTAATTCAAAAATTATCTTTCGTCTAAACTAACATAATCTCTTGTAGTAGCTCCTGTGTAAACTTGTCTTGGTCTACCAATTGGTTGGTGCGTTTCTCTCATTTCTTTCCATTGAGAAATCCAACCTGGCAAACGACCTACCGCAAACATTGCAGTGAACATTTCTTTTGGAATTCCAAGTGCTTGGTAAATAATTCCTGAATAGAAATCCACATTTGGATATAATTTTCTTTCGATAAAGTATTCGTCGTTTAACGCAACTTCCTCCAAACCTTTAGCAATATTCAAAATTTCATCGTGAATTCCTAATTGCTCCAATACATCATCTGCTGCTTTTTTGATGATTTTGGCACGCGGATCCATGTTTTTGTACACTCTATGTCCGAATCCCATTAATCTAAACTCATCATCTTTATCTTTAGCTTTGTCTACCCATTTGTGCAATCCACCTCCATCGGCTTTAATGGTTTCAAGCATTTCGATTACTGCTTGGTTTGCACCACCATGGCGAGGCCCCCAAAGTGCACTAATTCCCGCTGAAACCGATGAGAATAATCCTGCGTGAGAAGAACCTACCAATCTTACGGTTGAAGTAGAACAGTTCTGCTCATGATCTGCATGGATAATTAATAACTTATCTAATGCATCGATGATGACATCGTTTAATTCAAAGGCTTCTCCTTTTTTCTTAAACATCATCTTATAGAAGTTTGCCACATAACCTAGGTCTAAATCTGGTTCGTTAAGCTCTAGACCTTTAGTTAAACGATAAGTCCAAGAAGCCAAAATCGGCATTTTTGCCAACAATCTTGTTGCTGCGTGGAACATATCTGCAGAGTGAGTAACATCTACAACTCTCGGATTGAACGCCGTAAGCGAGCCCGTTAGAGATGACAAAACTCCCATTGGGTGTGCTGTACTTGGGAAACCTTCAAGAATTTTTCTTACACGATCGTTTACAAAGTTGTATTGATTTAATGAAGTTTTAAAACGAGTAAGCTCTTCTCTATTTGGCAACTCTCCGTAAAGTAACAAATACATCACCTCTACAAAAGTAGATTTTTCGGCTAATTGCTCGATAGGATATCCTCTGTACAATAGTTTACCTTCTTCACCATCTAGATAAGTAATTTTGCTAATGGTAGCTCCGGTATTTTTATATCCTGGGTCTAGTGTAATTAAACCCGAGTCGTTTCTTAAAGAAGAAATATCTATGCCTTTATCTCCCATAGTGCCCTCTATAATAGGGTATTCATATTCCTTCCCTTGATAAATAATTTTTACTGTTTCTGACATGTTTCTAGTGATTTGCCATAAATATATGATTTTATTCTTAAATAAGAAAATTTTATATTCCTATTTAAATCTAAAATAAATAAGAAATGTCATGTTTTGAAATTTGGAAATAAAAAAAACGCTAGAATAAATATTCTAGCGTTAATAAGTATTATTAAATAATTATCAATTATTTTCTACCAACTTTGAAAGCTTTATCTTGAAGAAATTTAGCAGTTTCGCCAAGCATTTCCTCAATTCTCAATAATTGGTTGTATTTAGCCATACGATCTGAACGAGAAGCTGAACCAGTTTTAATTTGTCCTGTATTCAAAGCTACTGCTAAATCAGCGATAGTAGCATCTTCTGTTTCACCAGATCTGTGAGACATTACAGCTGTGTAACCAGCATCTTTTGCCATGTTTACAGCGTTGATAGTTTCAGTTAAGCTACCGATTTGGTTAACTTTAATAAGGATTGAATTTGCAATTCCTTGCTCAATACCTCTTTCAAGGATTTCAGTGTTGGTTACAAATAAATCATCACCTACTAATTGAACTTTATCTCCGATTCTTTCAGTAAGCATTTTCCAACCTTCCCAGTCGTTTTCATCCATACCATCTTCGATTGAAATGATTGGGTATTTTTCAACTAGTTCAGCCAAGTAATTAACTTGCTCTTCTCTAGTTCTCTTAACACCTTTGTCTCCTTCGAATTTAGTATAATCATAAACACCATCGTTGTAGAATTCAGATGAAGCACAGTCTAGTGCAATTTTGATTTCTTCTCCGAAGTTATAACCTGCGTTTTCAACTGCTTTTTTGATAGTATCTAGGGCATCTTCTGTTCCTTCAAAAGTTGGAGCAAATCCACCTTCGTCACCTACTGCTGTAGAAAGACCTCTATCATGCAATACTTTTTTAAGGCTGTGGAATACTTCTACACCTTTTCTTAAAGCATCAGAGAAGCTATCAGCTTTCACTGGCATAATCATAAACTCTTGGAAAGCGATAGGAGCATCTGAGTGAGAACCTCCGTTGATGATGTTCATCATAGGAACAGGAAGTGTATTAGCATTCACACCTCCTACATATCTAAATAAAGGCAATCCTAATTCCTCAGCAGCAGCTTTAGCTACAGCTAATGAAACACCTAAAATAGCATTTGCACCTAATTTACTTTTATTTTTAGTACCATCTAAATCGATCATGATTTTATCGATTAAATTCTGCTCAAATACAGATTCACCGATTAACTCAGGAGCGATAATATCGTTTACATTTTCTACGGCTTTTAAAACTCCTTTCCCACCATAAAGGTCGCCACCGTCTCTTAATTCTACGGCTTCGTATTCTCCAGTAGAAGCTCCTGAAGGAACAGCAGCTCTACCAATTATACCATTTTCGGTAATCACATCTACCTCTACAGTAGGGTTACCTCTTGAATCTAAGATTTGTCTTGCTTGAATGTTAGCAATAAAACTCATAATTTGTGATTTTAAATATTTTGGTCAAATTTACGAAAACCTAAGAAATAAAAAAATGATTTTTATTTGAAATAAAAAAGTGGATACTAAAACATAGTATCCACTCAATTCAATTTTATAGCTTAACTGATTATTCTTCTGAAGAATCTGCTTTTTTCTCAGCTTTTGGTGCTTGAGAAGCAGTGCTAGAAGATTTTCTACTTCTTCTAGTTTTCTTTTTAGCAGAGATATCGTATAACTCGTTGTAATCAACTAATTCGATCAATGCGATATCTGCAGCATCTCCTTGTCTGAATCCTAATTTGATGATTCTTGTATAACCACCTGGTCTTTCAGCAATTTTAGGTCCAATGCTTCTAAAAAGTTCTGAAACAGCCTCTTTATCTTGAAGATATTTGAAAGCAGTTCTTCTTGAAGTTGTTGTATCTTCTTTTGATTTAGTTAAGATTGGCTCTATATATCTTTGTAAAGCTTTAGCTTTAGCAGTGGTAGTTTTAATTCTTTTGTGTGTGATTAAAGCTACCCCTAAGTTCGCTAATAAAGCTCTACGGTGACCAGCTTGTCTACCTAAATGATTTATTTTTTTTCCGTGTCTCATGATTACTTATTCTACGTCTAATTTGTATTTACTAATATCCATTCCGAAAGTTAGTTCCTTTCTGGCTACTAAGTCCTCCAACTCTGTGAGGGATTTCTTTCCGAAATTTCTAAATTTCATTAAATCTGCTTTTGTATATGATACTAATTCTCCAAGTGTATCAACCTCTGCAGCCTTCAAACAATTTAATGCTCTAACTGATAGGTCTAGATCCACTAAATTAGTTTTCAATAACTGTCTCATATGCAATGCCTCTTCATCGTAAGCCTCGTTTGAAGCAACTTCTTCAGCCTCTAAAGTAATTCTCTCATCTGAGAACAACATAAAGTGGTGAATTAAGATTTTAGCAGCTTCAGTGAGTGCTAATTGTGGATGAATTGAACCATCAGTATCAATATCTAAAACTAATTTTTCGTAATCAGTTTTTTGCTCAACACGATAGTTTTCAATTGCGTATTTAACATTTTTGATTGGGGTGTAGATAGAATCAATCGCGATTGTCCCTACTGGAGCATTTGGTTGAGCGTTTTCCTCTGCAGGTACATACCCTCTTCCTTTTTCGATAGTAAGAGTTATGTTTAACTCAACTGATTTTTCCATATTACAAAGCACCAACTCTGGATTTAACACTTGGAATCCAGAAATGAATTTACCAAGATCTCCAGCTGTTAATTGACTTTTATTTGAAATATGTGCAGTTACAGTTTCGCTTTCAGATTCCTCTATTTGTCTTTTGAATCTTACTTTCTTAAGATTTAAGATAATCTCAGTAACATCTTCTACGACACCTTCGATTGTAGAAAATTCGTGTTCTACACCTTCTATTTTAACAGATGTAAATGCAAAACCTTCTAAAGAATTGATAAGCACTCTTCTAAGTGCGTTACCAATCGTAAGTCCATACCCCGGTTCCAAGGGTCTAAATTCGAATTGACCTTTGAAATCATTAGCTTGAACTAAAACTACTTTATCAGGCTTTATAAAATTTAAGATAGCCATAAATTGAATGAATAAATTTGAAAAATTATTTAGAGTAAAGCTCTACGATTAATTGTTCCTTGATATCTTCTGGAATTTGAATTCTCTCAGGAACTACATGGAAAGTTCCAGATTTAGTATCAGGATTCCAATTTAACCATTCATAATCATTTCTATTTTGTAGAGACTCTTCAATAACGCTTAGAGATTTTGATTTTTCTCTTACACCTACTACATCACCAGGTCTTAATTGATAAGAAGGGATATTTACAACTTCACCATTTACAGTGATATGTTTATGAGTTACAAGCTGTCTTGCACCTGCTCTTGTAGGAGCGATACCAAAACGGTAAACCACATTGTCTAATCTCGACTCACATAATTGTAAAAGCACCTCACCAGTAATACCTTTAGATCTAGCAGCAGCTTTAAACATATTAGAGAATTGTTTTTCTAAAATACCATAAGTATATTTAGCTTTTTGTTTCTCAGCAAGCTGAATTGCGTATTCAGATCTTTTACCTCTTCTTCTATTTGGACCATGTTGTCCTGGAGGGTATTTTCTTTTTTCGAATGATTTATCATCACCAAAAATTGGCTGACCAAATTTTCTAGCGATTTTTGTTCTAGGTCCTGTATATCTTGCCATTTGCTCTTATTCTTTTTTATTAAACTCTTCTTCTTTTTGGAGGTCTACATCCGTTGTGTGGAAGTGGGGTTACATCAATGATTTCGCTCACTTCTATACCTGCATTGTGAATAGAGCGAATTGCTGATTCTCTACCTGATCCAGGTCCTTTCACATACACTTTAACTCTTCTAAGACCTGCCTCGTATGCTACTTGTGCGCAATCTTCTGCAGCTACTTGAGCAGCGTAAGGAGTGTTTTTCTTAGAACCTCTAAATCCCATTTTACCAGCAGATGACCATGAGATTACTTCACCATTTTTATTAGTAAGGGAAACAATAACGTTGTTGAAAGTAGCTTTAATATGAGCTTGGCCTGTTGCCTCAACTTTTACATTACGTTTTTTAGCTTTAGCTTTACCTTTAGTATTTTGTTGTTTCTTTGCCATAGTCGTTCTACTTATTATTTAGTCGCTTTTTTCTTGTTAGCAACAGTTTTTCTCTTACCTTTACGTGTACGTGAGTTATTTTTAGTTCTTTGTCCTCTCAAAGGCAATCCAAGTCTGTGTCTAATACCTCTTTGGCTACCTATGTCCATCAAACGCTTGATGTTCATTTGAGTTTCTGATCTCAATTCACCTTCTACTTTGAAGTTTTCAGAAAGTGCTTTACGAATGGCGTTGATTTCATCATCATTCCAATCGTTTACTTTTTTGTTTTCATCTACACCTGCAATTGCTAGGATTTTTTGAGATGAACTTTTTCCTATACCATAGATGTAAGTTAAACCTATTACACCTCTTTTGTTCTTTGGTAAATCAATTCCTGCTATACGTGCCATAATATAAAATTAACCTTGTCTTTGTTTAAATTTAGGGTTTTTCTTATTGATCACATATAAGCGACCTTTTCTGCGAACGATTTTACATTCCGAACTTCTTTTCTTGATAGATGCTCTTACTTTCATTTTCTTTATTTTAATATGCTCCAATCTCCAATTATGGAAACCTTCTAAAATTATTATAATTAATATCTATATGTTATTCTTGCTTTAGACAGATCGTATGGAGACATTTCCAATTTCACTTTATCACCTGGTAACAATTTGATATAATGCATACGCATTTTCCCAGAGATATGAGCCGTAACAATGTGGTTGTTTTCTAACTCAACTCTAAACATTGCATTTGACAATGCTTCAATAATCGTTCCGTCTTGTTCAATATGTTTTTGCTTAGCCATTGTAATGATATTATGATTTTCTCGAAACTCTATCTGTTTGCATCATTCCATCATAATGGTGATTCAACAAATATGTATTGATTTGTTGAGCAGTATCTAAAATTACCCCAACCATAATGATAAGTGATGTTCCTCCAAAGAAATAAGAAAAGGCAGTACCTACTCCCAACTGATGAACAATTGCTGGAAAAATTGCAGCAATAGCCAATAATATTGAACCAGGTAATGTGATCTTAGACAAAATATCATCTAAGAAATCTGCGGTATCTTTACCAGGCTTAACTCTAGGAATAATACCTTCATTTCTTCTTAAATCTTCAGCCATTTGATTTACTGGAATAGTAACCGCGGTATAAAAGAATGTAAACAGAACTATCAATATACCAAAAACGACACAATACCAAAAACTGAATGGATCAGACATACTTTGGAAGAAACTAGGCATATTACCTTCCTTATAAACAGCTCTCGCTAATAAACCAGGCAAAAACATGATAGCTTGTGCAAAGATAATTGGCATAACCCCTGCAGCATTAACTTTTAAAGGTATATATTGTCTTACCGTGTTGGTAAAAGTTTTCATATAGTTACTTCTTCCACCTTGTGCTCTACCTACATACTGCACAGGAACCTGACGCACCCCTTTGACTAACAACACGCAGTACATAGTAACCGCCAAGAATCCCAATATTGTGAATAACATAAAGATCCCTGATTGTTGAGACAATTCTGCGAAAAACGCAGATGGTAAATTCGCCATAATACCCACCATAATAATGAGTGAAATACCATTACCAATTCCCTTATCTGTAATTTTCTCACCAAGCCACATAATAAATATTGTACCTGTAATGAGAATCACAATTGAAGGCAGCCAAAACCAAAAACTTGTAGGTGAAACAACATATGCAGGAGCAATTGCTGGATCACCATAAGGTAAGAAGAAATTAGTTACAGAAGTAAGATACGCAGGAGCCTGAACCAAACAAATCGCAATTGTTAGCCAACGCGTAATTTGTGTGATTTTTTTACGACCACTTTCACCTTCTTTCTGTAACTTCTGTAAATAAGGAACTGCCATTCCCATCAATTGGACAACAATACTTGCCGAGATGTATGGCATCACTCCTAGTGCTAAAATCGATGCACGGCTAAAACCGCCCCCTGTAAATGCATTCAATAAACTCAAAAGTCCATTTTCATTATCTGCACCTCTTGCATTTAAGACATCGGTATTAATATTACTTAAATCTATACCAGGTAAAGGAATATATGAACCAAATCTATATACAAGCAATAAGCTTAATGTAATAATAAGCTTATTTCTTAATTCCTCAATACTCCAAATATTCTTAATGGTCTGTATGAAACCTTTCATCGATTTTCTTTAATTTCTTATTTAACTTCTACCGCTGATCCTCCAGCTTTCTCAATAGCTTCTTTTGCTGAAGCTGTGAATTTATTTGCTTCTATTTTCACAGCAGATCTAAGCTCACCTCTACCTAAGATTTTAATCAAATCTCTTTTAGAAGCCAACCCAAAGGCTACAAAGGTATCTTTATTTATTGTATCTGACAAATTATTTTCATCAATTAACAACTGAATGCTGTCTAAATTGATTCCACGGTAAGATACTCTATTGATATTGGTGAATCCAAATTTAGGTACTCGTCTTTGTAAAGGCATTTGTCCTCCTTCAAATCCAATTTTTCTTGAATATCCTGAACGAGACTTAGCTCCTTTATGTCCTCTACCTGCAGTCAATCCGTTTCCAGATCCTTCACCTCTACCTTTTCTATATTTATTTTTAGTAGAACCTGCAGCTGGTCTTAAGTTATTTAATTTCATAATGAATAAAATACTATTTTAAATGGTTTACGCTTTTTCAACGGTTACCATGTGTTCAACTTTTTTAATCATCCCACGAATTACTGGGTTGTCATCGTGCTCAACAGTTTGTTGCAATTTTTTAAGCCCTAAAGCCAAAAGAGTTGCTTTTTGTCTTTTAGATCTGTTGATTGCGCTTCTTACCTGAGTTACTTTTATTTTAGCCATTACTTATTATTAACCGTTATAAACTTTACTTACAGGAATACCTCTTAATCTAGAAATCTCGTTTGCACTTCTTAAACTCAATAAAGCTTTCATAGTTGCTTTCACAACATTGTGTGGGTTTGATGATCCCTTTGATTTAGAAAGTACATCGTGAATTCCTACAGACTCAAGAACAGCACGCACAGCACCACCAGCAATAAGCCCAGTACCGTTTGAAGCAGGTCTAATAAAGATTTGAGCTCCACCGTATCTTGTTTCTTGTTCGTGAGGAATTGTATGACCATCTAGGGGTATTCTCACTAAATTTTTCTTAGCATCTTCAACAGCTTTTTGGATAGCACTAGCTACATCTTTAGATTTTCCTAAACCGTAACCTACTACACCATTCTCGTCTCCTACTACCACGATAGCAGAAAAACCAAATGCACGACCACCCTTTGTTACCTTAGTAACACGCTGAATGCCTACTAATCTATCTTTTAATTCTAAACCTCCCGGTTTAACTTTTTCAATATTTTTAAAACCTAACATAATCTTAATTTAGAAATTTAAACCTCCTTCTCTAGCTCCGTCTGCCAAAGCTTTGATTCTACCATGATATAAAAATCCATTACGGTCGAAAACTACTGTTTCGATACCTGCTGCTAAAGCAAGCTCCGCTACTCTTTTACCTACCAATGTAGAAACTTCTGTTTTAGTTCCCTCACTAGCAACTGATTTATCTCTAGAAGAACTAGATACTAAAGTAACACCTTTTGTATCGTCTATAATCTGAGCATAAATTTCTTTATTAGATCTATAAACAGACAATCTAGGTTTTTCAGCAGTACCAAAAATATTTTTGCGTACTCTTCTTTTTATTTTTAATCTTTTTTGAGTTTTATTAAGTGCCATAATCAATTTTTAATTTTATGCAGACTTACCTGCTTTTCTACGGATTTCTTCTCCTACGAATTTAACACCTTTTCCTTTATATGGTTCTGGTTTTCTAAATCCTCTGATTTTAGCAGCAACCATTCCTAAAAGTTGTTTATCATAAGACGAAAGTTTTATAATTGGGTTTTTACCTTTTTCTGTAACAGTTTCTACTTTCACTTCTTCTGGAAGTTCAATAATAATATTGTGAGAGAAACCTAAAGATAAGTCAAGTTTTTGTCCTTGATTAGACGCTCTGTAACCTACCCCTACTAACTCTAATTCTTTGGTAAAACCTTTATCTAAACCTTCAACCATATTATTGATTAAAGCTCTATATAACCCATGAAGGGATTTATCTTCTTTTGAATCCGAAGGTCTTTCTACGGTTAAAACTCCATCTTCAATTTTGATATTGAAGCCCTCTTTTAATTCTTGTACTAACTCTGCTGATTTTCCTTTAACGGTAACTACATTGTTAGAAAAACTAACTGTAATACCGCTCGGTACATCTATACTAGCAAAACCTATTCGTGACATTTTTAATCTTCTTTAATCAATTATTAATATACATAACATAAAACTTCGCCACCAACATTTTCTTGTCTGGCTTGTTTATCTGTCATCACTCCATGAGATGTAGATACAATTGCAATACCTAATCCGTTCAATACTCTAGGCAATTCTTTTGATGAAGAGTATTTTCTTAAACCTGGTTTAGAAACTCTTACAATTTTTCTAATTGCAGGAACATTAGTCTTCTTATCGTATTTAAGAGCTATTTTAATAGTTCCTTGGTAGCCTTCATCTACAAATTTATAGTTCAAGATATAACCTTGATCAAATAAGATTTTAGTAATATCCTTTCTCATGTTAGATGCAGGTACTTCTACCAATTTGTGTCCAGCCATCATCGCGTTTCTAATACGCGTTAAAAAATCTGATATTGGGTCTGTCATTATTTCTATTCTTTAATTTTAAATTACCAACTCGCTTTTTTAACTCCTGGGATTAATCCTTTATTGGCTAATTCTCGGAACTGAACACGAGACAATCCAAACTGACGCATATACCCTTTTGGTCTACCAGTAAGTTTACATCTATTATGTAATCTTACAGGAGATGCATTTTTAGGCAATTTTTGTAATGCTTCATAATCGCCAGCTTCTTTCAAAGCTTTTCTTTTTTCAGCATATTTTTCTACCAGTTTTTCTCTTTTGCGCTCACGCGCTTTCATACTTTCTTTAGCCATAATTAATTATTCTTTTTAAAAGGTAATCCGAATTTTTCTAGCAAAGATTTAGCTTCTTTGTCTGTATTAGCAGTCGTTACAAATGTAATGTCCATACCTTGAATTTTTTTCACCTTATCAATATTGATTTCAGGGAAAATAATTTGTTCGGTAATACCTAAGTTATAATTACCACGACCATCAAATCCATTTGGATTAATACCATTAAAGTCTCTCACTCGTGGTAAGGCTGTGGTGATTAATCTATCTAAGAATTCGTACATTTTTTCGTCTCTAAGGGTTACTTTAACCCCGATTGGCATATCTTTTCTTAGTTTAAAAGAAGCGACATCTTTTTTAGACAAAGTTGCCACTGCTTTTTGACCAGTGATATTAGTGATTTCTTCAATTGAATATTCAATCACTTTTTTGTCAGAAACAGCGTCTCCTAATCCTTGGCTCACTACGATTTTCACCAATCTTGGAACTTGCATCACAGAAGAGTAACCAAACTCTTCTTTCATAGCCGCTACAATCTTATCCTTATATAATTTAGCAGGACGTGGTATGTATTTTTCTGTACTCATTTGATTATAATGTTTTTCCTGATTTCTTAGCAAATCGTACTTTTTTATCTCCTTCTATACGGAATCCAACTCTTGTAGGTTTTCCTGTCTCTGGATCAACGATTGCTAAATTAGAAATTTGAATAGGAGCTTCGGTTTCTAAAATTCCACCTTGTGGATTCTGTGCTGAAGGCTTAGTGTGTTTTTTGATTACATTTACACCTTGTACAATAGCTTTATTGTCTTTTGGTCTTACTTGTAATACTTCACCTTTTTTACCTTTATCACTTCCTGATAAAACTACAACCTGGTCTCCCTTTTTTATTTTTAACTTTACCTGTGCCATGGTATACTAATTTTATAATACCTCTGGAGCCAGAGATATAATTTTCATATATTGTTTATCACGTAATTCACGAGCTACTGGTCCGAATACACGGGTACCTCTCATCTCTCCGTTATTATCTAATAAAACACAAGCATTGTCATCAAAACGGATATAAGAACCATCTTTGCGTCTTACTTCTTTTTTTGTGCGTACGACAACCGCTTTAGACACTTGTCCTTTTTTTACGTTTCCAGCTGGAGTAGCATCTTTGATTGAAATCACGATTTTGTCTCCGATAGAAGCGTAGCGTTTACCTGTACCACCTAAAACTCTAATCACTAGAGCTTCCCTTGCTCCAGTGTTATCAGCTACTTTTAATCTAGATTCTTGTTGTACCATTTTGTATTACTTAGCTCTTTCTATAATTTCTACTACTCTCCATCTTTTATCTTTACTTAATGGACGAGTTTCCATAATTCTTACTGTATCACCCTCATTGCACTCATTTTTCTCATCATGAGCTTTGTATGTTTTTGTTTTAAGAACGAATTTACCATACATTGGGTGCTTCTGTCTTTTAGTCTCAGCAACTACGATAGTTTTATCCATCTTATTGCTTTTTACCAAACCTACACGTTCTTTTCTTAAATTTCTTTCCATCACAGTATTATTTTGCTTGTGATTCATTTAGTTTCTTAGTCAATTCCGTATTCAATCTCGCAATCGTTTTACGTAAATTACGCAATTGGATTGGATTTTCGATCGGAGACATCCCATGATTAATTTTTAATAAATCATAGTTTGCTTTTTCTTCAGCAATTTTGTCTCTTAATTCTTCTACTGTTAATTCCTTAATATCTGATGCTTTCATTATATTCTATATTAATCTTCTCTATAATCTCTTGCAACAACAAATTTAGTTTTAACAGGAAGCTTTTGTGCTGCTAAGCGCAATGCTTCTTCAGCAGTCGCTCTCGGAATTCCACCAATTTCGAACAAGATACGACCTGGGCGAACAGGTGCTGCCCAATATTCTGGAGCACCTTTACCTTTACCCATACGTACCTCTTGAGGTTTCTTGGTAATTGGCTTATCTGGAAATATTTTAATCCAAATACTTCCTTCACGTTTCATATATCTAGTAGCAGCGATACGAGCTGCTTCAATTTGTCTTGCAGTTATCCATTTGTCTTCAAGGGCTTTGATCCCAAAAGTACCAAAAGCTAATTGAGTACCTCTGTAATCGTTTCCTTTACCTACATTTTTCTGCTGTTTTCTGAATTTAGTTCTTTTTGGTTGTAACATGATTCAAATAAATCTTTATTAGTTTATGATCTTTTACGACCACCGCGTTTACTGCGCTCTCTACGCTTACCGCCTGTTTTCTTATTTTTCTTTAATCCAGTAAGTGGAGATAATTCTCTCTTACCATACACTTCACCTTTCATTATCCACACTTTAATACCTAATCTACCATAAGTAGTGTGTGCTTCAGAAACATGATAATCAATATCAGCTCTAAATGTAGACAATGGAATTCTACCTTCTTTATAAGTTTCTGAGCGAGCCATTTCAGCTCCATTTAAACGACCAGAAACTTGAACCTTAATTCCCTCAGCATTCATTCTCATTGCCGATGCTATTGCCATCTTAACCGCTCTTCTATAAGAAATACGATTTTCGATTTGTCTTGCAATACTTTCAGCAACTAATGTAGCGTCTAATTCAGGTCTTTTAATTTCAAAAATATTGATTTGAACATCTTTACCTGTAAGTTTTTTCAACTCTTCTTTTAACTTATCTACTTCAGTCCCTCCTTTTCCGATGATGATACCTGGACGAGCCGTAGTTAAGGTAACAGTAATTAATTTTAATGTTCTTTCAATATAGATGCTAGATAAGTTTGCTTTAGCCAAACGTACATTTAAGTACTTTCTAATTTTAGCATCTTCGGCAATTTTATCTCCATAGTTTCTACCACCATACCAGTTAGAGTCCCAACCTCTGATGATACCTAATCTATTTCCTATTGGATTTGTTTTCTGACCCATAATTATTGCTGATTCTCTTCGGTTCTACTTCCTAAAATTAAAGTCACATGGTTAGATCTTTTTCTAATTCTGTGAGCTCTACCTTGTGGTGCTGGACGCAATCTTTTTAATTGTCTAGCGCTATCCACATATACCTCTTTCACAAACAAGTTAGCATCCTCTACATCAGCATTCTCATTTTTGTTTTGCCAGTTAGCAATCGCTGATAATAATAATTTCTCTAATCTTACAGATGCTTCTTTCTTTGAATATCTTAAAATATATAATGCTCTATTGACATTCTCGCCTCTAATTATGTCTGCTACAAGTCTCATCTTACGAGGAGAGGTAGGACAATTGTTAAGTTTAGCAAACGCTAAACTTTTCTTAGATTCTTTTAATGCCTGAGCACTGTTATGTTTTCTAACTCCCATAGCTCTCTATTTTACTTTTTACCTTTATTTTTAGCGTTACCTGCGTGACCTCGGAAAGTACGAGTAGGAGAAAATTCACCTAATTTATGCCCTACCATGTTTTCTGTAACATACACTGGGATAAATTGCTTTCCATTGTGCACAGCTATGGTTTGACCAACAAAATCTGGCGATATCATAGATGCACGAGACCAAGTTTTAATAACAGTTTTCTTTCCGCTTTCTATATTAGCTTGGACTTTTTTCTCTAATTTATAGTGAATATAGGGTCCTTTTTTTAATGAACGTGCCATAGATTATTTCTTTCTTCTTTGAATGATATACTTATTAGATGCTTTTTTCTTAGAACGTGTTTTATAACCTTTAGCAGGAATTCCATTTTTGTTTCTTGGAATACCACCAGTTGCACGTCCTTCACCACCACCCATTGGGTGATCTACTGGGTTCATTACCATAGAACGAGTTCTAGGTCTTCTACCTAACCATCTGCTTCTACCTGCTTTACCACTCACTACTAATTGATGGTCTGAGTTCGAAACAGCACCTACAGTTGCCATACATTCTACAAGGATTAATCTCACCTCTCCAGAAGGCATTTTAATAGTAGCAAATTTACCATCTCTTGCTACTAATTGTGCATAAGAACCAGCACTTCTTGCAATAATTGCTCCTTGCCCTGGTCTTAATTCGATGCAAGAAATTACAGTACCTAATGGCATGTTTTTCAATTTCATTGCATTTCCAACTTCTACTTCAACACGCTCACCGCTAGTGATTTTATCACCAACTTTCAATCCATTTTGAGCGATAACATATCTTTTCTCACCATCTGCATACTGCACTAAAGCGATAAAAGATGTTCTATTTGGATCATACTCTATAGAAACTACTTCAGCTTCTTCGTGTCTATCTCTTTTAAAATCGATGATACGGTATTTTTGCTTATGACCACCACCGATAAAACGCATTGTCATACGACCAGAGTTATTTCTACCTCCGGATTTGCTCTTACCTTTAGTCAAAGATTTCTCTGGCTTATTTGTAGTAACCTCTTCGTAATTATTTACGATACGAAATCTTTGCGCTGGTGTTATTGGTTTTAATTTTCTTACTGACATAATTCTCTTACTTAAATGTTACCGTATAAATCGATTTCTTGCCCTTCAGCTACTTCAACAATAGCTTTTTTCAATTTATTAGTAGCACCTACTTGCAATCCAGATTTAGTATATCTTGATTTAATTTTCGGCGCATAGATCATGGTCTTCACAGACACTACTTCAACATTGTACAATTCCTGTACTGCTTTCTTAATTTCAATCTTGTTTGATTTTGTATTCACTAAGAAAGCATAACGATTATTTAATTCTGAATCGTTGGTAGCTTTTTCGGTAATTACCGGCTTTAAAATTATACTCATAATCGATTACTTTCTTAAATTTTCTTGAATTTTTTCTACTGAACTTTCAAACAAAACTAATTCCGAAGCATTCACAATATCGTAACTTGTTAACTCTGAAAAGTTTACAACTTTAACATTTTGCAAATTTCGGGACGACAAATATACGAATTTATTTGGTTCTCCCAATACAAATAAAGATTTTTTATTTGATAGAGATAAATTGTTCAATAACTCGTTAAAGTTTTTAGTTTTCGGTGCATCAAAGTTGATATCTTCTACAACTTTTAGTGCATTGTCAAGAACTTTTTGGCTAAGAACAGATTTTTTTGCTACTCTTTTTTGAGCTTTATTTAATTTAAAACCGTAATTTCTTGGTCTTGGTCCAAATACTCTACCTCCACCTTTAAATAATGGGTTTTTAATATCACCTGCTCTTGCTCCTCCAGTACCTTTTTGTCTTTTAATTTTTCTAGTACTTCCAGCGACTTCGCTTCTTTCTTTAGATTTATGAGTACCTTGTCTTTTATTTGCAAGATGCTGTTTAATTTCAAGATAAACGGTATGCTCGCTTGGCTCAATACCAAAGATAGCATCGTCTAGCTGAATTTTCTTAGCTGTCTCTTTGCCTAATTTGTCTAATACTACTACTTCCATCTTCTTAATATTACGTATGAATTTTTAGGACCAGGTACAGCACCTTTTACAATGATAAGGTTCTTTTCCTCGTCTACTTTAACAACTTGTAAATTCTGAACAGTAACCTTTTTACCTCCTGTACGACCAGCCATTCTCATTCCTTTAAATACTCTTGAAGGATCTGAACCTGCACCGATAGAACCTGGAGCTCTAAGTCTGTTGTGCTGACCGTGAGTTGATTGACCAACTCCACCAAATCCGTGACGTTTAACAACACCTTGGAATCCTTTTCCTTTAGAAGTTCCTGTGATGTCAACAAACTCACCTTCTTTGAATAAGTCAACTTTTACTTCTTGCCCTAAAGACAACTCATTTACAAAATCACCATAAAACTCCACCAATTTATGTTTTGGTGTAGTGCCAGCTTTTTTAAAGTGCCCAGTAAGCGCTTTACCAGCATTCTTCTCTTTCTTGTCATCGAAACCTAATTGAACAGAGCTATACCCGTCTGTTTCAACAGTTCTGACCTGCGTTACAACGCAAGGACCTGCTTCAATGATGGTACACGGAATATTTTTCCCGTTCGCATCGTACAAGCTTGTCATCGCGATCTTTTTTCCAATAATTCCTGACATTATAATTTATAATTATTTTTTAGATAATAATGCAGAGTAAGCCGAAACTTACTCTACATTTTTTTGTATATTTCTGTTACTTAAAACTACACTTTGATTTCTACTTCAACACCACTTGGCAATTCTAGTTTCATTAAAGCATCAACTGTTTTAGATGATGATGAATAAATATCTAGAAGGCGTTTGTGTGAATTTAATTCAAACTGCTCACGCGCTTTTTTATTTACGTGAGGTGAGCGCAATACAGTAAAAATTCTTTTGTTAGTTGGTAATGGAATTGGACCATTTACCACTGCACCTGTAGTTTTTACAGTTTTTACAATCTTCTCAGCAGATTTATCTACTAAATTGTGATCGTAAGATTTAAGTTTTATTCTTATTTTTTGACTCATTGTTTCGATTATTCTTCGTTACCTTTTGCTTTAGCTACCACTTCATCTGCAATGTTTTGCGGAGCAGCTTCGTATTTTTCAAACTCCATTGTAGAAGTTGCACGACCAGAAGATAAAGTTCTTAAAGATGTTACATATCCAAACATTTCAGATAATGGAACTGTGGCTTTAATTACTTTAGCGTTGTTTCTATCACTCATTCCTGAAGGAACACCTCTTCTTCTGTTCAAGTCTCCTACAATATCTCCCATGTTTTCTTCAGGAGTAAGGATTTCCAATTTCATAATTGGCTCCATAATCGCTGGTTTCGCTTTCTTAGCAGCAGCTTTGAAACCAAGTTTTGCAGCTAATTCGAACGATAATTGATCTGAATCCACAGGGTGGAATGAACCATCTTTCAAGGTTACTTTCATTGAATCTACTTCATATCCAGCCAACGGACCGTTTTTCATAGCTTCTTTGAAACCTTTTTCTACAGATGGAATATATTCTTTTGGAATGTTACCACCTTTAATTTCGTTGATAAACTGAAGACCAACAACTCCTTCATCTGCAGGCTCGATAGTAAATACGATATCAGCAAATTTACCACGACCACCAGTTTGTTTCTTATAAGTTTCACGGTGATCTGCGCTACCCATGATCGCCTCTTTGTACTCAACTTGAGGTTGACCTTGGTTAACTTCTACCTTAAACTCTCTCTTCAAACGGTCTACAATAATATCTAAGTGAAGCTCACCCATACCAGAAATCACAGTTTGCCCTGATTTCTCATCAGTTCTAACTTGGAAAGTTGGATCTTCTTCAGCTAATTTAGCTAAAGCCATACCAAGCTTATCCATATCTGCTTTAGATTTTGGCTCAACTGCGATACCGATTACCGGATCTGGGAATTCCATACTTTCTAATACGATTGGCGCATTTTCAGCTGACAATGTATCTCCAGTTTTAATATCTTTAAATCCTACAGCTGCTCCAATGTCTCCAGCTTCGATATATTCTAGAGGCTCTTGTTTGTTTGCGTGCATTTGATAAATACGAGAGATACGCTCTTTGTTACCTGATCTGTTGTTCAACACATATGAACCAGCATCTAAGTGACCAGAATATGCTCTAAAGAATGCTAAACGACCAACGAATGGATCTGTTGCAATCTTAAATGCTAACGCAGCAAAAGGCTCATCTACTGAAGGTTTTCTAACTTCAAGCTCTCCTGTATTTGGATTAGTACCTTCAATTGCTTCAATATCAGTTGGAGCTGGCAAGTATCTACATACCGCATCTAACATGAATTGAACTCCTTTGTTTTTAAACGAAGAACCACACATCATTGGGATGATAGCCATATCCAATGTAGCAGCTCTCAAAGCAGCGTGAATCTCATCTTCAGTGATGCTGTTTTCATCTTCCATGAATTTCTCTAAAAGATTTTCATCATAAGCAGCAACCTCCTCGATAAGTTTCGCTCTAAGCTCAGCAGCTTGTGCTTTTAATTCTTCTGGAATCTCGATTTCATCGAAAGTAGCTCCTTGAGTTTCATCGTGCCACACAATAGCTTTGTTTTTCACTAAGTCTACTACTCCTCTAAAATCAGCTTCATCACCAATATTTAATACGATTGGCACAGCATTAGAACCTAGCATTTCTTTAACCTGTGTACAAACAGCTAAGAAGTTTGAACCTTGACGGTCCATCTTGTTAACGAAACCTAATCTAGGAACTTTATAGTTATCAGCTAATCTCCAGTTAGTTTCTGACTGAGGCTCAACACCATCAACGGCACTGAACAAGAAAACTAACCCATCAAGTACACGCAATGAACGGTTTACCTCTACGGTAAAGTCAACGTGGCCCGGAGTATCGATAATGTTAAAATGATAATCGTGTGCATTCGGTAGCGGCTTACCATTATGCTTTGGGAACACCCAAGTACAAGTAGTTGCTGCTGAGGTAATTGTAATACCCCTTTCAGCTTCTTGCTCCATCCAGTCCATGGTAGCTGCACCTTCGTGCACCTCACCAATTTTGTGTGAACGACCTGTATAGAACAAAATACGCTCTGTAGTTGTTGTTTTCCCAGCATCGATGTGAGCTGCAATACCAATGTTTCTTGTAAATTTTAAATCTCTTGACATTATAATTAGAATCTAAAGTGTGAAAATGCTTTGTTTGCTTCTGCCATTCTATGAGTTTCAACTCTTTTCTTAACTGCAGCACCTTCTTCTTTAGAAGCAGCAATAATTTCAGCAGCTAATTTTTGAGCCATAGATTTCTCGTTACGAGCTCTAGAATATTTAATCAACCATTTCATCGCCATAGAAATCTTTCTATCTGGGCGAATTTGCATAGGAATTTGGAATGTAGCCCCTCCAACTCTTCTTGAACGAACTTCCACATGCGGCATAACATTAGTTAACGCATCTTTCCAAACTTCTAAAGCTTCTTTTTCTTCGTCCTCTTTCTTCTGATCTACGATATCAATTGCATCGTAAAATACTTTAAATGCTACACTTTTCTTCCCGTCTAACATTAAGTTATTAACAAAACGAGTTACCAAAGTATCGTTAAACTTAGGATCTGGGAGTAAGTGACGTTTTTTAGCTCTTGTCTTTCTCATTTCTTCTTAAGGATTAAAAATTATTTTTTAGGACGTTTAGCTCCGTACTTACTTCTTCTTTGTAAACGACCATTAACTCCCGCAGTATCTAATGCACCGCGCACGATGTGATAACGCACACCTGGTAAATCTTTTACCCTTCCTCCTCTCACCAATACTATCGAGTGCTCTTGCAAATTATGTCCTTCACCACCGATGTAGGCGTTCACCTCTTTACCATTTGTCAAACGCACACGCGCAACTTTACGCATCGCGGAGTTTGGTTTCTTAGGTGTAGTAGTGTACACACGAGTACACACGCCTCTTCGCTGTGGACAACTTTCCAAAGCAGCCGATTTACTCTTCTTAGTGAGTTTGTTTCTACCTTTTCTTACTAATTGCTGAATTGTTGGCATATTATATATAAAATATTCTTCGTTTTCAACCCTTTAAAAACACACCTTGTACATTAAAGGGTGTGCAAAGGTATATCTTTTTATTTAATATACAAAGATTTATGCATATTATTTCACAAAAAAATATTCTAACTTAGGATTTTAACAACCAAATTAGAACATTTTTTATTTCTTAAAAATTAGATTTTTAGCTATTTTTTTATGAAATTTTATTTTTCCACTACCCGCAAATCCACTCTTCTATTTTGTGCCATACAAGCTGGAGTATCATTTGTGGCACACACAAAATGTGCTGCTCCATAACCCTCTGCCGACACTCTTTCTTTTTTAAGCCCAAGCAAAACCATTGTTCTCATTGCAGCTTGAGCCCTTTCGTTTGACAATGGTTGATTCACTTCTTGTGCCCCAGCATTATCTGTATAGCCTCCTAATTTGATTTTTGCTTTAGGGTAATCTTTTAAAATTAAAACTAAATTCTTTAATTGCTGTTTAGACTCAGGCGTTAAACTTGATTTCCCTTTTTCAAAATAAATTCTATCTAAAGTAATCCAACCTTGCGTTTTATCTTCAGACACTGTTGCATTATCATCGTTTAAGAATTTATACAATTTATTTTCAACACTGCTTTCGCCTACCTTTAATTTAGTTCCATTTTTAAGTGGAATTTCTATTTCAGGGTCTAAATCGTAAATAAAGTTTCCTGTCGCCTCGTCATAAACACCTACGATTAACGACTTTGGAGTAACGACTAAAGTGGTATCTACCTTGATTGCGTCTCCATTTGAATTATACACATAATTCCCATTGAGTAAAATAAAGTTCTCTGGTGTAACTTCTAAAGTTCCATTTTTCACATTTAGCGTATCTCCATCAACGGAGAGCAATGGAACCAAATCATTATCCACAATCACGCCGTTTTTATCAATGCCAAAAGTTTCTGAACGCAAAGGTGCAATTGGCTTTTGGATTTCTTCTTTAGCAAAAAATGATTGATAAATAAAATATCCTGCTATTGCCAAAATTGGAATTAAAAGCAACCACAACAAGCCTTTGTTCCCTCTCCTTTCTCGTGAGGCTGAAAGCCCTGGAGCCGAAGAGATTTTAGCTTCTACCTTAGGCAAGATTGTGGATTTTATAGACTGAGGTTGCACTACAGGCTCAAACTTCTGCGATTGAACGCCCAATCTTGACGCCAAACCATGCAATCCTGAAGGAATCGCATCCACAAACGCCTCTTTTTCTTGCAAAAACACTGAAGCTAGCCCTTGCGCTGTTAATCCATCTGTTGTGATTATTTTACCAACGACACTCATAATTAGTGGAAACACAACGGCAAGCACTCCACTCGCGGCTTCTTTAGTGATATTGGAATATTCTGCCAAACCATCAAATGCCCATTCTTCTTTCCCTCTCAACAATTCGAGGATACATGTATTTCCCTTTCCTAATAAGGCATGCTTATTTTGTTCAAAAACGCGTAAAAACGATTCATTTGAAAACAAACCTGATTGCTCAAATTGATGCGCTAAATCATAAATTTGCTTAGCACTTGATTCATTTTGCAATCTCTCGTTTAAAAAGGCTAATAAAAGTGGCAATGCTCCCGTAATTGCTTGAGAGGTATTACTTCGGCTTTCGTTTACATAATTACTTACTTTGTCCACTAAAACTGGCGAAAGCTCACTCCTAGTCTGTTCTAATAATGAATGGTCCATAACAGCATTTTATTCTTTATCATGTTTTGTTTCCCCATCCCACAACAATCACGCCAATTAAATCTTGAAAAGCACTATTTTTTACTGTGAAAATTTAATTTAACTTCATTTCAAATATTTTTGTATTCTGTGGTAAATTTTAAATCCTTACTTTTGTTCTCATGTTTTTAAAAATCGCTAAACATATCATTTTTTTATTAGCAAAAATTCCGACAAGGCTTTTGTTCATTTTTGCTGATTTTTTATTCTTTATTCAAACTTATTTTGTTCAGTATAGAAAAAAAGTGGTTGTTGAAAATTTAAAATCGTCTTTCCCCACTTTTTCAGACAAAAAGATTCAATCTTTAGCTAAAAAATTTAATCGACACTTGTGCGACTATGCAGTGGAGGCAGTGCGTGCTCTGAAAATCTCACAAAAAGAGCTCGACATGCGTATTGAGTTTAAAAATCTTGAAATCCTAAAACAAATTAAGGCTGAAAATAAAAACTGTATGTTGCTTTGTGGGCATATCTTCAATTGGGAATGGCTCATTGGGGCGGTGCATCATCTGCCTACGCCAAACACCTTTGCGGTGTACCATGCACTGAGTAATAAGGAGATTGATGATATTATGCGACAATCTCGTGAGCGATTTAACACGCACGCGATTGACATGAAGGAAACGCCCCGCGTGATGATGAAAACGCCCAATGATGGAAATTCCACCTTTTTGTTTGTTGCAGATCAAAGTCCGCATAGTAGTATGATTCATTATGATTTGGATTTCTTGAACCAAACAACGCCCGTGTTCATTGGGTTTGATAAATTAGCCCGAAAACTAAATTATGGTGTGGTGTATGTAAACATATCTAAACCAAAACGCGGACATTATATCTTTTCGTTTGAGAGATTAATGCCCGAAAATGAATCTTTTGCACCAAACGAAATTGTGCATTTATTCTACAAAGCCTTAGAAAAAAACATTGAAACCGATCCTGCCAACTGGCTTTGGAGTCATCGTCGCTGGAAATATAAAAGAGGAATAGACTATTGAAAACTGCCATCGTAATACTGAACTGGAACGGAAAAAAATGGCTAAAAGCCTTTTTACCATCATTGCTAAAATATAGCGAGCAAGCTGATATTTATGTGATAGATAACGCATCTACCGATGACGATGTGGAATTTCTGTCTACCAACTTCCCGAGCGTAAAAATCGTTCAAAATGCTCAAAATTATGGTTTTGCTGGCGGCTACAATGAAGGACTAAAACATATTTCGGCAGATTTATTTTGCTTGCTCAACTCCGATGTCGAAGTTTCTGAAGGCTGGCTGCCTCCCGTGCTGGATTTATTTAATCAAGATGAAACTTTGGCGGCTGTTCAACCTAAAATTTTAGATTATAATCAAAAAGATCAATTTGAATATGCAGGCGCAGCTGGTGGATTTTTAGACAACTTAGGCTATCCGTTTTGTCGTGGTAGAATTTTCTGGACATTGGAAAAAGACCAACATCAGTATAACGATGTGCTCCCCATTTTTTGGGCGTCTGGCGCGTGCCTATTTATTCGTAGCGAAGTTTTCTGGAAAGCGGGTGGCTTTGATGCCGATTTCTTTGCCCATATGGAAGAGATTGATTTATGCTGGAGATTACAAAATCTGGGCTACAAAATTCTGTATTGCGGACATTCTACGGTGTACCATGTGGGTGGTGGCACTTTGCAAAAAAACAGCCCGCGCAAAACTTATTTAAATTTCCGAAATAGCCTCTTTATGTTGGAGAAAAATTTACCTCTATACAAAGTGTTTCCCGTGATTTTCTCCCGCCTAGTTTTAGACGGAATCACAGCCCTTGTTTTCTGGCGCTATGAGGGATTTAACCACTTAAAAGCCATCTTTTTTGCGCATATGGATTTTTATAAAAAGCTAGGACATTTCTGGAAGAAAAGACAAAAAACTCAACGAAAGTTTTGGGCAAAACGCTTGGTGCCTTTTCAATATTTTATTTTAGGCAAAAAATATATGAAGGATTTATTTTAGCCTTGTATTTATAAAAAAGTTCCCACGCCTGCGGCGTGGGAGCCAACCTTAAAAAAATAAAATATACCTACTCGTAGTAAGTAATCTCACGCTCTGCGATACTTTCGGCTTTATCGTTTTTATAGGTTATTTTCTTAATCCAATTATCGTGGGTATCGTACTCATAGGTATAGGTTTCCCTATAAAACTTACCTTCTGAATTATAATAATCTACCTGTATTTGGTTACCTTCATAATCATAAATATTTTTTCTCGTCATACTGCCCTCTGAGTCGTACCAAACCACTGTCCTCACATTCCCTTTTTCATCATAGAAATAAGTACTTTTAACATCTATGCTATCCTCTGAGTTATACCAAACCTCCTCTATGCAATTCCCTTTTTCATCATAGGCATAAGTACTTTTACTATAGATACTATCATCTGAATTATAAAAAACACACTCTATCTTATTCCCTTTATCATCATACGCTAAAGTCATTTTTTCATCTATACTGCCCTCTGCGTTATAACGAACCCTCTCTATACAATTCTCTTTTTCATCATACGCTAAAGTTGATTTTCTATCTATATTACCCTCTGAATTATAACGAACCTCCTCTATGCAATTCCCTTTTTCATTAAAAACAACATAAAAATTATCATTATTAAATCCACTCTCACTCCCTCTTTCTACTTGTCCAAATTTCTCTACGGCTTTATATGTTGTTTGTTTTACGGATTTTACTTTACCTTTTAAGTGCATTTCCTCGGCATCGGTTTTCTTGTGTTGTTTATCGCACGCCCAAAGGCTAATTGCGCTAAGGGTGATTAAAATTATTCGTTTCATTTTTTTAAGTATTTAAATATTTTTACATTTTCATCAAAAAATTTAGGCACATTGCCCAAATTTTTAGACAGGTCTACCAAAATCTTCATTGATTTATTGAAAACTTTTCAACAACTATCGAAATTTTTAGCTCAAGTATCGAAATCTTTGACTGAACTATCGAAATTTTTGGGTGCCATAGGCTAAATTTTAGGCTTAAGGGCTAAATTTTTCTCTACCGAAGCTAAAAATTTCATTGTTTTAGGCAAATCTTTCGTTGGGGTAATCAAATCTTTCGTTGGGGTAATCAAAAGTTTTGGCATTTTACCCAAACTTTTCACCCCCTTGTCTTTACTCATTATTCAGAAGGGGTATTTTTAGCGTCTTATGCTTTTTTCTTTTTAGAACGAGGAAAAAATTGCGACAACTCCTGTGCAATGCTCGTAGTGCCAGGCGCATTCTCGCCACTAAGGTAGCGAATGTTGCGGTAGAATGTGAGTGCGGCGGTATAGTTGTCGTTATCCAAAAGGATTTTGGTATCAGAGAGTTGCTCGGTGATGCTTTCCAAACGCAGAAGGCGTTTTTCTATTACCTCGCGCGTGGAATAATCTTTGTCGAACTCCGCTTTGTCTACAAACGGAGGCACATACTCTGGATACTGCTCCATTAGGGTTTTGCTTTTTTGCACAAAGAGCTTGTTTTGCTCGGCAATTCTGCCAAATTGCTTGCGTTCTTCGGGGGTAAGGTTACGGGTTTTGCCTTTCAACACCTCTTCTACCGCTTTCAGGGCATCGTCTATTTTCTTTAAATCCTCGGTAGAAAATTCAAGGCTTAATAAATCTTTTTTCATATTGTTTTGGTTTTAAAAAATTAAACTTCTCTTTTATTTAATCATTAAGTATATACATCCTTATGATTTCCCGATTCATTGAATCATAATTTTTTCGTGTTTCACAAATATAATTTTTTTTTGCGATACTAGAAGTCTGTGGCATAAAATCCAAAGAAAAAACTGCCTAAGAAAAAATATATTCTTATTTTCGCATCAAATAAATAAAATCGAATGAATTTCAAAAAATTGAACAATCTGGTAGGCTGGCTGATGTTTGCCATTGCTGCCATCGTTTATTTGAGTTCCATGGAGCGTGAATTGAGTTTTTGGGACTGTGGGGAATACATCGTTTCTTCGTCTAAATTGGGCGTAACGCATGCTCCAGGCGCGGCAACTTTTCAACTATTGGGGGCAGTGTGGTCTGGTTTAGCCTTTGGCGACGGAAATCTTTACGCTATTTTAATTAACGCACTTTCGGCTCTGAGTAGTGCTTTTACCATATTATTCCTTTTTTGGACGATTACGCATTTTGCGCGTAGAATTATGGTAAAAATCGGCGAAGACAAAAGCAAAGAAACCAAAACTCACGCGTTGAGCAAAACCGATATTTGGGTGATTATGCTCGCTGGCGTAGTAGGCTCTTTGGCGTTCACTTTTTCGGATTCATTTTGGTTTTCTGCCGTGGAGGGCGAAGTGTATGCCATGGCTTCTATGTTCACCGCTCTACTCTTGTGGCTGGCTTGTAAATGGGAAAATGCCGCGGGCGAACCGAGAGAAAACCGTTGGTTGGTTCTAATTTCATTATTAATTGGTTTATCCACAGGGGTGCACTTGATGGCGATTTTAACGGTGCCTGCGATTTGCTACCTTTATTATTTTAGACATTACAAATTCACTTGGAAATCATTTATCATTGCCAATGTTGTGACTTTGGCGGTGTTTGTTTTTGTGTTCAAAGTGATTTTCTCCTACACCATGGCTTTCTACGGAAATTTAGAAGTTTTCATGGTCAATTCTTTAGGCTTGCCATTTAATTCTGGTACGGTAGCCGCTACAATTATTCTTGCTGCCGTTTTTGGGGGAGCTTTATATTATACCAAACAAAAAAATTGGGTAACAGCCAACACTGCGGTGCTTTCGATTTTATTTATGCTAATCGGTTTTACTAGTTGGCTTGTGATTCCGATCCGTGCCAACGCCAATCCGCACATGAACTTAAACGACCCTGATGATGCGATTGGGCTTTTGGATTATTACAATCGTGAACAATATGGCGATTGGCCTGTTTTTGTAGGTCCTTTATACACAGCACATCAAGATCCAAATGGTGTGAAAAGAAATCCAGATGGAAGCTATAAAATGGTGGACAAAGGTCCTATCTATAAAAGAAACAGAGCCAAAGGCATTTACGAAGTAGTGGGACGCAGACAGGATTATGTGTACAATGATGACCAAATCGGTTGGTTTGCCCGTATGTACAACCCACAATCCAAAGCCAATTACGAGGCTCTCATGGGACCTGCCGAACAAACTAAGGCCTATGATCCTATAACTGGCAAACAGGTTACACATTTTAAACGCCCAAGTTTCTGGCAAAATGTTCAGTTTTTCTTGAACTACCAAATTGGGTACATGTACTTAAGGTATCTCGGCTGGAACTTTGTAGGAAAACAAAACGACTACCAAGGAAACATGGAAGTTACCAAAGGAAACACCATCACGGGGATTAATTTCATCGATAATATTCTGGTAGGTGGTTCGCAGGAAAATTTACCTACTAGATTTAAAGACAACAAAGCACGAAATGTATATTTTGCAATTCCATTAATTTTAGGATTAATCGGATTTTTATTCCAATTTTATAAAGATTGGGGAAGAAACTTTGCCCTGATTTCCCTTTTCTTATTAACAGGTGTAGGGATTCTGCTTTACACCAATGTAAAGCCATTTGAACCAAGAGAGCGCGACTATGCCGTGGTGACTTCTTTTTATGTCTTTGCCGCTTGGATTGGAATGAGTGTTTTAGCCATTTATACTTTATTAAAACAAAAAATAAATCCTAAAAATGCACTTTTAGTAAGTGGTTTAACGCTTGTAGCACCATTGCTTATGGGCTTCGAAAACTGGGACGACCACACGCGTGCCGATCGTCGTGCTGCGCATGATTTAGCCTACAATTATTTAGTAAATTTAGATCCAAATTCCATTTTATTTGTCTACGGAGACAATGATACTTATCCGCTTTGGGGCTTGCAGGAAACAGCTATGTTCCGCACGGATGTAAAAATTGCAAACTACACCTTATTAGGTTCGCCATGGAACATCTCACAAGCACAACGCCGCACTTACGATGCCATGCCTCTCCCTTCTCAAATGACAGAGGAAGATTACCGACAAGGTGTAAACGAGGGCATCATAATTCTTGATGATGATTTATTTAAACAACTTCATGAATATGCCACACAAAATTCGCCTGAGTTTCTGAGTGCCCTAAACCAAATCAAAAACTACAATGAGAATGGAATGACTGCCAAGGAAGCCATGAATTGGATTTTGAATAAAGAAAATAATACTAAAAATTATTTAGTAGAAGTTTTAAAACAATTATTCCGTGGTGGTGTAGATAATGTTTTGCCTACCAATAAAATCATTATCCCAGTAGATAAAAATGCGGTACTTAAAAATAAAATTGTAGCCCCTTACCAAGCAGAACAAATTGTTCCGAATGTCGTGGTAACTCTACCTAACAGACAAATTGGATTCAAGAGTGAATTGTTCATACTAGACATTATGGCAAACTACAAATGGGACAGAAGCATTTACTTCTCTAGTGGAGGATTGTATGACCCTGCCAATATTTTCTATTTGGGCGATTATTTAGAATTTGAAGGATTTACTTATAAGTTTGTTCCTATCAGAACGCCAAAAGGCTCTAATGGAGAAGTGGGCACTATAGACGCCAACCAAATGTATAACGACATTTTGAAATACGAGTGGTCTAACTTTAACGACACAAGTGCTTATTTTGACGAAACTTGCCGCCAGAATATCCTTACTTATAGAAATGCTGTTTTGAGAACCAGCGAAGCCTTAGTAAAATTAGGCGAAAACGAAAAAGCCAAAAAACTCATCGCTCTAATGCAAGAAAAAATCCCTTATACTGAATTTTCAGACGGAATTTCGTTGTACGGATTCATTCCGTTGTATTACCGATTGGGCGAAGACCAAAAGGCTAAAGCACTTTCCGATTTTCTACAAAAACAAAATCAGGAAGAAATGGCTTATTACAACTCTCTCCCACCGTACGAAAAGGCAAGTGTACACAGCGATTATCAACGATTGATCGGAGAAGAGCAATATGCAACCGCCAATATGATTGATTATTATTTAACTTATAAAAAAGATACTGCAGCGGCTAAAAAAGTGTTTGAAGCTTACTATACTCCGCTCGAAAACCGATTAAATAAATTAGCCGAGAAAGCTAAACAAGTAGGACTTGAAAATATGAGCGAGGAAGATGTACAAAACCTCACAACCGACTTGTCTTTGCAACGCAGTATGCTTGGTCTTGCAGTGGAAATAGATAGCACATATGCTAAAAGGAAATTCAAAGAAATGACAGAAATGATGAATTCCATCGACCCGAGAGAAAATTAATCTAGAGATAGTTTTAAAAAGAAAAGGCTTTCAATCATGATTGAAAGCCTTTTCTTTGTGTTTAATTATTTTTTATCCACAATGATTTCTGCCGTCCTTGCCGAAGCACCTGCTCCTCCCAAAACTTCTCTCAGTTTTTGGTAATCTTCAAGCATTTTTGCTCTTGATGCTCCACCCAAGATTTTAGTTAATTCTATTTTTAAATTTTTATAATTTAAATCTTGCTGAATCAACTCCTTTACCACTTCACGATTCATTATTAAATTGACCAATGAAATGTATTCTATGTTTTTAACCAATCGTTTCCCGATTTCATACGAAATTCTACTGCCTTTGTAGCATACCACTTCTGGCACGCCAAGCAAAGCTGTTTCGAGCGTTGCCGTTCCCGAGGTTACTAGTGCCGCATAAGAATGTTGCAACAAAGCATAAGTTTGATTTTCTACCCATTTCACACTTTCGGTGAGATATGGCTCATACAACGCCCGCTCTTGCGAAGGTGCACCTGCTACTACGAATTGATATTCGGGAAAATCTTTTACCACTGAAAGCATAATCGGTAACTTGGTTTTGATTTCTTGCTTTCTGCTACCTGGCAATAGAGCGATGATTTTTCGGTCATCGAGTCCCCATTTTTGTCTAAAGCTTTGCTCATCGCTCACCTCTCGCTGTGCGATGGCATCGAGCAATGGGTGCCCCACAAAGTCTACCGAATAATCATATTTTCGATAAAAGTCTTTTTCAAAAGGCAAAATCACAAGCATCTTATCTACATACTTTTTAATCGCATGCACTCGGCTTGATTTCCACGCCCAGACTTGGGGAGAAATATAGTATATCACTTTGATTCCAAGCTTTTTGGCAAAGGGAGCAATTTTAAGATTAAAGCCTGGATAATCTACCAAAATCAACTCATCGGGCTGCCAAGCTTTGATGTCTTCTTTACAGAATTTAATGTTCTTTAAAATGGTTTTTAAGTTCATCACCACCTCCACAAATCCCATAAAAGCCAAATCACGATAGTGCTTTACAAGGCTTGCACCTTGCGCTTGCATCAAATCGCCGCCCCAAGCTCTAAACTCCGCATTGGGGTCTCTTTTTTTAATTTCTTTGATGAGATTTGCCGCGTGCAAATCGCCCGAAGCCTCCCCCGCGATGATGTAGTATTTCATATTTTAACAAAGTATATTTTACAAACTTAATTAATATATTTGATTTAACTAAAAAATCCTTGAGTTGCCCCAAGGATTTATATAATAAAAATGCTCAAAATTCTTAATTTCTTGGCAAGACCAAAGTTACATTTCCTATTTTAAGCCCTGCTTTATTTCCTGTAACGAAATCTACACTTGCTGAAATTTCGCCTAAAGACAATTCAGGAAAATCTGATTTTTTGATATTTATAATAGTCGTTTCGCCTGCTTTCACCTCACAATCCCAATCGGCAATAAATAGCTTTTTGGCATCTGCAGGGCGAGTAGCATTCATGAGCCATAACTCATTGTCGGTTTGCAGAGAATAAACGAAAGTCGCAATGGTTTTATCTTCCGAAAAAATCCCAATTTCGGGTGATTTTTGCACTAACACTCGAACTTTCTTTTGTTTGATTCCTGACTTTATCACAACATTGGTTTCGCCTATTGCCAAGGCATCAATTTTCAACTTTCCGTTTGCAAAACTGCTTTTTGCCACCAAAGGATTTTCTGAATTAACTTCAAAAACTTCGTTTCCTCCACTCAGGGCTAAACTTTTGGTGTTCCCCACAAAAAGCTGTACAGAATCCTCTGTATTGATTGCTGGTGTATTGAAAAAATCTTCAGACGAATTACACGCCCACAACCCTAAAATTGAAAATAGAAAAAATCCTATTAATTTAATATTTTTAGTCATAATCTTATCGTTCTATCATTACATTATAGTAATTAATTTTTGTCTCTTTACCATCAGTTTGCGTTACGACAACCTTCATGTTGCCCTCCACAAAACTTGGCAAGGTAACATTTCCTTGTGCATCTACTTCTGCCTCTATTCCGTTGAAAATAACCTGCACTTTGCTAATCTGAACACCTGGCAAATCCACAATATTATAATTGAAAGTTTTTGGCGCTCGGTTATTCTTCACATTTTCCAAATATGGGAATGCTTTCCCCAACTCACTTTGTACTTTAACCTCCAAGGTTGTAAACTCAAGCTCTGCTACTAAATCGGGAGCATCTGTTGCCCAAAGCTTTGCCTTGTATTTTTTGCTCGGCTCCAAATTCGCCATTTTGTATGAATGGCTATTTTCTGGCAATGTAATGTCCTCCCCATTTATTTGCAATGTATAAGTCTTTCCTTTTTGGGATTTCCAAGTAAGATTGGCACTACGCTGAGAAATATTTTCTGCTTTGAAGTCCTTTGGGGCAGTTGCCTTTTGTTCTTTGTAGTAAATTTGAATGTCGTCTAATTTTATGTATGATTGCTGTATCTGAACTTTAAAAGAGTTTAAATAGGCAATATTTTCAGGGATTGATAGCTCTTTGACTAGTTTTTTCCACCCCCTTTCTTCTTCCTCTATAGTAAAACCTTTGATTGTATTGTAGCTTGTTCCGGCCATATTATATTCCTCATTACCATCGTCTTTGGTAGCTCTGATTCTAACTGAAGTTTTATCGAGAGGGGTGTTTGTAGACACCCAAAAACTAATGATTATTTTCTGCCCTGCAACATTTTCGATTTTAAGTTTTTTGGTAGTTACGCTGGGGTAATCATAAAATCCCAGATATTCGGTGCTTAAATACTTTCCGCCACCTCTTCCGCCGGTATTATTTAGTTCAAATTGATTTGAATACCAGTTTTCCAATCCTTGCTCAAAATCTCCATTAGGGAGCAGATTATCTTGAGCCATGGCTACTTGAAGGCTTAAAAATAGAAATAAGAAAAGTCTTAAAATTTTCATATTGATCTATAAACTTATAATATTAAATCTGAGTCAAAACCAAAAATATCTCCAATTCTTTTAGCTATTCGGTTCAATGCTCCGTTACCGTCAACTCCTATTAGGTTATTTTTATCCCAAAAACCTGTTACTCCTATCATTTCCGACGCCAAGGATTCTATTGTTTCATAATTATCAATATAAAAAGAACCATTTGCTTTACGAGTTGCTATGAAGGAATACAAAAATCCATAAGCTTCTGACAACTCATGAAAAGCTTTTTGATATTCTCCACCTGTAATTTCTCCTCCTAAATTTGGCTTTGATTGTTTTAAGTAATGCACACAACGAGTGGCAAAAAGCAATGAAAGATTTTCTCTTATGATTCCAATTTGCTCTTCAAGCTTGGTATAATCTCTTTCTTTTAATGCTAATCTTCCGACTTTGAAAGCTTTTGTTACTTTTTTATCTACATCTCTCATAAAATCAGCTCCTTGAAATTCATTTACCATATAATTGGCAATAAATTTAGGGGTTCCATCTCTATTTTCTTTCCCCAACAAAGCATAGGCTATATCCCAATGATATTCTAGCTCTGTATATTGCTTTCCTCTCAAGAATTGTCTTTTTGCATTTTTGTCCCTTAACTCTGTATTTTTCATTACATTATCTCCGAGATGTTCATTTAGGATTTGGTCTAGAAAAATTATCCCCATAATTTGTTTTTCTACTAATTCAGAGATTTCTATTCCTTTTTCATTTATAAAACGAATATCTTTCCCTTTCTCTGAGCCTACTTTACCAACTTTCCCTTCGCTTGCAGTCTCCCATTTATGGCCATTAAGCTTAATTAATTGCTCTACACTTTGATTAAATTTCCCTAATACCTTTTGCTGCAAATCAGGATTCATTTTAAACAAATCTGAAGACGATGCTGTCATCGATTTAGCTGAAATATTTCCAAGAGGGGAACTAGAAACAAACTCATATTTTTCATTAAACTCTTTTTTATTTGAAAAGGCTGTCCTATCTACTAAATCATTTAAGCTAAGTAGATTATCAATCACACGTCTTCCCTCGCTTAAAGCATTGTTTGGGAATAATTTTTTATAATCTTCACTTACATCTACTTTATCTTTATTCTTCTTCTCATTAACTACGGTCTCAGTCCCACTATCTGAACCGCCACATGAATTAAGGCTAAATACTCCAACTAATACTCCTAATGCTAAAATTGTTTTCTTTATCATAATAAAATATTTTAAATCTAATTTATTTGTTTTTTTAAGGTAAAATTATTTTTTCACAGAATCCAAAATCGTTACTATAACCATCTGTTCTGAATTTATTTTCATATTTAATTTCTGGTGTTACGATCAATCCATCTGTAGAAGTTGCTTGCATAGTCGCTTTCATCTCAAAACTATTGTACCCCGCTCCATAAATTCCTAAATACAATGGGAATCCTGACTCTGCTTGAAATGTGATTTCTTTTTTCTCTCCATTTTTGAATTCTGCTTCCACATCCTCGTCATCGTAGGTTCTTAAGATTTTTAATTTTTTGTTTTCATCTATATAACGAACCATGATATAGGAATTAGGATTTGAGCTCACCTCATCGCCATAATATTCTTTCTCCAAATAGTAAAAAGTTAAAGTCACTTTATAAGTTCGTTTTTCGGCAATTTCTTTACCAGGATAAATGTATTCTTCCTCACTAATTTGGGGCTCGCACGGGAGCTTTGGCATCGTTTCATACCCAATGTAGGAAGGGGGCATTTTTTTATTTCCAAAAAGTGCACGATAATCTTCCGCAGGCAAATCCTCCGCCGTTTCGTTGCATTGCACAAATGCGAAAAACGCAATGATTATTCCTAAATATTTTAAAAAATTCATCTTTTTATTTTTAATAAATTATTGCTTGAAATCCTTTTTGAGAAGCTACATAACTATTTCCCTTTTTCTTGAATTGCGTAAAATTCACACTATCGTTTACCTGAATGCCTGGCAGCATCAAAATTCCGTCTTCCATTGCCACATAGCCACTTCCCAAACCTGTATAGTACTTGCTAACTGTCACATGAGGCTGCATATTTCTTAAAAACACGGTGTATCGTTTATTGACATCTGTATGTTTGTCTTTTGAAAAATTAGTTACAAAAACTTCCTCGCCATAAGGATTATTGATACTTAAGTTTTTAATTCTTTTTCGCTCAAACTGCAATTTAGTATCATAAACTTCCTTCATCACCTCTTCCCAATCCTTTCCTGCGGGAATAGGTTTAAGCACAATGTATTCGCTAGTATTATTTGGGTATTTATTGGTAGAGAAAATCAAGCTACCATCGGCATCTTTTTTAAAAAACAAAAAGCTTGTTTGCATCGTTTCAAATATATAATTGGGCGAAATAAAGTTGAGTTGCGTATATGAGTTATGCGAAATACTGTACTGGCTAGTTTTGACTTCTTCTTTGGATGTGAAAGTTTTATCCGAGAGCATTTCCACCTCTCCATTTTCTTTAAATTTCATCAATAAATGAAAGCCTCCTTGTCCATAATCTCGCTCCACAAAGATAACTCCGTAACTTTTGGAACGAATGAGGTTTCTCGACAAGTCGTTGAATTTATTGGCTAAATTTGGAAAATAAATCATTTCCCAGCCATTTGGTGCATTGACCAAGGTTTGTTTTAGAGTATCTTTTGCAGAGATGATTCTTTCGCTAGGCGTTTGGTCAAAAAATCTATCGTCCTCTTGATTACAAGAAAACAAGAATAATATACTAGCCATCCCACAAAAAAGTTTATTTAGAATATTGTTTTTCATATTATTGAGCATATTTTTTAAGTCTAATTAAATTTTGCAAATTCAATACATTGATGTCTATATCAAATTCTTCTTTTAGGTATTTAGTCACAAAATCTCTTTTAGCCTCCAATGTTTTTTTGGCTTGGCTTGCTCTCTCTACCTCCTTATAATAATCATCGGCAGGTGTAGCTGCATACTCAATCATCTGATCTACTTCATGTTTTGGATAGGAAAGCAAAACGCTCATTGTTTCAGCAAAATCCTCATACACATCATAACGAGCTGCTGAAAAACTATAAAAGCCAACATAAAAAGGAACAGAAGAAAGCTCTGAGGCTTCTTTTTTTTCGCCAAAATCATCTAGCTTATATTTTCTAAAATTTAAATTGGAAAATTCTTCTAAATCAAATTTCTTGTGATATGCCATGAGCTTAGCCATATTGTTTTGAACATTTCTTGAAAGGCGAATCATCGATTCCTCATTATTTTTATTAAAATCATCTACCTTAAAAATTGTAAACGGAAAAGGAGAATCGTTCGACAACTGCCACTTTTCAACGCCAAATGAATCTATATTAGCATTGCCAAACAGCTTTATCTCGGCAGGAAACATTTCTTTTAACAATTCTTTTCCAGCCACTTGCATATATAAATCGATCCAAATTACATTTAGGGCTTTTGCCACTTCATAAGCTTTTGCCTCATTCGGAGGGAAAAGCTGCATGCGATCAAAAGAGCTATTGTTCTGCCACTGGTAATTTACCGCAATATTGTATGGCTTTTCAAAATTTTGATTTAAGTAAGTTTGAAATTCTGAATTTGGCGTTTGAGAAACATTTATCACGCTTTTGGGAGATAAATCTTCCGAACCTTCGCAGCTTGCCAAAAATAGCAAACCGCTCAATGCAAATATTGAATATTTTATATTTTTAATCTGAATCATAACTAAATTTTATCTAGGGTTTGGAGTTAAGCCACTATCTATTGCGAGAGGTGGAATTTGTAGTGTTTTTCTATAATCTTCTTTCTTTAAAATTCTATCTAATTTATACTCATCTCCAGGTTGATTTCTATTTACACTAAGATGATATCGGCGAATGTCGAACCAGCGCAAGCCCTCGTGCACAAATTCTCTGCGACGGAGCTCACACACAAAGGCTACTATCGATGCCTTGAAAAATGACATTGCATCAAAAGATGATGTGTATAAATCTTGAGCATTTTTAAATCCATACAAAATCTCTTCTTTGCTTAATCCTAAGGACATTTTTGCTTTTAGATAACTTCTTAGATTTAAAATGGCTTCATCGTTTTTTTCCAGCATAGCCAGCGCTTCTACTTTATTGAGCAAAACCTCATCTGCCGTAAAAAGCACATTGTCTGAGTAGATTCCTTTTGGGTTTAATCCTGTGCTTTCAAAAGTTGAGAAATCTCTGAATTTATTAATGTATTTTGCTGTGCTATTTTCTACACCATGCACTTTTTCTGCATAGTAGAAACTTAAATCTAGGCTTGGGGATAAATTGCTAAATAAATCTTTCACTTTATTATGGTCTAGACCATATTTCTCGACCTTAAAATTTCGATTCCAGCGAGTTTCTGTCGGGGTTAAAAGTAAATTCGTTTTCTCCTGGCTATTGGTGTACCAATCATTTACCGAAAAATTATAATCTCTGTATTCATTCCAGTTTCTAATGGCATTAAAAGCATCTATCCCCAGCACATAATCGCTGTAATCCACCACTTTTTGCCAATCGCCGTGATACAAATAAAATCTTGTAGCAAAGGCTGCCGCCGCTTTTACATTAAAATGGAATTTAGGCTGTTTGTAATTATTATCTTTAATTAAAGGCAAACCTAATTCTAAATCTTCTTGAATTTTGTTGTAAGTTTCCTCGAGCGTTCCACGAGAATAGGTAGGAAATGCGTTTTTCTCAGGCGTCGTTACATACGGAATCCCTGGCAAGCTCTGAGCCGTAGTAGGATTGTAAGTATCTGCCCAAATGTTTGCCAACATAAAATGCAAATAGGCACGAAGCACCAAGGCTTCGCCATACAAAGCCGTGATTTCTGGTGTTTTTTCTTTAAACTTTTTAAGGCTTTCAAGTGCTTGATTCACTTGTGCAATGCCACGGTAGCTATCGTTCCAGAAATTAAGTGGCGTGTCTAGATCCTCATTGTCATAGTCTTGCCAATAGAACATTGCCTCGTTCAAACGATTGTATTTGCCTCCTTCGCGAATATCCACATTGTCGGTGCGAGGTTCCAGAAACGGATAATAACTCGCGTGTGGATAAGCCGCCGTTAAAACTTCACGGATTTTCTGCACATCGTCGATTTCTATATCGTAATCTGATTTTGGCGACTCGTCCAAAAAATCATTACAGCTCAGCATTCCTAAACTAAAGAAAATACCGTATAAAATATATTGAATTTTTAATCTTCTCATCGATTTTTAAATTTTTTAAAACATAAGATTTATCCCCAAAGTGCATTGTCTCTGAATTGGCAACGCTACCCCTCCCGAACGGAAGAATTCAGGATCTTGTCCGTTGAGTTTTTTATCAGAATAAATCAAGAACGGATTGGTAATTTGCAAACGGATATTAGCTCCTTGCATTTTCCATTTTTGGATCAAATCTGGACTAAATGTATAGCCTAGCGAAATGTTTTTCATTCGCACAAAGCTTCCATCTGCCACACGCAATTGCGAGTAATTGTAGGTATTATATGCACGCTCAATATTTTCTTCGCCCACGAGTTTTATCAAATCTTTAGACGGAATCACTGGCACATTGGTTTTAAATTCATCGCCAGGGTTGAGCCATCTGTTTAAATAATAATTTGCAAAAACATTCAAATCGGCAAAACCTGGATCGTAGGTAGGTTGCAATCTGATTTTATTCCCCACTTGATAGGTGATGAAAAATGATAAATCGAAGTTTTTATATTTAAAGGTATTTGAAAAACCACCTGTGAGGTTTGGCTCAATGGCTCCTTCATATTTTAGATAAGATAAAGAATATTTTGTATCCAAGAAATCGGCACCTGCACTTTTGGCAAATTCAAAACCTTGAAACGGATAATCGCCAAAATAAAAACTCGGCAAGCCGTATTGGTCTAATCCTGTGAACTGGAAAGAGTACAACCCTCCTCGCGGACGCCCCACAACATTTCCTTTGCCCGTACCCGCTACTAGATCAAATGTATCTGGCGTGTTTCTAAGTCGAGTGATTTTCTGGTCGTAATACCCCATGGTGTACATTGCAGTCCAAGAAAAATCTTGGGTTTTAATCGGTGTAGCATTCAAAGTAAATTCTACCCCTTTAGTATCCATGTCGGCAAAATTTGCAAATTTATAATATTCCCCGCCGATGCCTGAGGTGCGTACCAAATCTATTAAATCAAATGATTTTCTCTGATACGCATCAATGGTGAAATTCCATCTATTTTTGAACAAGCCTACATCCAAGCCCACATTAAGCTCATACATTTTCTCCCAAGTTAAATCTCTGTTTTCTAGATTTAAAAGTGATAATTGATTTTCTCTTTCCTTGGTAAGATAACGATTAGTAACGCCTGAAGTAAACACAGCTAATGAATTTATCGCACTTTCGCTCATTTTAGCCGTGAAACCATAACTGGCTCTCAAGGCTAAAGTATTAAGGTTTGGCAATTTTTGAATAAATTCTTCTTTATCTAAATTCCATTTAGCTCCCACATTCCAAGTTGGCAACCAGCGAGATTGCGCTCCACGCCCAGAGATATTGGCTCCTTCGTAATTTACCACCGCATTGATGATATATTTGCCTGCATAGCCATAAGTTGCATTTCCTGAAAAAGTTACACCACGATCTTTGATTCGGCTTAATCCAAAATAAGCCTCGTTTTCGGTCTGTAATTTCTGGAACACCAATGGCGAAGTAATCACTTGATTGGCTCTATCGAAAAGCATTCCATAACCACTGAATGGGTTGATTTCTCGATCGGTAGAACGAATTTCATTGAATCCATATAGTTTTAAATCATTTTCGCCCCATTGTTTTTCGTAGTCGAGCGATAGACGCACCAAGTAATTTTTTAATTTATTTTCTGTTTTATTAAAAATTCCACCTTCGGGCAAAATCACTTTTGGAAAATTATAATTTCCGTCATTTTCTCTAAACAAATAAATGTTTTCGGCAAGCTCCACTGGATTATTGTCTGCTTGATATGCCAAAATCACATTAGAATTACTCTTTACCGTGTGCTCGCTAGAGGTACTTGCACGGCGTGCTACGGCAGTTAAATTCGCTACTAAATTAGGCTTAATTTTATATTCTAATTCGCCTTGAATTTTTAAATCAATGACATTAATATCTAAATAATTATTATCGTATTCATTAAAGATATTGAACGGTGCCCAGTTGTTTCTGTAATAAAGATTGGGCAACATTGCACGAGTGGTGTTCAAGGCATAAGAAAACGGGTTGATGTCGAAATCACGCTCAAAACTACCGATATTTGTATTTTTCTTTTGTCTAAAAGTTCCTGGTGCTTTTTGATTTCGGAAGTTTCCTTGAATATTAATATTTGTTTTGAATTTATCGCTGATGAAATAAGTGTTTTTCACATTAGCCGTAAGTCGCTTCGTTTTATCGATAATGCTCCAGCCACCATCTGTGTAGTAGCCCAAAGATGCGTAATTAGCACTATTTTCGCCACCACCGCTAAAGTTTAAAGCCAAGGTGTGCGTAGGGCGCATTCTGAAAAGCTCGTTGAACCAATCGGTATCGGCATATTCAAACTTTCTTAAATAATTAGCAATGCTTTCTGGCGTATTGTCTAGTGCATAGGATTGTGTAGCCTCGTTAAAAGTCGTGAGGCTTTTATACAAATTATAATAAGCTCCGCCTCGTCTGCCCATCAATGCCGAAGTCATATCAAAATAGCCTTTATTATGCATTTCGTTGTAAATCGACATGGTTTCTTGCGAGTTCAGCAAATCGTACTGATTATAGTTTGGACGAAGACGCACCGCCTGCTCATAAGAAAAATTGATGCGATTAGGCGTGTTTCTCCTCCCCGATTTTGTTGTAATAACGATCACTCCGTTCAGTGCACGCGCACCATACATAGAAGTTGCCGAGGCATCTTTCAAAACCTGAATATCCTCAATGTCCGACGGGTTGATGCCCGCAATGGCTGAACTGATAAGCGTAACAGCATCTCCCGAAACTAATTGATCAAAAGTCAAATTCACAATATCCTCATACACCGCGCCATCAATCACCCAAAGTGGTTGCACATTGCTATTGATGGACGCCCCACCACGAATGTTGATTCTAGGTGCGGCACCAAAAGTTCCCGTAACATTTTGGATATTTAATCCCGCTACTCTCCCCTCAAGCAGGCGAGACACATCGGGAACCGCATCGATTTTGATTTCGCTCATTTTTACTTGGCTTGCCGCCCCTGTAAAAACACGATTTTTGATTTTTTTGTATCCCGTAACCACAAATTCATTAAGTGCAAGGGAAGATTCATCTTTAAGAACAAAGTCCTTTCTGGTAAAATTTTTAACTTTAAAAGATAGCTCCTGAAAACCTAATTGGTAAAAAGTTAACACATCTCCCACATTTGCTTTAATACTGAAATCTCCTTTTTTATTGGTAAGTGTTGTTTCTTTAGAATTTAAATTACTTACCAAGACTTCCTCAATTGGTCGCTTATGAGAATCCAGCACCACGCCTGAATATATCTGCTGAGCACTTAAATACTGCCCTAAAAAGAATATAAATAGTAAAAAACAATTTTTTCTAACATTAGTAAATTGTCCTAATAGATTAATCTTTTTCTTTTCCATTCAATAAATTACTTATCACTAAACGCGACAAATTTAAAAATTTATTTTATTTAGAAAAAATAAAAATAAGGATTTTTATTAAGCTTTTATTTACAAAAAAATCCGCTTAAATATGATTTAAGCGGATTCACATTATTCAATAAAATAATTACTAATCAAAAAGATTCTTTACGCGATCAAAGAATGATTTAGATTTACATTCCTCGCTCGGAGCAAATCGCTCGTCTCCTCGCATTTTTTTGAAAAACTCTTCTTGTTCTCTGGTCAATTTCTCTGGAATATATGCGTTCACATGCACGAACAAGTCTCCCGTTCCGTAGCCTTCAAGACTTGGCAAGCCTTTACCTTTTAGTCTTAAAACTTTACCACTCTGGGTTCCTTTCTCAATTGCAATTTTCACCTTGCCTGTTGCAGTAGGCACCTCTGCCTCGGCTCCAAGCACTACATCTGGCAAACCTACATTTAGATCATAATGCAGATTATTCCCGTCACGATGTAGGGTATCGTGCGGTTCCTCTTCGATTACTACAAGTAAATCTCCAGGCACACCCCCCATTGGTGCATCATTACCTTTTCTTCGCACTTGCAATTGGATTCCTTCTCTTGCACCTGCAGGGATTTTGATTTCTACGGTTTCGTCACTTTTTACTAAACCTTGATTATTAGCACCTGGCGGAATATGATCTGGAATTTTCCCTGTTCCGCGACAAGTGCCGCAAGTTGTGGCTGTTTGCATTTGCCCTAACATGGTATTTACCACGCGCACCTGCTGACCTCGACCGTGGCAAGTAGGACAGGTTTTAAAGCTCACCCCTTCGGCTAATTTCAAACGCGTAACTTTCACTTTTTTAGTAACGCCTTCTACCATTTCACGGAGGTTGATTTTCACTCGGATTCTAAGATTGGAGCCACGCTGCTCTCTTGCACGGGCACCTCCGCCCCCGAAACCTCCTCCGAAGCCTCCGCCAAATCCAAAAATATCACCAAATTGGGCAAAAATATCTTCCATATTCATGCCTCCGCCAAATCCTCCGCCTGCGGCACCGCCCACGCCAGCATGACCAAACTGATCATAGCGAGCACGCTTATTATCGTCGCTTAGGACTTCGTAGGCTTCTGCAGCTTCTTTAAATTTCTCTTCGGCTTCTTTGTCGCCTGGATTTCTATCTGGGTGATATTTTAATGCTACTTTGCGGTATGCTTTTTTTATTTCAATAGTTGTTGATGTCCTAGTTACACCTAAGACATCGTAATAATCTCTTTTAGACATAATATCTTATTTCTCGCTTCTTATTTCCCTACCACTACTTTTGGATACCTAATCACTTTATCACCCAAGGTATAGCCCGTAGACACTACATCTACTAATTTGCCTTTTAGGCTATCGTCTGGTGCAGGAATCTGCGTAATGGCTTCATGCTTGTCGGCATCAAACTCATCGCCTGCCTTCACATCCATTGCCTTTAAGTGCTTTTTGCTTAAAACTTCTCTCAACTTATTTTGAATCAGTTGCACGCCTTCCACTAATTGTGTATCCTCCGATTTTTCAATCTCTTTCATAGCTCTTTCAAAATCATCTAACACAGGAAGAAGGTCTAAAAGCAATTTCTCATTAGCCAATAAGACAAAGTCTTCTTTCTCCTTGCGAGAGCGTTTTTTATAGTTTTCGAACTCGGCATACAAGCGCATAAATTTATCTTTCTCTTCTTGTAGCGTAGCTTTCAATTCTTCTTGCAAATCCTTTGCTGTAGTTTCTTGAGCATCTACAGATTCGTTATTCTCAGCGTTTTGTATATCTTCTGCGCCTTGTTCTGGCGTTAATTTTTCTTCTTCGTTCATAAACTTATGTTTGTTTAGCTTTTGACAAATTTTTTGCCAAGTCTTATTTAGTGACATTCTGGCAGATTTACATTTAATTTTCGGGTGCAAAAATAAGCCTAAAATCCTGAATCTTTCTATTTTTAAGCCATTAATCTTATTTGATTTAGCATTTAAGCTAATTTTTTTTGTGATATGCCTACATTTATTTAGTTTTGTTGACTTAAAACGATTTAATAATTTCAAAAAAATATGAAAAAATCTATTTTTAGTATCGCAATGCTCTTAATCGGGAGCCTTGCTTGGGCCGACGAAGGTATGTGGCTCATGACATTTATTGAAAGATTGAAGTACACCGATTGGCAAAAAGAGGGGTTGCACCTTACGCCAGAAGAAATCTACAGCGTGAACAATGCAAGTTTGAAGGATGCTGTGGTGAGCTTCAATGGCTACTGTACTGGTGAATTGGTTTCCGACAAAGGTTTGATTTTCACCAATCACCACTGCGGATACGAAACAATTGCAGAGCTTTCTACTCCAGAGAACGATTATTTAAACAATGGTTTCTGGGCAAAATCTCACGAAGAGGAATTGAAGCCTGAAAGTCTCTATGTTCGTTTTCTTGTACGCATGGGCGATGCTACCGATAGAATTTTGAAAAAATTAAATCCAAACATGTCTGAAGATGAGCGCCAAGCTGTGATTAAAGCAGAGTTTAAAGCCATCGATAATGAAAATAATGAAAACGGAAAATATATCGTAGAAACTAAATCTTTCTTCGGAGGAAATGAATTCTACTATTTCGTGTATCAAGACTATACCGATGTTCGTTTAGTGGGAACGCCGCCACAATCTATTGGTAAATTCGGAGGGACTACAGACAACTGGGAATGGCCTCGCCACACAGGGGACTTTTCTATCTTTAGAGTTTATGGAGACAAAGATGGCAATCCTGCCCCTTACTCAAAAGACAATGTGCCTTTAAAGCCAAAATATTCTTTACCGATTAAGCTTACTGGCGTTCAGCCAAATGATTTCGCAATGACTATCGGGTACCCTGGTAGCACTCAGCGTTATATGACTTCGTTTGGTATTGAGCAAGCTCTTGACATCGAATTCCCTGCTTGGATCGAAGCAGCTGGAGCAGCAAGAAGCGCGATAAAAGAAAACATGGATAGAGATAGAAAGATCGCGATTGATTACGCTTCTAAATACGCTAGCATCGACAACTACTGGAAAAACAGAATAGGCATGAGCGAGGCTTTGAAAAAATTAAATACCAAAGGTAAAAAAATTGAAATCGAAAAGAGATTTACTGATTGGGTAAACCAAACACCTGAGCGCAAAGCCAAATATGGTAAGGTTCTAGAAAGCATTAAATACACTTACGAAAACGGAAACGAATTTGTAAAAAACAGAACTTATCTAATTCGTGGAATTTTACAAGGCAGTGGGGCACTTAGAAAAGCTTATGAGTTTGGGCAATTATTCGATTTCTACAATCAACAATCACCTGAAAACAAAGAGCGTATTCTTGAAAAATTAGAACAAAATCTAAAAGAAGAGTTCTCTACTTATAACGAAAAAACGGAGGAAGACATTCTTGCTGCAACACTTAAAGTCTATGTAGACAATGTTTCTAGCAAATATGTTCCTGCTTTTCTAGTTGATATTAAGAAAGATTACAATAATGACTTTAAAGCTTATGTTGTAAACTTGTTTAATCAATCTGCATTCACCAGCCCATCTAATATCATTAGCTTCTTTAAAAATGCAAAACCTACAGATGTGGCAAACGACCCGCTTTATATGCTTGCAGAAGGCATATACAATGCTTACAGAAATGTCCCTGCAGAACAAAAAGAGCTTAAAGATATTTATGCTAAAAACTATCGCCTATTCCTAGAAGGTCTAATGGCATCTCAGCCAAACAAAGCCTTTTATCCAGATGCCAACTTCACCATGCGATTGAGCACAGGAAAAGTAATCGGATTGCCAGAAAACCCAAAACGCCCAAGCGATGTAAAAAGCAATTACTACACTACGCTAAAAGGCTTGATGCGCAAATATTTACCAAAAGACGAAGAGTGGGATATTCCTACACAACTCATCAAACTACACAACACAGATGACTTTGGAGAATATGCCAACCCAGACGGCTCTATGCCAGTTGCCTTCCTAACAGACAACGACATCACAGGAGGAAACTCTGGTTCGCCAGTAATCAGCGGAAATGGAGAGCTCATCGGTATCGCATTCGACGGGAACTGGGAAGCAATGAGTGGCGACATCGAATACGAAGAAAAATTACAAAGAACCATCGTGGTAGACATCCGCTATGTATTATTTGTGATTGACAAATTCGCAGGAGCTAAAAACCTCATCCAAGAAATGAAATTGGTGAGATAAATACATAAAAATCATATTTTTACAGAATAGACAATCTTAGCTTTAAGGTTGTCTATTTTTTTAACTAAAGAAATGCACTAAAAATATTTTGAAAAAATATTGCTGAATTAAAAATAAATAGTATATTTGCAATCCGTTTCAGCCCGAGTGGCGGAACTGGTAGACGCGCTGGATTCAAAATCCAGTGGTAGCAATACCGTGCCGGTTCGATTCCGGCCTCGGGTACAGAAAAGCCTCTTAATCTTTTGATTTTGAGGCTTTTTGTTTTTTTCACTTAAAATTCTATTTTTTCCATATTTTGTCGCTTAACAAAACTTGAAACAGTGAGACGATGAACACCCAAAATTCTACCAATTGCCGAATACGAAACTTTTTTTTCTAATAATTCTTGTATTTTTTTCTCTTGACCGGTAAGTTTGGTTTTGGACGATTTACTCCCCTTGGGTCTTCCGAGAACTACGCCCTCTGCTCTCTTACGCGCTAAAGCTTCCTTGGTACGCTGAGAAATTAGATTACGCTCTATCTCTGCCGATAACCCAAAAGCAAATGCCAATACTTTTGAATTAATATCGCTCCCTAATCGATAATTATCTTTTATCGTCCAGACTTGGATATCTCTGTTCATACACTCGTTTAGCACCCCCATGATCATTAATAAATTCCGTCCCAAACGTGAAAGCTCCGAGCAAATCAAAATATCTCCTGGCTTCATTTTCTTTAGCAGCTTTCCCAGCTTTCTCTCCTCTACTTTTTTGGAGCCAGAGATAGTTTCCTCTATCCATTTATTGATTAGGATTTCTTGTTTTTCGCAAAAATTGTTGATTTCATAGCGTTGATTTTCCACTGTTTGCTTGTCTGTGCTTACTCTGATGTAACCGTAAATCATAATTTAATTGTATTTGTTATTATATTTCTATTTTGGTTTAATTTATTCCAAAGTTGATGAATATAATACAGACTATTAAATTATAACTAAATTCAGCGATTATTTTAATCAAAAGGCTAGTATTTGTAATTTTTCGAGTGAAAGCTGGATTATCCTCAGCGAAATTGAAAAAAGCATAAAAGAGAAAATTGAAGCCATAGGTACTCCGCTCAAAGATTGGGATATTAATATCTATAGAGGAATTCTTACGGGATACAACGAAGCATTTATTATAAACGGAGAAAGAAAAGACGAGCTAATTGCGCAAGACCCAAAATCTGCCGAAATTATAAGACCCTTATTGCGTGGAAGAGATATAAAGCGATATTCTTATGAATTTGCGGATTTATATCTTCTTTTTATTCCTTGGCATTTCCCATTGCATGAAGATACGACCATAAAAGGAGCTTCTCTTAAAGCAGAAAAAGAATTTGAAAAACAATACCCAGCTGTTTATAATCACTTACTTAAATACAAAGATAGATTATGTAAAAGAAATAAGGCTGAAACAGGAATAAGATATGAATGGTATGCTCTTCAGCGTTGGGGAGCAAATTATTGGGAGGATTTTTATAAACAAAAAATTGTTTGGAAAAGAGTCGGCTCTAAAATTCGTTTTTCATTCGATGAAAATCATTTATTTGCATTAGATAGTACTTGTTTTGCTACTGGTAAATTTATGAAATTTTTAGTAGCATTTTTAAATTCATCAATAGGGAACTACATGTTAAAAGATTCTCCTAAAACAGGGACAGGAGATTTGCTTATTAGTGTGCAAGCTATATCCCCCCTTTTAATCCCTAAGCCTAAATCTGAAACTTTAAAGAAAATAGAAAAACTCATTGAAAATATTATATCATTGAATAAAAAAGATTTTTTCAAAGAAGAAGAAAAAATAGATAATATTTTAAATGAAATTTACAACTTCACAGAAGAAGAAATTAATTACATAAAAGATAAATTATGAACAACCTAAACAAACTTTACGAATCTATAGAAAACTTCAAAAGACTTGGAGTTGAAATAGATAAAAATACGATAGAATCTACTTTAAAAGTTGAAGAGAATATCATAAAAAAAGAAATGATTCCTGCTATGAGCGCAGCTATAATTCCTATTTTATCTCAGATACAAAGAGAACTTGTTTTAGTTATTGAATATTCCCCAGATAAATCTGTAGAATTGAAAATGACAAAGAAAAGAAGTCTAAAACTAACTGAAGAAGAGGAGGCTTTCGTTACTAGTAGAGAAGAATATAAGAAAGAGATCAGCTATACTATAGCACCTCATAAAAAATCTCCCAAAACGAATTTATGCATAACTCTACCTAATGGGAAAATTTTTAAAAATGAACTAGCAAAAGATACTTTATGTGAAATAATAAAATATGTAGGCATAGAGAAGGTAGAGAAATTAGGTATTCATCATTCTGGTTTTAATCTAGTTTCAAAAGTAAAAAGCAAAAAATATAGACAAGATAAAATAGGTAAATTCTATATATTCACCCAAACATCTACAAACCAAAAAGCTAAAGATTTAGAAATGATTTCTAAAAAATTAAATTTAAAATTAAAAATAGACATTATTTAAATTGTTCATTTAAAAATTTAATCTCCTCATCTGTAAATCCATATAAATTATAAAGATAATTGTCTATGTTGATTTCGGATACCTCGATATTTAAAGTGTTTTTGGGGATTGGCAACTTTTCTAAAAACACTTTTTTATATCGATACCCTTCATTTCCTAAACCTCCACCAGCATAAAATTCCTTAAAGAAATACGTAACAACATTCGAATTTAGTAAATGATATAGATATTCTATGTTACTTCCTGTCATTATAAATGTAGTTGCTTCAGGATAAAATTTCCCAGTTTCATCTAAATAAAACTGGGGCTCTCTTACTATTTCACTGTACATTATTTTTTGTTTATAAAAATCCTCCATATATGCACAATTTCTAAGATTGTAGGGAGTTACGCCTTGGTCGGCTCTCTTTTCTAAGCGACTCCAATACTGGTCTAAATGCTTTTTAATAGCGGGGTAATCGTCTATATTTATAGGCTTTATGCCTTTTTCCTTAATTCCGTTATGCGTGTTAATTAGCCATAAATCGGCAAAATCGTAGCCGTATCTTTTGATGTCTCTGCCCCTTAAAATAGGTCTTATAATTTCGGCAGTTTTTTTTCGTTCTTCTTCGGTTTTGCAATTTGCAAGAATTTCATCTTTTTTGCTACCAGATATTATAAAGGCGTCGTTATAGCCTGTTTTGATACCATAATTTATTTGTACATCCCAATCTTTTAATGGAATACCAATTTTCTCAATTTTAGATTTAATTTGCTGTTCAATTGGAGATAAAATCACCCAGCTATCTTTGGATGAAAATGATATAAAATTGGCATTTTGATTAAAATAATCGCTCAATTTATTTAACACGCTTTCTTTGATGACACAGGCTTTTGTTTTAAAGGTATTTTTTTCTTTGGCAAATAGCAAAATATTGGTATCTACTGTTGCAGATTCAAATATTTTTTGCCCTGCAAAATCAATTAGTATTTTTGGGTTGGTTTTTTCTGCAAAAAATTTACGCGTTTTTTCTCCGTAGCCCGCTCGCATCCACTTATTTGATGTAATGTAGCAAAGTGTGCCCTTCTCTTTTAATAGTTGCCAACCACGCTCATAAAATAGCTGATAGATGTCCCCTGTCCTTACAAAGGTTTGAAAATTACATTTTTCATATATTTTAGAAAGCGCTCCTCCATCTTTCATCAGTTGTATATAAGGCGGGTTTCCGATGACGATGTCAAAACCTTGCTCTATACCAAACATCCAATCTGGATCAAAAAAAGGAGAACTGGCATTTTGGTCATATGGATTCCAATGCGAAAATTGTATTGCATCTTCTGGTGCAAATTCATGATTTTCTTTCAGTAGCTTTATCAACTTTTCTCTCAGTTTAGCGTCTTGCTCTCTAAGTTGCTTTTTCGAATGAGCCGTCTGGGCATAGAAGTGATTTTTGCGAATTGTGAGCAATTCTTGCTTCGTATCTTCTATTTCTGTATTTTCAAAAAGATTTAATTGTATATTTTTCTTTTTTACGCCTAGCAAAGTGTTTGCAGTTACAAACTTGGTTTCTAGGTTTGGTAATGTTTTTATATTATAATTTTGGGCAGCATTATCTATGTCTAATTTGCTTTCTTGCTCTACAATCAACGAAATGAAGAAACGAAGTTTACTTATTTGAGAGGCTATCGTCTGGATATCTACTCCATAGATACATTTCTCGATTAAATGCAATTTTTGCTCATAAATCGTTTTTTCGTTTCTAGCGTCTAATTTTTCTAAAATTTCTACCATACGATTGAGAATTCCCATAGGAAATGCTCCCGAACCACAGGCTGGATCTAAAATTTTAACGGCTCTGAGCTTCTCTGCGACTTCTTCGCACAAATCATGATTTTGCTCTAATACTTCTGGCAAACTATCGGATTCAAACAACTGCTCTACAACTTCTTGGCTAATTGTAGGGTATCCTTCCAGGGCTTGTTCTAGATATACTTTAAGACTCTCATCTACCATATAAGCTACAACATCCTTAGGCGTATAGAATGAGCCTGACTGCTTGCGGGCAGATTCTTTGGTTTCTGGATTGTAGGCGCCTAGCAAGTTTTCAAATACATTCCCCAATAGCTCTGGGTCTAGTGCCACTTGCACCTCGCTTGGGGAATTTTCTTCTACGGTAAAGTTATATTTCTTCAATAATGGGATTATCCCTTTTTGTTTATCGAAAAATACGATATTTGGAATAAACGCTCTGTATTTAAAATGTCCATTGGCTGATTTTTTATCGTTTCGGCTAAATCCGTCTAAATGATAACGAACGCCATCGGTAGAAATTTCTTTATCAAGACACTCAAATAGCCCTCCATTCAAAAAAGGAACTGGAGTAAAGAGCGATAGAATCTTGTCCTCCGATTCTTCCTGAAACATTTCTGCATAGCGATAAAGCGTCTTAATATCTCTCTTATTCTTTAACTTAGCAAAACCTCTCTCACTTATTGCTTTATTAAGCGTTGCAAAGAATAAATTTTGCAAAATAGCATTATAATAATTACCCTGCTCTGCGCTTTCTGGCTGAAATTCTTTTAAAATTTCTGAAAGATTTTTCTCTTTAAAAAGAATGTCTGGCACAAGTCCCTTTTGTTTAATGAACCACACAAACAGTAATCTAGTAATAAGTCGTATAACTTGCTCCTCAAGCTTCCATCGATCATCATCTGGATTGTCTATATTATTGGGGAAAGTAATTCCCACCTGCTCCGATAACACCCACTGATACCAAGCAAATAACTCATTATAAAACTCTTTGCTAAGCGATTCCACAGAAAACGCCTCTATGATATCTGTTCTTTTGATTTTATTGATTTGGGCTAATTTCTCGAAACGCTCGGCTACCGTTCTACACTGTTGCCCTTCCCCTACAAGATAGGTATATCGCTTGGCTGAGGTTACTTCTTTATTATCTGCACCACGATCAAAGAAGCTAAATCGCCATTCGCTGGCGTTGTCTAGATGGTGAAAAATCATAAAGGCACCTTGGTAAGTTTCAGTAATTCTACGCACTACAGCCTGTATATTCACCTTAGAACGCCCAAGTTGCATATTTTCTCTAACTTGTATATCAAAAACTTGAATACTATAAGCTGTAAGCTCGATACTCCCAATGGCTTTTACGCTTACTATTCCAGAACGATCTGCTAATTTTTTTAAATCTTTATTTTCTGTAAGCACATCGTATTCATAAGATTCTTTGTAATTATCTTCCCCAAAAATGGGAAAGATTACATTTTGTACAAAATCTTTAGATCCTTGATAAGCTGTACTAAAATATTTTTTAAATGCTTCTTGAGTTTTCATTATTTTTCAGGCTTTGTAATTAAACCAATTAATATTTCTGCTTTTCCGTCTTTGTCTTCGACTCCTTGTAATATGTGATTCAATCTTGTTGAAATAATTTTTGCCGCTTCTTCTTGCGTAAATTTAATTAACGCATTTTCTTTAAAATATCCGTCTATGGCTAAAATGATTTTCGCCACACTTCTATCGCCCTTTTTAAGTAAATAGAATGCTTGATTCAATAAATCTTCTTCTTTTTCGTTAAAATCATAGTTTGCAAGCAATTCGTGTATCACTTTTTTAGCCTCTTTTACTGGGCGACTTTCCTTCACTTTTGCAATTTTCACAAAATGGCGATTAAAGCATAATAAGACTTTTTCTTCTATTTCTGCTGTATTTTCTGGGAAAGGCAATTCATTTTTATCGATAACATTTGCTCTAAATTGCTCTAGAAAATCCAATGTGGGAATAGGGCTAGCATCTCCATTTTTGTGCTTAATGTACAACCCTCTTGTCTTTCTATTTTTCACAAGAAAATAAGCTTCGTTATCTCCTTGAACAATAACCCTTAATGCCTTTGAATGTTCTGCTATTTGTTGATAACGATCTGGATTCTCGTCTCTATAATCTTTCAATTCACCTATGTATTTTTGCATAGGAGATTCCTCTCCTTCTACAAATTGTTTTAAATCATCGTATGAACTTAATTTTTCTGCATCACTAAATATCTTGCTATCTTCGCCAAATAATGTATGGAAACTTTGTAGCTTGGTATGAGCTTTCTGCACTAGATTAATCAAATGATCGCCTTTGGCTGATGGCATAAAATTAAAGATGTGCACTTTTTCATTTGTAGATCCTATTCGATTTACTCGACCAATACGCTGCATTAGTTTAGTGGAGTTCCATGGAGTATCATAATTTAAAATCACATTTGCTCTGTGCAAATTTATCCCTTCAGCTAACACCTCTGTCGTAATGATTACATCATAATCATCTTTTTGCTCCCCTTCGTAGTTTGCATCAAAATTTTCTCGAATTATAGTTTCTTTTTCTTTTCTATTTTTAGCACTAATCACAAGCGGACGATGATTTTTATTTTTGATTGCTCTTTCAAGAGATTTCAAGGTATCTAACGCCTCTGTAAAAATCACCAATTTACCAGAAGTGTTCATTTCTTTCTTAAACAATACGGTATTGATGGACTCTTTAAAGTTATCTAATTTTGGGTCATAATCATTATTTTGCCATTTTTCACAAAGCATTTTGATCAACTGATAATCTTTTTCTAGAAGTTTTTTATACTCATCTTTGAAATCACTGGCTTTGTACTCTGCATTTTGATTCTTTTCATTACGCCCTTCTTTGTTTAGCTTTTCAATTTTCTTTCTAATATTATCAAAACACTGTTCAATACTGAGTCCGTTTTTTTGTGTATTCAATTCCTCATTGATATTTAATGAAGGGCAAATGAAAACACAATCCTCCTTAAGCATAATAAGCATGTTTTCTGTATAACGGCGCAGATTATATAGAGAAGTTTTAAATGCATTAAAACTACTCTCAAGACGCTTCACGAGTGAGATTTGCATTATTTTAGCCAACTGTTTTCCCACTCTTCCCACATCATGATTACTTGTGCTATATTTTTTTCTATTTTCTGGAGAGACTAGATGTTCTGTTGCACGGTAGCGGTAGTAACATAAATACTCTGAATCATCAAAAGTAAAATTAGGTTTAGGAGCAATTAAATTCATTGTTTCATCAAACAGATGGCAAAGCTGCTCATCCATCTCATACCTTAGACTATGAGGTCCACAAATTTCTGGAAATTTTATTCCCTGCTTTGTTAAATCTTCTGCATAATATTTTTTCACATCTGTTCTGGTGCGTCGAACAAGTACATCTGCCAAAACTTTCTCTCTTAGCTCCATAGAAATCTCATGCAAATCATGATCTCTTTTTCGTTTCCATTTCTGAAAATCTTCTATAGAATCCCCCACCCAATTTTCTGCGTAAGGAGATTTTATAATTTCATCGTATTTCTTATTGATTTCTGTAAAAAAAGATTCCAAGTTCCTTCCTTCAACTTTGTCTAAAGTAGATTCCTTAGGAGTTCTTTGAAACAAATAAATTTGATTCTTTAAGTCATCTGGCTTATTGTTCTGAGGAGTTGCAGAGAGCAATCCAACATAAGGATACACACCCGTATTAGAGTAAATATCATCTATCAACTGATTCAACATTTGATACATATTTGTCCCGCTATTTCGAAATTTATGACTCTCATCTATTAAGATAAGACCATAGTTATTACTGGCATCTAACGGTGTTTCAAATTCTTCAATACCTACAATTTCTTCTTGTAGGGCTTCTTCAAATTCCTCATCATCTATCAATTTCCCAATACTCCCTGTAGTAATCATAGTTACATGAGGTGCCATAGGATCTGTGTTGTCTTTATCAAACCGTTCAATTATATTCTCCCAACTTGATTTTATAGCAGGCGGGGTAATAATCAAAACTTTTCTTTCTCTATTTTGCACATCAACAGCATTTAAAAATTGCCTGATCAGTAGTGTTCCCACTACTGTTTTACCTAAACCTACTACATCTGAAAGAAAAAAACCTCCATGCTTTTTCATTGTAAAAAAACATTGATTTACAGCAGAAAATTGATATTCTAATGGTATCATTTCCTTAGGCAAATATGTTTCTAGCTCTGTTATATTTTCCCTATTTATCACTTCCCCAAATTCATGCTGCAAAAGCTTGATATAAACCTCATAAGGCGTAAGTTTATTCTTTCTTTTTTCTAGTGACTTCTGAGCCTTTTCTCCTATTGATGTTTTTATCAAAACTTCCTTAATAAACCTTCCATTCCATCGCTCACTTTCATTCCATTTTTCATAAAACCACTTTTTATGTCCTTTTAGTGGAGAGTTTTCATTATCAAATTCTACAATATGTGCCGTTGTTTCTAAATAATTAAGCTCTGAATTATCTAACAGTCCTTTCTTAGTAAAGTTAGAACTACCTATTAACCCAACAGATTTAGTACCTAATAAATTTCTAAAAATATAGGCTTTTGAATGCAAAAATGCCTGTTTTTCATTCTGCCCATAAATTCTAATCTCAACTGGAGAGTTTTCATCTTCCGTGCAGTTTTCTAATAAAAATTCCGCACATTCCCTATAGGTATCATTTAATTGTTCAATGTCTCTTTTTATATAAAAATCTGGAAATACTTTATCGTCTTCCTCTAAGTCCTTCAACTGATAGGGACGTACTATAGGTTCTTTACCTATAAGTATTTTCAACTTCCCTCCATTTTTAATAAAATCAATGAGATTAGGCAATAGGAGTAAAAGACCTGGCAAATCCCAATATCCCGTAGCTATACAAAACTCCTTGTAATCTGAACTTTGCTGGAGATAATCATTAAGAACATCACACATCTTTAATCCTGAAGAATTATCTACCAAAGTATTACAATAAGATTTATTTATCATTGAATTCAGATTTTATGGGATAAAGTTAACAAAAAAATCAATTATTATCTAACTTAAACTATTTATCTTCTTTTCTGTCACAAAAAAACACGAATCAGTAAAACTAATTCGTGTTAAATATTGATCTTAAGTTAAAAAACTATTTAAAAATACTTTCCTCTTCTGCGCATATTGGGGTTTTGCATATTGCGACCAATATTCATGCGTTTCATTTGCTCTTCCATGGTTTTAATGTGCTCGGTAAGCATATTTTGTTTATCTTCTTTTTTAGCCTCATCTAGCCATCTTTTCGCTTCGTTTTTACGCCCTTGCGACATGGCACCAGCTGCAATGTTTAGTTTAGCCATTGCACGATCGTGCGCAAAAGACAATCCGTACTCTAAAGCCTTTTTCATTTGAGCCACAGAGCCCGTTAAGTTTTCTTGCCCTGTAGAGATCCCTTGCATAAAATGATAATACCCCATTTGTTTGCGAATCAATTGTTTTTCTGGCGAAGTGATTTTATCCAACCAAGCTTTAGCCTTTGGCAAATTTTGTTTTCTCATTTCCCAAAAAGCTAAAAGTATATATTCATTTCTAAAATACAAGAAAATCGGAATCACCGTAAGCAGCGACACAATCACGCCCCATCCATATTCTTCGTTATAAAACAAATATCCTGCAGCCAAAAACAATAAAACGGCAATCGAAATTTTGATGTTTTTATTCATAGTTACAAATTATTTTCTTCGCAAATTTAAAAATCTTTATTTAGTTTATAAAGTGAAACCGAAAGTTTTATTACTTTAGCCTATCTTTAATTAAAATATTTAGCAAAAAAAATCATGGAACTACACACCGACTTATCTTTACCTTACTTAATTAGAAAATCATCTAAGCCCAACGCCCCACTTTTACTTCTACTTCATGGCTACGGCAGCAACGAGGCAGATTTATTTTCCTTTGCGCCCGAATTGCCAGAGGATTTTTGCGTTGTGGCTTTGCGTGCACCAATCGATTTGGGCTTTGGTGGCTATGCATGGTATGACATCAATTTCACGGATTTGGAAAAATTCAACGATGTGGAACAAGCGCAACAAGCCATTGCACTGATCAAAAAATGTATTTCTGAACTGATTTCTACTTATGATTTAAATCCAGAAAATGTTTGGCTTTGTGGATTTAGCCAAGGCGCAATTTTAAGCAACGCCCTCTGCATTCAGTCGCCAGGAAACATCAAAAATGTAATTATGCTCAGCGGCTACTGGGCAAGCGACATTATTGGAGATTTCAGACCAAAAGATTATTCAAAAATCAGATATTTTATCTCTCACGGAACCGAGGATGCCGTAATCCCAATTGAATGGGCGAGAAAAACGCCTGAAAATCTGAATTTATTAGGAATCAAAAATATCTATCACGAATACTTGAGCGGACATGGAATTGTGCCTCAAAATTTCCACGATTTTCTAACCTTTGTAAATGCTAATCTTTATCGCTAAACAACTGCAAAATGTAGATTTTACACGGTTTTAGCGTTGAAAATCCGTTCCAGAAAATTGCATTTAATTGTATTTAATTTTTTAACTTTAACACTCATTTCAAAGCTAAAAAAATGTATAACGATCAATTTAAAGCACATTTACAAAGTACACTCGACCAAATCAAGGACGAGGGTTTGTACAAAAGAGAACGCATTATTGTATCTCAACAAGCAGCAGAAATCACTTTAGAAAACGGCTCTAAACTCCTAAATTTCTGTGCAAACAACTATTTAGGCTTATCCAATAACCCAAGAGTGATGAAAGCCTCTCAGCAAGCAATAGATTCTCACGGATACGGCATGTCATCGGTAAGATTTATTTGCGGAACTCAAGATATTCACAAGCAATTAGAAGATAAGATTTCTAAATTTTTAGGCACAGAAGACACAATTTTATATGCAGCCTGTTTTGACGCTAATGGTGGCGTTTTCGAGCCACTTTTAACAGCTGAAGATGCCATTATTTCTGATGAGTTAAACCATGCCTCCATCATCGACGGTGTACGCTTATGCAAGGCGATGCGCTACCGCTATAAAAACAATAATATGGAGGATTTGGAAGCACAATTAAAGGCTGCAGACGAAGCGGGTGCGCGTTTCAAATTGATTGTAACCGATGGTGTTTTCTCCATGGATGGCATCGTGGCGAATTTAAAAGGTGTATGCGATTTAGCTGAAAAATACAATGCACTTGTTATGGTAGACGACTCACACGCAACAGGGTTCATCGGGAAAACTGGTCGCGGAACACACGAAGCTAATGGCGTGATGGGACGCGTGGACATCATCACTTCCACTTTGGGTAAAGCCTTAGGCGGCGCATTAGGTGGATTCACCTCTGGTAAAAAAGAAATCATTGATTTGCTAAGACAGCGTTCTCGCCCTTATTTATTCTCCAACTCATTGGCACCTGGAATCGTAGGAGCTGCGATAGAGGTTTTGGATATGCTTACAGAAGACACTTCTCGCCGCGACAAGGTCATGGAAAATGCCGAATACTTTAGAAAAGAAATGAAAGCTAAAGGTTTTGACATTCCAGATGGTGATGCTGCGATTGTGCCAGTGATGCTTTATGATGCTAAACTTTCGCAAGAGATGGCAGATAAACTTTTGGACGAAGGGATTTATGTCATAGGCTTCTTCTACCCAGTAGTACCAAAAGGAAAAGCAAGAATCCGCGTTCAGCTTTCGGCAGGGCACACCAAAGCGCATTTAGACAAAGCCATTGCTGCGTTTGAAAAAGTAGGAAAAGAATTAGGCGTAATTTAATTTTTAAATAATTTTTAAATCCAAATTCCATAAAAACAAAAACTCCGTTTCGATATCGAAACGGAGTTTTTTAATTCTATGATAAAAATTTAAGTTTAAGCTCTTTTACGCTCAAGCACTTCATCGATCATGCCTTTTTCTTTAGCTTCGTAAGAAGTCATCCAGTAATCTCTGTCTGATGCTTTTTCCACCCACTCAAAACTTTGCCCTGAATGATTTGCGATGATTTCGTACAATTCTTTTTTCAATTTAAGCATTTCTCTTAAATTAATTTCCATATCTGCTGCCACACCTTGTGCGCCACCGCTTGGCTGGTGAATCATCACACGCGCATGCTTCAAAGCAGAACGCTTTCCTTTTTCGCCTGCGCACATCAACACCGCTCCCATAGAAGCTGCCATACCAGTACAGATTGTCGCTACATCGGGCTTAATGATTTGCATGGTGTCATAAATTCCAAGCCCAGCATACACGCTTCCCCCAGGCGAGTTGATGTACATCTGGATATCCTTGCTCGCATCTACCGATTCCAAGAACAATAGCTGCGCAGTAATAATGTTTGCCACTTGATCATCGATTCCTGTTCCCAGGAACAAAATTCTATCCATCATCAAACGAGAGAAAACATCCATTTGCGCAACATTCAACTTGCGCTCTTCTATAATGTATGGAGTAAGGCTATTTTCGAAATCATGAAGTGTTTGGCTACTGATTCCTTGCCCTTTGACTGCGTATTTTTTAAATTCTTTTCCGAAATCCATTATTTCTTTGGTTTTTAATATTTATAAAATTGTATTTAGCATATTTAATACCAATACAAAATTAATGTTATTTTGTCAGTTAAAAAAATAGGATTTTTTAGGATTAAAATTTAAAATGCCACATCATGCGGTAAATTTAAATTTCATCGTAATTTTCTTCCTTTGTTCCACCAGATTAAAAATCCCGTAATCGGCAACAATGCTCCGATTAAAGAAAATAGCAGAAAAAGAATTTTATTAAAAGTGCCATACAATTTCCCCATGTGCAAATCGTGAACGGATTTAGCCAAAAACGCATTAAATGCTAAGTCTTTGATTAATTCTTGTTCCAGCACTTCGCCTGTTTTAGGCGAAAAATAATAAGTGTCGGGCAAGCTTATCGCAGCAAAACCATTTTTATACGCATTTACTGCGGTGGCTTTTTCTTCTTGATTAAAGTCCGAAAAGCGCAAAACATCGTATTCATACAAAAGTTGCTGATTGGCTTTTTCTACGATTTGGCTTAAAGTTAAATTTTCGCCCTGCTCAGGCACTTTGATTTCTGTTTTTTCACGATTAAAGATTTGTGCCCCAATCACAAAACTCGATGCATCTTTCCACCAGCCAAACGACCAGCAAAGTCCCGTAACGCCCATTACGAAAAGAAATAACAACGAATATAACCCAAAACTACTGTGAAAATCGTGATTAATCCTTTTCCAATTGGCTTTCCATTTGATTTTAAATCCTCTTTTATAGTGCTTTAAATTCTTTGGAAACCACACCACAATTCCCGTCACAAGACCTAAAACAAAGAGCAAAGTAACAATCCCTATAATCGGACGCCCCGCCTCAATGGGCAAAAGTAGCCAACGGTGCAATTTGAAATTAAACATAAAAAAATCGCTCCCCACAAGCTCTTTGCTATTCCCTAAAATCTCTGCGGTATAAGGATTTACACACACGCTTTCGGGCTTTCCTTTTTGTTGTTTTTTATCTTTTAGCATAAAAGTGTAGGGTGCTGTTGCTTGATTATTTAACTCAAAAGAAACCACATTTTTATGGGTTTTTGTTTCAATTTTTTGGATTAATTGTTCGATATTTTGCTTTTCGCCCGATGGATTAATTACAAAAACCGACGGGTTCATTGCCTTGACTAAATCCTCTCTAAACACCAAAACACTTCCCGTAAAACAAAGTATAAAAATAAATATTCCAGCAATTAATCCTGCCCAAAGATGAATTATTCTAAATATTTCGCGTGTTTTCTTCCAATTCATTTATTTTTATTTTCATGAGTTGTGGACAAATATAATATTTTATTTTTATTTAGAATAAAACCAAATTAAAATAGTTTGAGTTTCGTTTTTATGGTCTTTTAATCAAGAAATTGCCGAAATATTAATTTTATAAATGTCGTGTAACAAGTATCTTTGTACCCATGAGAAAACTACGAGTAGATGAACTAAACCGACTTAGCGTAGAAGATTTTGAAAATGCCCCTAAGATTCCGCTAGTGGTGGTTTTAGACAATATAAGAAGTATGCACAATGTGGGAGCTGTTTTCAGAACAGGCGATGCTTTTGTGATTGAAAAACTGGTGCTTTGTGGCATTACCGCGACGCCGCCCAATAAGGAGATTCGCAAAACTGCCATCGGTGCCACCGAAAGTGTGACTTGGGAATACGAGAAAGAAACCATAGATGCCGTGCAAAAATTAAAAGATGAAGGCTACAAAATTGTGTGCGTAGAGCAAGTGGAATCTAGCACAGATTTCACGGATTTTGTCCCAGAAAAAGGCGAAAAATACGCATTGATACTTGGGAACGAAGTTTCGGGTGTGCAACAATCGGTGGTGGACTTGAGCGACATTTGTTTAGAAATTCCACAATCGGGTACTAAGCATTCGCTGAATGTGAGCGTTTGCGCGGGGATTGTGATGTGGCAATTCTATAAATATTTGAAATAAAAAATCGATTTTTAAGCATTTTTTTTAAAAAGAAAAAAGCCTTTATCCCAAAAAGATAAAGGCTTTAAAATTTATAATTTGCTATATTTTTTTAGACATTAAATCTAAAGTGCATCACATCGCCATCTTGCACCACATATTCTTTTCCTTCTATGCTTAATTTTCCTGCTTCACGGCATTTAGATTCTGAGCCATATTTTTCGTAATCTTCAAAATGAATTACCTCGGCACGAATAAATCCTTTCTCAAAATCTGAGTGAATCACCCCCGCAGCTTGTGGTGCTGTATCTCCTTTGTGAATAGTCCATGCACGCACTTCTTTTACCCCCGCAGTAAAATAAGTTTGAAGTTTTAATAAATCATACGCCGCACGAATCAATCGATTGACACCTGGCTCTTCTAAGCCCAATTCGTCTAAGAATAATTGTCGCTCTTCATAAGTTTCAAGCTCCATGATATCAGCTTCGATTTGTGCCGCAAGCATGATAACAAGGGCATCTTCTTTGGCTGCAAATTCTTTTACTTTTTCTACATACTCGTTGCCTTGTTTCACAGCGGCTTCGTCCACATTACACACATACAAAACGGGTTTAGCCGTTAATAAATGTAACTCATCAAAAACAGGTTGCTCTGCATCGCTCCACTCAAGCTGGCGAGTATTCTTTCCTTCTTCTAAACAAGCGTAGCATTTTTCCAAAACTTCTTTTACAAGTGTAGCTTCTTTGTCTCCAGTTCTAGCTGCTTTTTTCGCTTTCTCTAGTCTTTTCTCAATGGTTTCTAGATCCTTTAATTGCAATTCTAAATCTATGATTTCCTTGTCGCGAATTGGATCGATACTTCCTTCGACATGGGTGATGTTCCCGTTGTCAAAACAACGCAGAACATGAATTATGGCTTGGCATTCTCTAATATTTGCCAAAAACTGGTTTCCCAACCCTTCTCCTTTGCTCGCTCCTTTTACCAATCCTGCAATGTCCACGATTTCCACCACGGCAGTCTGTACTCTTTCTGGGTTTACTAATTTCTCAAGCACAGCAAGTCTTGGGTCTGGCACTTGCACAGTTCCCAAGTTTGGCTCGATGGTACAAAACGGATAGTTGGCTGATTGTGCCTTGGCACTTGATAAGCTATTAAATAAAGTTGATTTCCCGACATTGGGCAAACCTACAATTCCACATTTCATATACTGTAAGACTTAAAAATTTGAAGGGCAAATATACAACTAAATGCTGAACTTAGACACATTTTAAAATAATGCTGTTTTTCAATTATTTAAAAATAAAAATGTATAATTGCATAATCAATCATTTTTTATCTTTAGGTTTAATAAAGCAGAGGATAAATGCCTTTAAATATTCTGAAAAATAAATTTATAAAACGAATGAAAAAATACGCTTGGCTACTCTTTCTATTTTGTGTGAGTGTTTTTGCACAAAATGTGCATATCAAAGGGAATTTGCACGATGCAGAGAATTTCCCGATTCCTTATGCACACATTACTTTTGAAAACATTAAAGATGATAAAATCTTTAAAGAAACCTACACTGAATCCAACGGAGAATTTAGCATTGAAATTCCAGCGGGCACTTATGAAATGAGCATTCAGCCCGTGAATGGTGGCTTGATTAAGCGTGAAAAAATCTTTAATAAAGATACCGATTTTGGAATTATTCAAATTGAAGCCAAAAGCATTTCGCTTTCGGAAGTAAATGCCGTGGGTAGCAAGCCGCTGTATCGTTTGGAGCTCGACAAGCGTGTGTATGACATGGAACGCGACCCGAGTGTGCGCGGTGCCAGTATTTCAGACGCGCTGAACAATGTGCCATCTATTCAAGTGGATACCGACGGGACGATTTCGCTTAGAGGAAATACGAATTTGCGTGTTTTGATCGATGGCAAGCCATCTGCCATGACAGGAATCTCTAATGTGGCTGATGCCTTGAAAAATCTCCCCGCCGAATCGGTGCAACGCGTAGAGGTGATTACCAATCCTAGCGCAAGATACGACGCAGAAGGCACCGCAGGAATCATCAATATTATTATGAAAAAGGGTTCAAATATTGGTTTTAATGCTAATTTCAACACCACCCTGGGAATCCCTGAGCAAGAGAGCTTTAGTGCTAATATGAATTTTAAAACCAAAAAATGGAATTTCTTTATTAATCCCAACATTCGCCACAGCAATTATGCAGGAAAGAGAAGTTTTAACAATGCCTTTTTCGATACAGCGGGCAAGGTGAAAAGTCGTGAAACGCAAAATGGAGAAACGCAAAGAAAGCGTTTTTCTACGGGCGTAAATCTAGGCGTGGAACATTATATTTCAGACAAAACAAGCGTTACACTTTCTGGAAACTTCAATTATAGAGAGGGCGATAATCTAAGCACGCTCAACTACAACAGCTACGCCTACGATGAATTGGTGGGCAAACGCAAAAGAATCACCACTGAGCGAGCTTTTGACCGCTCGGTAGAAGGCGTTTTTAGCTTAAAACATGAATTTAACGACAAAGGGCACGAGCTGAATTTTGTAGCCACTTCGTCGTATAGCCCCGACAATGCTCGTTCCAACATTCAAGCGATTACAGAGCTTGGCACTCAGCCAAATTTAAGCCAACGAAGTTTTAACCCTGAAAGTAGCACAAGAAATTTATTGAAACTGGATTATGTATTGCCTTTGCAAGAAAAGGCGAGATTTGAGTTTGGCTACAAGGGCGAATGGCAAAGCAACACGAGCGATTATGCGGTGCAAAATTTGGACAGCGACATTTGGATTACTAAAAAGGGTTTTGCCGATGTTTTGGATTATGACCAAAACATTCAAGCGGTGTATTCGCAATACGGGAATAAACACGGGCGTTTTTCTTACTTATTTGGGCTACGCATGGAGCATTCAGATATAAAAATTGCTTCTAAAAATGCGAATAAGAAAAATAACAAAAATTATTCCAGCTGGTTTCCTTCGGCAAGTTTAAATTATAGTCTAGACGATAAAGAAAACAACCAAATTCAGATTACTTATAGCCGAAGAATCCGTAGACCGATGGGGCGATTTTTAAGTCCGTTTAATAATTATTCAGACGACCGAAATGTCTTTATCGGGAATCCAGATTTAGACCCTACTTTTAGCGATGCCTACGAGCTTTCCTACATTACACAAATCGGGAAAGTGAGCATCACGCCGAGTGTTTATTACAGGCATTCAAAAGATGAAATTAATGTGTTTAGACGCCGTGCAGAAATCGATGGCAACCAAACATTCATCACGCAACCCATCAATGCAGGAAGCCAAAACAGCTATGGAATGGAATTTATCGTTTCGGCTCCTTTGGCTAAATGGTGGCGAATGTTTAGTAATTTTAATTTTTATAAATATAAAATGGACGCAATCTACCACGATCCGCTTTCACAAAAAGCCTATGATTTAAGCCGTGACGCGTTCAACTGGTCGGGCAGAATATCCAATAATTTAAAACTACCTGGCAAAATCGAAACGCAATTAAGTGCTTTCTACTACGGTCCTGTGAGAAGTGAGCAATCTAAGTCTAAGGCGATGTATGGCATAGATTTAGGCATGAGCAAAGATGTGCTAAAAGGCAACGGAACGCTCACGCTCAATGTGCGAGATATTTTAAATTCTAGAAAAAGACGGGTAGAAAATTACGGCGAGGATTATTTCTCTGAAATGGAAATGCAGTGGCGTCCCAGAAGTATGAGCCTGAGCTTCTCCTACCGAATCAATCAGAAAAAGAAACGAGAGCGTGGCAATCGTGAAGATATGGGGGGCGATGAAATGATGGAATTTTAATTGCTGATTTTCTGTATTATTTCATAACTTTGACAGATAATTTTTTTAAGACATGAAAACAATAGACACCGCTTTTTTGCAATCCAACGGCACCAATTGGGAATTTATGGATTGGCTCGCGAGTATAGATAATCTTTGGATGTTTGTGCTCCTTATCGTATTTATCTATGTAGTGATTAAATTCTTTCAAAATAAAAGGAAAGAACGAAACAGATTGTAAACTGTTTTTTTAGACATAAAAAAATCCGCTAAAAAAGCGGATTTTTTATTTTTATTATTTCTGTCTGAAATGCACTTGAATCGGCACGCCAGAGAAATCAAAATGTTTTCTCAGTTGATTTTCCACAAAACGCTTATACGGCTCTTTCACATATTGTGGCAAATTCGCGAATAAGGCAAATTGTGGCGTATTAGTCGGTAATTGTGTAATATATTTAATCTTGATATATTTTCCTTTGGTGGCAGGTGGCGGAGTAGCTTTTACGATAGGTAATAAAATATCGTTTAGCTGACTGGTTTTTACTCTGCGTTTGCGATTCTCATACACACGCACTGCAGTTTCCACCGCTTTATGAATTCTTTGTTTAGTTAATGCTGAAATGAACAAAATCGGCACATCGGTAAATGGTGCAATTCTTAATTTTATCGCCGCTTCCATTTCTTTCATGGTATTGGTTTCCTTTTCCACCGCGTCCCATTTATTGACTAAAATTAAAATTCCTTTTCGGTTTTTTTGAGCTAAATTAAAGATCTTCATGTCTTGAGACTCAATACCTCGCTCGGCATCAATCATCAAAATCACGACATCGCAATCCTCAATCGCACGAATGGAACGCATCACGGAATAAAATTCTAAATCCTCTTCTACTTTATTTTTCTTGCGCATTCCTGCAGTGTCGATCAACACAAATTCTTGCCCAAATTTTGAATATAGCGTTTCGATAGAATCACGCGTAGTCCCCGCAATATCGGTTACGATGTTTCGCTCCTCGCCCAAAAGTGCATTGGTGAATGTTGATTTTCCGACATTCGGTCTACCTGCAATCGTGATTTTTGGCAAACCTTCAAACGGATCCTTGTGCTCATCGTTTGGCAAAGCTTCTACAATCGCATCGAGCAAATCACCTGTTCCTCCTCCACTTGCCGCAGAAATGGTGTAATATTTCTCGAAACCTAATTCATAGAACTCTACTGCGTCCATGATATTTTTGTTGCTGTCTACCTTGTTCACAGCCAAGAAAACAGGTTTATCGGTAGTTTGTTGTAGCAACAAAGCCACACGCTTGTCCATATCTGTCACACCGATTTGGTTATCCACCACAAAAACGATGATGCTCGCCTCCTCGATAGCTAATTCTACTTGCTTTCTGATTTCTCCTTCAAATGCGTCGTCCGATCCTTCGATGTATCCGCCTGTATCAATCACGGTGAATTCCTTCCCGTTCCAGTCAGACTTACCATAGTGGCGATCTCGGGTAACACCAGACACGCTATCTACAATCGCCTCGCGGCGTTGCAATAACCTATTAAACAAAGTGGATTTCCCTACATTGGGTCTCCCAACGATTGCTACAATATTTGCCATATTCAAATTTTTGCAAAGTTACATATTTTTTTACACTTAGAGATTCTCTCTATTTATTTCAAATTTCACTAAACTAAAAAATCGCTATAAGCCTAAACTCACAGCGATTTTTCTTAGATAAATGCCTATTTATGATTAAGCATCTTTTCTATTAAATTTTAATCTTTTTGCCAATTCATTAGCTATTTCACTTAATTTCTCTTTAGCTTCATCAGCCTTCCAAAAATCAATAGAATTCACATAATCTGTAACTTCTTGATTAGAGAAATACGGTTTTCCTGTTGCTGGATTGTAAGTAAATTGTAATCCATAAACGAAGCCTAAACCTTCAGACATTTCGTGAACGGCAGTCACTCGCTTATCCTCACTAGAAAGATCGTCTACAAACTCATCGAAATAATGTACCGCTCTGAGTGCCAAAATTTTTGCTACAGATTCTGAAATCACATCTAGACTTTGATTCAGTTTCTTTGGATCTTTAATGTTTGTGCTCGCGGTATTCACTGCAGAAACAATATTTGCCAAAATAGGTGTATTTGGTTTTTCGCTTACTTGATTAATGTAGCGTAACAACTCATTTTTAGGTCTTGCTTTTTCATCATTATTTACAACCAATTTATACTTACCGTCCTTACCTGTAGTTAATGTAAAGTCATCTACTCCAAAAAGATACCCCATCACTACATTCAAATTATTCTGGACATCTTTACCTTGTTTTATACTCTTAATACCTTCTGTAATGTTATGAATTTGCAATCCTCCTGTGATTCCTTTTTTGTATAGCATAAAGGTTTCTACTCCTTTCGCATCTACAATTCTTTTTCCTAGATATCCCGCCTTACCATCTACAGCAACTTCGGTTTGATTCTCTTTTGATTTTTGCAACCACTGCTTAAATTGCTCTGCTTGCCCCACATATGGAGCTAAATCGGTAAACAGTCTTACTAATTGTTCTGGAGATGAAGATTCGTAGTCCCCATTAATTTTAGCGGCGATAGCGACTTCTGCACTAGCTTTCTTAAATCCTGCGGTTTCTTTAAATTTAGCTAATTCTTGATTAAATAATTGAGCGTCATTTGCTTCCAAAACTTCTTTTTTAACTGGTGGCTCTACTCGATTGTTGTCATCATCATTGCTATTGCAACTTGTTAAACAAACGGCTCCAGCTAAAAAAGCCAAAATAATTCCTTTTTTCATTGTTTTTATATTTTATTGGTTAACTGGGGACAAATGTATATTTTATTTATATTAAGTCCAAATAAAAATTTATAATATTTTTAATTTTACAAAAAACAAAAAAGGCGTTAAGATTTAAAATCCTAACGCCTTACTGAGTTTAATTCATTTTTTAGCTATGCAAAGCTCGCTTTTCTGTAGCATCGAGCGCGGCTTCCTTCACCGCTTCCATGTAAGTAGGATGTGCGTGACAAATTCTTGCTAAATCCTCTGCCGAGGCTCGGAACTCCATTGCAGTCACTGCCTCTGCAATCATGTCCGCAGCTCTTGCCGAAACGATATGCACGCCCAAGATTTCGTCTGTTTTTTCATCGGCAAGCACTTTCACAAATCCATCGATGTCTCCGCTCGCTCTGGCTCTTCCCAAAGCTCTTACATTAAATTTACCTACTTTATACGCTACTTTTTCTTCTTTTAATTGTTCCTCGGTTTTGCCTACTCCCGCCACTTCTGGCCAAGTGTAAACTACGCCTGGAATGAGATTGTAATCAATATGTGGTTTTTGTTTTGCCAAACGCTCTGCCACATACACGCCCTCTTCCTCTGCTTTGTGTGCCAACATGGCTCCTTTTACCACATCGCCAATTGCATAAATCCCATCGATATTGGTTTCTAAATGCTCATTGGTCACGATACGCCCACGCTCGTCTACTTCTACGCCTACTTTTTCGAGCCCAAGCCCTTCGGTATAAGGTTTTCGCCCTACGGCTACCAGAACATAATCGCCTGTGATTTCTTCGGTTTCGCCTTTTTTGTTTTCAAATGCTACTTTTACTTCTTCTCCCGCTCTTTCTACTTTTGAAACTTTGCAAGAAAGGTGCAAATCCATTCCGAGTTTTTTCAAGATTTTGCGCAATTCTTTAGACACATCACCATCCATAGTAGGGACTAATCTATCAGCATATTCTACCACGCTCACTTTTGCCCCGATTCTCTGATACACAGAGCCCAATTCAAGACCGATGACACCACCGCCGATTACGATTAAATGCTTTGGAATTTCTTTTAAACTTAAAGCCTCGGTAGAGGTGATGATTCTTTCTTTATCAATTTTGATAAAAGGAAGGCTCGCAGGTTTTGCCCCCGTTGCGATGATGGTATTTTTAGTTTCGATCTCTTGGGTTCCGCCTTCAGATTGTATCAAAATATGGTTTTTATCCTTAAAACTTCCTACCCCTTTAAAAACCTGAATTTTGTTTTTATCCATCAAGAAATCAATCCCTTTGGTAGTTTGCTCTACCACTGCATTTTTACGCTCAATCATTTTAGCTAAATCAATCGATAAATTATCTAGCGAAATGCCGTGTTCCTTGAAGTTTTTGTGTGCGTTGTGATAATGTTCAGACGAGTCCAACAAAGATTTAGACGGGATACACCCCACATTTAGACAAGTTCCTCCAAGGGTATTATATTTCTCGATTAAAGCCGTTTTGAAACCTAATTGTGCGGCTCTTATGGCAGCTACATAGCCTCCAGGCCCAGAGCCGATTACGGTAACATCAAATGATTGCATAGCGATTATTTTATTAAATGTTGTGATTAACAAATTTAATAAAATTCATCTGAATTGAAAGAAAATTTAGTTCAAATTTAAATTTCTGTCTATTTGATTAAACTTTTAAGCCAGACTACTACGACGCGCCCAAGCAATAAACACAAAGCCAAACAAGCTCAAAATAACCATAAACCAAATGAGCGGAAATTGCGTTCCGTTGTAGCACACGCCCATCATTGCCGAAGTGAGTGCCGCTGCCGCCATACGCACAGCTCCGTTTAATGCAGATGCCACGCCGATGTTTTTCTCAAAAGACTCCAACGCTAAGGCGGTGGCGTTTGGATTGATAAAGCCCAACAAAAACAACACGACAAACACAAAGGCTAAAAACACAGGCAAAGGCAATTCAAAATTATATGCTAAAATTAAAAACACCACAGAGATCACAAGCTGAACGAGCGATATAATTCGGGTTAAATTATGCAATTGGAATTTCCTTAAAAGCAAACGATTGAACTGGCTTCCCGAAATGAAACCTGCCGCATTGCACGCAAAAATAATCCCAAAAGTACCAGCCGAAACCTTGTAAATATTCATCAAAATAAACGGAATACTCGATACATAGGCAAACATGATTGCCATCGCAATGCTCCCGCCTAGCGTATATTTCACAAATTTAGACTGCCTCAAAGCTGTATAATAATTATACAAAATCGGGCGAATCCTGAAGTCCATATGCGGTTGGTAGCCGTGTGTCTCAGACAAAAATATTTTTAAACTTAAAATCAAAACACCCGAAACCAAGGTTAAGAAATAAAAAATGTATCGCCACGACAAATGCGAAATAAAGAAACTCCCCAACGATGGAGCTATAACGGGAGCCACTCCCATGACCAATAAAACCGAGGAAAGCATTTTTGCCACTTCGCTCGCGCCATATTGGTCGCGAATAATTGCCGTACCCGCCACCATTCCGACGCTAGCACCGAGTGCTTGCACAAATCTCGCTAAAATCAAAACATACACATGCGGAGACAATGCACAAACAACAGAAGAAATTAAGTACAAAGTCAGCCCTAAAAGCAGCGGTTTCTTTCTTCCGAATTTATCCAAAATAGGTCCGTAAAACAATTGACCGATAGAAATCCCAATAAAATAACTCGTTAAGGTGTAAGAAACCATTTTTTCGGTCGTGTTTAAGTCTCTAGCAATGGCAGGAAAACCTGGCAAATACATATCTACCGTAAAAGGACCTATCGCTGCAATGGCACCTATGAGAAAGATCAATCGAGTTTTTAGATTCATAATTTTGAATTTTTAGGAATAAAAAAAAGTCAGCCCAAAAAATTCATTGAACTGACTTTCGTGTTAAAAAAACAACACACTATTCACACTTTATAAAAAAATAAAAAGCCAGCCTTAACAAATAAAAAAGCTGACTTTTCTAGTACCCGAGGCGGGACTTGAACCCGCACAGCCTAATGGCCACAGGATTTTAAGTCCTGCGTGTCTACCAATTCCACCACCCGGGCGGCTTATGCCTTAAAATATTTTAATGAACTTTTTGTCGTTGAGCGAAAAACGGGGTTCGAACCCGCGACCTCAACCTTGGCAAGGTTGCGCTCTACCAACTGAGCTATTTTCGCGTTTCGCTTGACACCATGTCTCTCAAACGGATTGCAAATATAGCACAGAATTTTTATTCTGCAAATTTTTATTCGAAAAAAATTAATTTTTTTTCATTTTGGTTTTAATTACCTTTGCCACATGCAAAAGAATTTCAAATCTGGTTTTGTAAATATTGTAGGAAATCCCAATGTGGGAAAATCTACGCTTATGAATCAATTGGTGGGCGAACGCCTTTCCATTATTACCAATAAAGTGCAAACGACGCGCCACCGCATCATGGGAATCGTAACAACACCCGAGATGCAAATCGTGTTCTCGGACACGCCGGGTGTGCTGCAACCTGCTTATGAGTTGCAATCCCGCATGATGAATTTTGTGGAAGAGGCTTTCAAAGATGCCGACATTATTCTCTATGTGGTGGAACCGAACGAAAAAGAGCTTTTGAACGAGGAGTTTAATGAAAAGTTGAAGAAATTAAATATTCCTGTCATTATTCTCATTAATAAAATAGACGAATCTACCCAAGAAGCAATGGAATCTGCCGTAAACTTCTGGCATGAACAATTGCCTAAAGCCGAAATTTTACCGATTTCTGCCTTGGAAGGATTTAATACAGATTTGCTTTTAGACAAGATTAAAGCCTTGTTGCCGTATGGGCCACAGTATTATCCAGAAGATCAATTAACGGATAAATCGGAACGCTTTATCGTGAACGAAGTAATTCGTGAAAAGATTTTGGAAAATTACCAAAAAGAAATTCCTTATGCAGTGGAAGTGGTAACGGAACGCTTTAAGGAAGATTTACACATGATCCGCATTGATGCGGATATTTATGTAGAGCGCGATTCGCAAAAGGGAATTTTGATTGGGCACCAAGGTAGTTCTCTCTCTAAAGTAGGCAAAGAAGCCCGCTTGGCGCTTGAGAAATTCTTCCAGAAGAAAGTGTACTTGCAATTATATGTAAAGGTGCGCAAAAACTGGCGAAAAAAGGATTCGGATTTGGAGCGATTCGGATACAAAAAATAAAACAAAAATCCCGATTTTCTCGAAAATCGGGATTTTTTGTTTATGCTTTATTTATTCCCATGCTTCGCTTTTAGACAAATTAACAATCTAAATCAGAAGGTCTTACCTTTGATAAGCCCAAACACTCTTAAAATTTCCATGGCTTGTATGCTTTTTAGGGTTTAGACAAATATAGTAATTTTTTTAAATAGAAAAAGCACCCCAAATGGGGTGCTTTTCATCAAAAATATTATAAAGTATGATTACTTTTTAAGTGCTTGCAATTCTGCTTTTAGCGCTTCGATTTCTTTTTGTTGCTCGATGATGTGCAAGTACAATTCCTCTACTTTTTCTAAAGTTTGGATAGAAAGTTGAGTGTTATCTACCTCATAAGCACCATCTGCTTTGGTTAAATCTTTAATAGATGTAACTCCTGGCAAGTGATTGTTTTCTTTGATAAACTTCTCAACTTGGCTTAAAGATTTAAATTGGTAGTTTGGATTTTCTGCAGACTTACCAGTAAAATAGTGATCGAACACATAATCCGGATAAGTAGAAGCAGAAGTTACAATACCTTTGTCAAACTTAGCTTTACCATATACTTTCAGTACAAAGTCAAATTTAGTACCCCCTACATCTTCTTTAATTAATCCTCCATCTTTACCAATAGTAAGGCGAGGAATATTGTTTGTTGCAAGAGTTAAAGATTTTTCATCTGTAGTACCAATAAAATTACCACTTTTAATTTTCCCTGATTGCTTATCTACAACTACCTCCGTAGTTCCAGCGTTACCATTTAGAGACCAAAATTTACCTGAGGTTACTCCAGAAGCTAACTCTTTACCATCTAAAATCTTAACCCATTTACCACCACTTATACTTCCATTAGTCTTCCCATCAGGATTAGAAAAATAATAAAAACCTTTAGTCAAATTTTCCGTCTGAGTTGTAAGGCTAGAATCGCTGGTAGTTCCTCCTTCATTCGTATTATAAACAATCATTCCATCATAGTAAGTAGGAAAGTTAAGTCCATCTGCAGCTTCAGCATTCAATTGAAATGTTGATAAGTCCGTCTGAGGAAAAACTAACCCCCTTCCTATATTCCTATCTTCCTCTCCTTCAAAATTAACAGTATTCGATGACGAATCCAAAAAAGCGTTAGACTCAGCATTAACAGTAATATCCTGATTAGTTACCACTTGAGAAAAAACCACTGTACTAAACAATGACGATATTATAAATATTTTTTTCATTTTCTTATTTTTTTATATTTTTTATCTACCAATCACATACCATGTAGTTCCATCACTAACAAATCCAACACTTGAACTCACCGCAATAGTTCTGAAGTTAAATGGAGTAACCGATGGCGTACCTTGAGCAAACCCCAACCCTCTTTTAACTCCATTTAGCAAATAAATTACTCTTCCTTTATTTTTCTCAGCTGGAGGAAGAGCTATATTGCCATTAAGAGCATTATTTTCAAGTACAATCATATAGTCGTTAGGCAGATAATTCCCCTCCGAAAGAGATGAATCTTTGTAATGTCTAAGGTTACCAAGCGATCCAGGAAGAACATAGACAGCCCCCGTATTTGTATTTACCTTAATCCATTTATTAATCCTGTTTCCATCTTCTCCTCTCTTATAATAGTAAAAACCTGCGCCACCGACTAAAGAAGTAGTTTCACTTTCAGAACCGCTCACTCCATCTGTGATATACACCAAGGTAGACTCTTCCACATCAACACCCATTGCTTTAGCCTTTTCGCTAGTAACGCGCGGAATCAAAATACCTTCTTTCGCAGCTCCCGAAGAAGTTTTAGCTACAATGTCCAAAGTAGCCTGAGGATTTTGATCAGCTGGAGTATTTATCCCTACTTTCCCCTCCACTTCTTGAGCAAAAGCGAAGCTACTAAATCCCAAAAAAGCTACAAGGCTTAATTTGTAAATTTTCTTAATCATCGTTTTTAATTTTTATTTGTTTAACTTTTATTTAGACACATTAATTTCAATACGGCACAAAGTTAGTTTTTTTTTATTTATCGCAAAACATTTTTTTTACTTTCAGCTAAAACCATGACTTATAGCCTCATTTAATTATTTAACTCATTCTCTATAAAGCTTTACAACAAAGGTTTTGCTTCATATTCACCTCTCCATATAAAGCGAATGTTAAATTTAAAACTTTAACATTTCTGGGATTTTATTTCTTCTCGTCGTCGTAGGTAAATGGCACAAACCATGTCATGAGCAAGGCGGGTATAGTAAACACCATTACGAGCATAAAAAACAACTCATAACCCAAAAATTCTTGCGGCACCCAATGTGTGAGGTTCAATTTGTTTAAAATCATGATTTGGTTTGGCTTTTCGCTTAAGAAACCGCTTACAATGCCTGGCACCAAGACGCTTAAATTCATAATACTATTGGCAAAGGCATAGTGCGTCATCTGGTATTTGCCTGGGGCGATTTGCTGCATCATAAATAGGATTAAGCCCACAAAACCAAATCCGTACCCGAAATATTCAAAAACAATCCCAACGGAAACAATGTATAAACTATGTGGGTGAAACATTGCTAAAAGCAAATACACCACAAATGGAATATTGAACGCCAAGGCAAGTGTAAACAAAGTTTTCTTTAGCCCAAATTTAGAAATATAATACCCCGCTAGAATGGAACCTGCGATAAAGGCTACGGCTCCAAAGGTTCCGTAGATTAAGCCATAGGATTCATTGCTTAAATCTAATCCGCCGTTGGCTACGCTGTCTTTTAAAAACATAGGGGCTACCTTCATGGCTAAGCCTTCTGCAAATCGATAAAAGAATATGAAGAATAAATAGTAAATAATGTATTTTTTGGTAAAGAAATCTTTGATGATGAACCACAATTCTTGCAGTTTTTCTTTAAAATTTCCTTCCGTTTTTTTTCTGATATCTTTTGGCAACATAAAAATATGGTAAAATGCGACCAATGCCATAATCCCTGCACTGATCGCCATCACCGATTGCCAAGATTCTACAGGCGAAAAGCCCAAATGCGAAGAAAGCCAGCCCGCCAAGAACACCAAGCCACCATTTGCCAAGACTTTTGCCATATTGTAAAAAGCACCTTGCCAGCCCGAGTATTTACTTTGAGTCTCGGTGTCGAGTTGCTCCATATAGATTCCATCGCCCGCAATGTCGTGCACCGAGCCGCTAATCGCCATCACGCCCATAAAGGCAATGGCTATCTTGAAGAAATCGGGCAACGGCAATGCAAAAACAACCGCTCCCAACATAATGGCTGAAATAAATTCGGCAAAAATGATGTATTTTCTTTTGGTTCCGAAAAGCTCCATAATAATACTAAAGAGTGGCTTGAACGACCAAGGCAGCAACAAAAGTGATGTATAGCGTGCAATTTCATCGTTGCTCACTCCTAGATCTTTGAACATCACCACCGAAACCATCGAAATGGTGATTAATGGAAACCCCATCGCAAAGTAAACGGTAGGCACCCATTTTAGTGGATTTTTTGTTTTAACTAAATTCATTTTGTTTTAATTTAAATAAAAAAACGAAGCCTTTAATCAATAAAATTAAAAGCCTCGTTGAAGTATTTTTTTAATTTAAAGACCCGCTTTTGTTTGGCTCGGCACCTAGCTCAAGCACCAAAGTTCCGCCTTGCATGATTTGCTCATGGGAAATGGAAGTGCCTTGCAATGGCTTGCCGTTAAGCGTTGCTTTCTGGATATAAATGTTCTTATCTGAAAAGTTTTTAGCCTCGATCACAAAAGTTTTGCCTTGCCCCACTTTCATCGTGGTTTTAGCAAACATAGGCGAAGTGATTTCGTATTCGGTAGAGGCTGGATTCATAGGGTATAACCCAATAGCACTCATCACATACCAAGCCGACATTTGTCCGCAATCTTCGTTTCCGCTATAGCCCTCTGGCGTGGTGTTATACTGAGTTTTTAAAATATGATTCACCCAATATTGCGTGCGCCACGGCTGCCCCGCTTTGTTGAACAAATAAGCAATGTGATGGCTTGGCTCGTTTCCGTGTGCGTATTGCCCAATAAGCCCAGAAATATCTACTGAAACATTGTCTCCCGTGATTTCAGAACTTTCGGTAAATAAGTTTTCTAACTTATTAGTAAACGCCTCTTTGCTTGGGAACAAGGCAATAAATCCATTGACATCTTGTGGCACAAACCAGCTGTGCTGCCAAGCGTTTCCTTCGGTGTAGTCGGTGTGCTCTCTGTGGTTGGAATGTTTTGGATCAAAAACTGGATTCCATTGCCCATCGGCAGATTTTCCTCGCATAAATTCCACGCTTGGGTCAAACAATTTTTTGTAAGCCATGGAACGATTCAAGAAATATTTATAATCTTCTTCCTTGCCTAGTTTTTTAGCCATTTGTGCCAAACACCAATCGTCGTAAGCATATTCCAAAGTAATAGTTACCGATTCGTCTAATTTATCATAAGGCACATAGCCGTATTTTTTATACAAATCCAAGCCTCGTGCATCGCTCATCATGGTTGCTTTCATGGCTTGGTAGGCTTCTTCTGCATTAAAGCCTCTTACTCCTTTCAAATAAGCCTCTGCAATCACCGCCACGGAATGGTAGCCTGTCATGGTATTGGTTTCGTTTCCGTACAAAGTCCAAACAGGCAATAGTTTATTCACTTGATAATAGGCTAGCATAGAATTAATCATATCTGCCACCTTGTCTGGATCTGTAATCGTGAGCAACGGGTGTTCTGTTCTGAAGGTATCCCACAACGAGAAAGTAGAATAGGCTGTATAATTGGCTTTTTTCACGATACTATCGTTCTCTAGACGAAAATCGCCATTGGCGTCTGAGAAAGTTACGGGTGCCACCTTGGTATGATACAAGGCGGTGTAGAAAATTGTTTTTAAGTCTTTGTTATCGCTCTCTACATTTATGCTTTCCAAGGCTTCGTTCCAAGCGAGCTTGGCTTTATCTCTAATTTCATCAAACGGAAAGCCCTCTCCTTCGGTTGCCATGTTTTGCAAAGCATTGTCGGTGCTCACCGAAGATAGTGCTACTTTTACCAAAAGTTCTTTGTTTTCATTATTAAAGAATGCTTGCGCAGATGTAATATTCTCGCCTTGCATATGCGTTTTAAACTCAGTGATTGGTTTATTAAAACGAATGGCAAAAAATACTTTTTGATTCTTTGCCCAGCCAGTGCTGAATCTTTCCCCGATCAATGTATTTTCATCTTTTTGGGTTAAACGCATGTGCGTAGGATCGTCCCAATTGATGGCAAAACCTGGATTAAACACCACGCTTTGCTCCGCACCATCAGCATAAGTATAACGATGAAACGCCACTCTCTTTGCCGTGGTGAGCTCTACATTGATTTTAGGGTCTTCTAAAAATACTTGATAATAACCTGGCGTAGCGGTTTCGTTGCTATGCGAATAGCGAGATTTATACGGCAACATATCGCGCAAAGCGGTTGATTTCTCTGGATACTGCTTGTCTTTTCCCACGCTGAGTTGCGCTAAATCTACCGTAATAGAAGCGGGCATTAGTTTTACATCGTTTAAATCCCCAATCCCTGTTCCGCTCAGGGTTAAATGCCCAAAACCGATGATGATACTATCTGAATAATGATAGCCCGAACACCAGTCCCAAGCACTCACGCCATTGATGGGGCTCACCTGCAACATGCCAAACGGCATAGTAGCCCCAGGGTAAGTGTGCCCATGCTCGCCCGTCCCGATGAACGGATCTACATATTGTACTAAATCTAATTTTTCGGCATTTTCCTCTTCGGTCGATGTTGTTTTTTTCTCGCAATGGGTGAAAAACAACAGACCTGCCAACGCTAAAATTGTATGTCTGATTCTCATGTTTTGAATTAAAATTGGGTTTAAAGTTAATAAATAAAAATCTATTTTTAATTATGATTAAAATCAAAAAAGCCCAAAAATCATTTTTTTGAGCTTTGCTTAATCTTTGACATTTATAATGATTAGCATTTAATGCATGGGCAATCTAAAGCTGTTACACATGGTTTTTAACCTAAAATATTAAATCGCTCCACGCTTCGCCAGTATTTGTCTTTATAAATATCAAAGCTGCTGTCTATTTCCTGTTGGTATTTCTGGCAAATGCCATCTACTATTTTGGTCGCCTTGCGAAAATCTTTGCAGGCATAAAAGATGGTTCGCAGATTTGGAATGGTCTCTCTACACACAAATACCATTTCTTTTTTATCTTGAAATACTTGGTTTATTTCCTCCTCAATCTCATCTTCTATTTGATTTAATAAGTTAAAAAGAGCGTCTGTAGAAAGATTTTCGGGAAAGGAAAGTTCTAGCGCGAGCATCCACGGGTAGGAGGACTTGCCTTCCCACTGCAAAACATCTTGGTTCGCCACGGCTACTATACGCCCCTGTTCGGAGTTGCCCTCTAATGCTTGAAAACTATCTTCGGAATCGTCGTAATAAATATCTTTTGTTTTTTCCAAAAATTCAGACTCTCGCCATTTGAGGTAGCTGTCGAGTTTCTGTATCGGGATAAGCTCTCCCTCCACCTCGTTTGGGGCGCAAACATCGGCAAAATCAATGCGGGTAACCATATTCATTTCGCCAAAATAATTGTCCAAGAAAATAAACACGCCTTGCGTAATGTTTCCCTTGTTGTCTTCGTTCATATCTTTGTGGGTAAAGATAACCTCTACCTCATCGGGAAAATCCTCATACACCACTGGGTGAAACTGAATGTTTGCGGGGCTAAATTCGTAGCCGTGCATTTTGATAGCCATCTCGGGGATTTGCTCTTTCATCGCAGGTTTGAGGGCGATAAACCTCCAATGAGGCAAATCCTGCGGTGCGTGGGCTATTAACTCCTCAGCAAAAACAATGGAAGTAACTCGCCCATCGGGAGTAACGATAAGCTCAGCCATACGATTTCCTGCATCGCCTAATAGTGCTTGCAAATCGCCATCTACCAGCTTCAAATGCTCTATAATGGGGTCTAAGACTTCTTTTTCTATCGTTGAATTATCGCCCTCCATAATGATTGCATGGAAACTTTGTTCTTCTGTTTTGAACCAATCCCAAAAGGTTTGGTATCTTTCGCTGTAATCTGTCATAATCAATATGTTTTTTTAATTATTTTTAAAGAAATTTATTTTTTATTGAGGGGAACTTAATAAATCATCTGGGATATTAAATACACCATCAAGGAAATTGTTTACACGATGTTGTGTATTTAATGCACAAGGCGGGAAATCTTTTGCACAACCTTGTGTAGGACTTGCACCAGATAGGAAATGGCTTGCACAAAGCCTACCCAAGATAGGAAACCTTTTACACAAGATAAAAAACTTATTATTCAATCTTGTGATATTCCTGCACAGACAAGAATCTCATTAGTTTTACCATTATTTTGTGTTATAAGAATACAGTTTTATAAATCTAATATGCAAATCATGAAGTCTATTTCTTCCTAAACTTAAATCTCCATTACCTAACAAAATGATAGCCTGCGTAAAGCTATTACATCCCAGCCTTTTAGCTGTAAATAAAATGTTGTTATAGTAGGCATCTCTATGCCCCCTACCTAAGACCATAAAATAACCATAACCCCTTAATTTTTTCTCCACATATTCAAGATAGAAAAGTCCATATTCATCATGCAATCCCTCCTCTTCTCTAAAGGATTTAGTGGGATATAATCTCCTAAAATTAATAATTTTCCTTTCTAATTCGTCAAATTCTTCTTTATTATTCTTCACTTCAAGTTCTTCAAAACCATAAATTTTCAATCCAAACTTCTTAAAATAAAGCGACGTGTCTATTAAGTATTCTTCTAACACTTTGAATTTAACTTCAAGTTCTTCTAATGACGTTGCTTTCTTCTCAACTTTAAATTTAAATTCAAGATCTTTAAAAAATTTCTCCTTATCCATATCCATTTTATTTATTGTATTTTCAAATATTTTCTTAACAAAACCTTAACCACCAACCCATTAACACCCAAGCCGAGAGCTTGAAAATCAATGAGAAACTTTTACTTTTATTTCACAACTAAATGTTAAAACAAAATTAAAAATCCCTTGACTAAAAACATGCTAAAAAAGCATAGCCACCTACTTCACCTCAATGCTTACTTGACCTGTTTTCACGCCTTTGGACTTTACTTGTAGCATTGCCTTACCTGCCTTCTCCTTGGCCTGAATGATTGCTACAAGCTTGCCATTGAAGAAATGCATCTTAGGCAAATGAAACTGGTCTGTACAAGTAGGGTCGCCATTAGCCGCTGCGCGATAGGTTGCTGCACCTGAGGCTTTAAATGTGGCTAATTCGTTATAATCTGGCACTAAGTTTCCGTCTTTGTCCACCACCTCTATCGTTACGAATGCTAAATCCTTGCCATCAGCTTTGATGCTTGGATTTTCCACCGTCATTTTAAAATGGTGGGGAGTGCCTGCGGTATGGATTTCTTTCTCGGCGACAGCTTTTCCGTCTTTGTCATAGGCTACTACTTTGAGCGTTCCTGGCTCGTACTTGGTATCTAGCCACATAAGGCGGTAGCGTTTTTGGCGTTCTAGATTTTTCTTGGCCTCGCCTGTTCCGCTTTTTTCTAGGTCTACTTTTTGTTTAGTGCGTTTTCCTTGGCTTTTTCCATTAATGAATAATTCTGCCGTAGGGTGATTGGTGTATACAAATACTGGGGTGATTTCGCCTTCTCTTCCTTTCCAGTTCCAATGTGGCAAGATGTGCAAGGTTTCCTTGTCTTTATTCCAGTGGCTTCGGTATAGGTAAAATCTATCTTTTGGAATCCCCGCCAAGTCAATGGCTCCAAAGTACGAGCTATGCGACGGCCATTCTGAATAATACGGCGTAGGCTCTCCTAGGTAATCGAAGCCTGTCCAGATGAATTCACCAATGGTGTACGGCAAATCTTCTTGCACAATCCAGTCGTCTTCTGGCAAGTTTGACCATGAACAATGCGACAAATCGTATGATGAAATTTGCTGATCTTTATACTTAGGCATTGATTGTCTTTCCACAGGGAATTTATACACGCCACGCGAACTGATGGTGGAGGCCGTTTCGCTACCGAGTATTATTTGCTGTGGTAAGGTTTTATACTCCTCCTGATATTTATGTGGGCGGTAGTTAAATCCTGCGATGTCAAGCGTGGCAGCCATATTGTTTTTCAGCACATGGTCTGGCCTGTCCATTCCATTGGAAACGGGGCGGGTTTTGTCTAAATTATGGATGATATCTTGCAATTGTCTAGCAACTTTAGCCCCTTGCGGATTGCTCTGCTCCTCCACTTCGTTTCCAATGAACCACATAATCACACTTGGGTCGTTGCGGTAGTGTTTTACCACATTTTCTAAATCCTTTTTAGCCCAGTCTTTAAATTCTAAATGATAGCCATTCTCTACTTTCGGAATGCCCCACTCGTCAAAAGTTTCCACGGCGAGCATCATCCCCATCTCGTTGGCAAGTTTCACATACTCTGGCGCGGGCATATTGTGCGAGGTTCTGATGGCATTTACGCCCATATCTTTGAGCATACGGATTTGGCGGCGAATGGCTGCCTCATTCACTGCGCCCCCTAGTGGACCTAAATCGTGGTGCATACAAGCGCCTTGAATCATAATTTTTCTACCATTTAGATAAAATCCATCGTTTGGCTTCACCTCAATGCTACGAATCCCGAAGGTAGTGGTGTACTCATCTTCCAGCGTTTGGTTATGATATAGCTTGGTGATGGCTTTGTATAGATTAGGATTCTCGGTATCCCACAAAGCGGGGTGCTCCACATAGATATCCTGCTCTATGACATTCCCCACGGAATATTTATCCAACTCCTTTTTCTCCACCTTCACCGCTTGCCCTTGCGGGTCTATAATTTCGGTTTGCACCCAGAAAGTTCCAGTCTTTTGCCCTCCTTTATCCACCTGAGTTTTCACCTTAATTTGGGCAAAATCTTTCTCAATGACAGGCGTAGTAATTTGCACGCCCCAAATGGGGATATGGGTTTTATTCGTAGTGATTAAATGCACATTTCGGTATAAGCCCGCCCCAGGGTACCAGCGCGATTGCTGAGTTTTGTTTTCAAGGCGCACAGCGAGGGCATTGTTCCCTTTACGCACATACGGGGTTACATCAAAGTAGAAGGTGTTGTACCCATAGGGCCAAATACCCACCTTTTGCCCATTGACAAAGACTTGCGCGTGGCTCATTGCTCCATCAAATTGGAGATACACTTTTTGATTTTCATTAAATTCTGGCAAATCAAAAGCCCTGCGATACCAGCCCACCCCTACAAATGGGAGGCCACCCGTTCTGCCCGCGTGCGCTATGGGCGCCTTTTGCCCATCTTGCTTGATGGCGGTGCGCTGAATATCGTTTTCGATATCAAACGGACCATAAATTGCCCAATCATGCGGAATACGCACCTTTTGCCATTTACTATCGTTTAATTTTTCGTTTGAGAAAGAAGCATCATCTTGTCGGGTAAAACGCCAATCTTTCTCAAGCAAAGTATTGCTTCGATTTTGCGCAGAAAGATTCGCTACCCATAAAAGGCTTGCCAGCCAAAGTCCTATTTTTTTCATTTATCAAGTTTTTTTCAGCCCTCTAAAAAACGAATTTTTACTGAATTTTTCAACTTTTGAGTGTATGAGTTTTGTCGTGTTTAAAGTTTAAACCAAAAGAAAAAAGGCTGAAAAAATGATTTTTCAGCCTTTTTAGTTTTTACTTTTCTTCTTCAAAATAGATTTTGTAATATTTACCTTTACTATCCTCCTCGCGCGAAATTTTCTTTCGGTCGCCATGGACATAAATATGAAAATCTTTATCTAATTTAATCACACTTTTAAACAAGCGGTTTTGTTTTTTCACCGCCGTTTTATCCAGCGAGAAATTATCCTTTAAATCCACCTCAAAATCGTTGTTACATTGTTGCACATAACCTTCAAAACTCTCGATCAGCTCATCGCTACCAAAGACTTGATTGCAGAATTTATCGTGTTCAAACTTTTCTTGCTGTTTAAAGAAATCAATCGAGCGATTCAACAAATCGGCTTGATCCACGCGCGTTACATCAAACTCCTCGGGCATTTGTTGAGTTACAAAATTTCGGCAAGTTGTCATCACATAATCCGTGTTAAAATAATTATTCTCCACTTGCGAAAGTTGCAAAAATCCATCCACCCAAAAATGTGCTTCTTCGCCACCCGTCGCTTTATCTATAATATAAACACGATAGCCATCTTCTTTATCAGTATTATAAATGATACAACCTTTATCTATTTTCTTGGTTGAAATCCCCTCGTGCAATTCAATGGTATAGCCCTCATTTTTAGGATACACTTTCAGAAATTGCTCGTGCGTTTCGGTTTTAAAGAGCCCCACGGCTTGCACGATTTCATTTCGGTACTCGATAGAGCTAAAATATACGAGATAAAACTCTCCTGGCTTAATCCTCGGGTGCTCTGAATATTCAAAAAGACGCTGCGCCAATTTTTCCGAAGCCTCGTGCGCATATTCAGAATCTTCAAATACCTTAGCCACCTCTGCAAAAACCTCATTATCTCCCTCTGAATTATCAAAATGAAAAAGCTCCTCACTTTTAAAATATTTGGTAAAATAAGATTCCAGCATAGGCATATCTTCGCCATCTACCAATACAGGAAAATCCGAAATAATTAATGTATCATCTAGGGTTTTGTTACCCACTTTATGCACCGAAATACTTTCAATCATGGTTCTATCTCTAATTAAAATTGCAAAGCTAAGTAATAATTTTCAGCCATTCAAAAAAGCTTAAAAATGCATTTTTTTATATTCCACTAAAAGCATAGAATCAACAATTTACTTTGAAGCTAAAAACCGAATTTGAGCTGTTTATTTAATTACAAATAATTGAAAAAAATAAATAGAATGATTCTAAATATGAGAAAGAAAGCGAATTTTAGACAGTTTTAAGCACTTAAAACTTTTAAATTTAATCATAAATTTTAAATTTGTAAAAATACAAAAAACACAACAATTATGGCATTTGATATTGATATGATTAAAGGCGTGTACGCCAGAGCCAAACAACGAATCGACAAAGCGAGAGAAGTTGTGGGCCGCCCGCTTACACATGCCGAAAAAATTCTTTATTCACATTTATCTCAAGGCGAAGCTACTGAAGCTTACGAGCGAGGAAAGTCTTATGTAGACTTTGCTCCCGATAGAATTGCGTGCCAAGATGCGACTGCACAAATGGCACTTTTGCAATTTATGCAAGCAGGGAAAAGCAAAGTTGCTGTGCCCACCACCGTGCACTGCGACCACCTAATTCAGGCAAAGGAAGGCGCTTCCAAAGACCTCCAACACGCACTAAGCCAATCGCACGAAGTTTTTAGATTTTTGGAATCCGTTTCAAACAAATACGGAATCGGGTTTTGGAAACCAGGTGCAGGAATTATCCACCAAGTAGTGCTTGAAAATTACGCTTTCCCAGGCGGAATGATGATTGGTACCGACTCACACACACCAAACGCTGGCGGACTAGGCATGGTGGCTATCGGTGTAGGTGGTGCCGATGCGGTAGATGTAATGGCAGGCATGCCTTGGGAGCTTAAATTTCCTAAATTAATCGGTGTTCACTTAAAAGGAAAACTTAATGGGTGGACTGCCCCGAAAGATATTATTTTAAAAGTAGCAGATATCCTTACTGTAAAAGGTGGAACGGGTGCTATCGTTGAGTATTTTGGCGAAGGAGCTAAATCTATTTCTTGTACAGGAAAAGGAACCATCTGTAACATGGGTGCAGAAATCGGGGCTACTTGCTCTACTTTCGGTTATGATGAGTCTATGGAGCGTTACTTGAGAGCGACAGATCGCGCCGATGTGGCTGATGCTGCCAACGAAATCAAAGATTACTTAACAGCCGACCCAGAAGTTTACCAAAACCCTGAAAAATATTTCGATGAAATTATTGAAATTGATTTAACTGAATTAAAACCTCATTTAAACGGACCGTTTACGCCAGATTTAGGAACACAAGCAGGAAAAGACATGACCCAAAAAGCCACCGAAAATGGCTGGCCACTAGAAGTAGAATGGGGATTGATTGGTTCTTGTACCAACTCTTCTTACGAAGACCTTACCCGTGCAGCTTCTATTGCTAAACAAGCACTCGAAGCAGGCGTAAAACCTAAAGCGGATTTCGGTATCAACCCAGGTTCTGAGCAAATTAGATACACTGCAGAACGCGATGGCTTATTAAAAACTTTTGAGGATTTAGGCGCAACTATCTTTACCAATGCTTGTGGACCATGTATTGGACAATGGGCACGATACAGCGATCCTAAAAACGCCCCTAAGAACTCAATTGTTCACTCGTTCAACAGAAACTTCTCTAAGCGTGCCGATGGAAACCCAAATACACACGCTTTCGTAGCTTCTCCAGAAATGGTAGCGGCTATTGCAATTTCTGGTCGTTTGGATTTTGACCCAACTACCGATACGCTTATCAACGAAAATGGCGAAGCGGTAAAATTAAATCCACCAACAGGAGACGAATTACCTACCAAAGGTTTTGCAGTAGAAGATGCAGGCTACCAAGCACCCGTAGAAGATGGTAGCGATGTAGAAGTGGTAGTGGATCCAAATTCTGAAAGATTACAACTTTTAACGCCATTTAAACCAATCGGCAAAAACATCACTGGAGCTAAACTTTTAATTAAAGCCTTCGGAAAATGTACTACCGACCACATCTCTATGGCGGGTCCATGGTTGAGATTCCGTGGACACCTTGACAATATTTCAAACAACTGCTTAATCGGTGCGGTAAACGCATTTAATAAAGAGACTAACTTTGTTAAAAACCAATTGACAGGCGAATACGGTCCCGTGCCAGATGTTCAGAGAGCGTATAAAGCAGCAGGCGTTCCGACTGTGGTAGTAGGCGACCAAAACTATGGCGAAGGTTCTTCTAGAGAGCACGCCGCCATGGAGCCAAGACACTTGGGCGTAGTTGCAGTAATCGTGAAATCTTTTGCAAGAATCCACGAAACCAACCTTAAAAAACAAGGTGCTCTTGCCTTGACATTCAACAATGAAGCAGATTATGATTTAATCTTAGAAGATGACACTTTCAACTTTATAGATTTAGACGAATTTGCACCAGACAAGCAATTGCATGTTGAGGTGGTACACAAAGATGGCTCTAAAGACATCATCACGCTGAACCATACCTACAACCAAAGCCAAATTGAATGGTTTAATGCAGGTTCTGCACTTAACTTAATCAAAGCACAAAACGCTTAATTTTATAATTAAACTTTGTTTTTAATCCAGAAAGTAGCCCGCCTATTTTCTGGATTTTTTTTATGCTTAAAAAAACATGATTAAAGAACCCTCCAACTCTTAAAAATGGTTAAACTCAGCAATTTTCTATCAAATTAAAAAGAAAAATGATTTTTTGAACATTTAATTTCATACATTTGCGAGCATGAAGAGTTTGGAAAATGTGTTTTTAGAGACGAATTTAGTGGATTTTGCCCACATGATTCAGAGCGACGAAGACTGCAAGCAATTCCTAGTAGAATACAAATGGAAAGAAGGTTTTGAGTGCCACAAATGCCACCACACGGCATTCCAAGAGCGCAAAGACCACTCCAGAACCTGCAACAAGTGCAGCTACACGGAATCGCCTACGGCTCACACGATTTTTCACAAAGTAAAATTCGGGCTAACGAAGTCTTTTTTTATTGCTTTTGAATACTTTAAATACAAAAATGTAGACACCACGAGTATCAGCAAAATTTACGACATTCGAAAGTCTACCGCCGCCCATTTCGTAAAAAAACTCGAAAAAGTACATTGCCTAAACCCAAATTGCACTTGCCATTAAATCATGAAAAATAAATTACATTTAACTACATACCTTTTGTTGATTTTTAGTTTTCTTTCAGCACAAAAACTGGAAGTGAAAATTTATGACCAAATCAATTTTCAGCAGATTTTTGATGCAAAACTCATCATCAACAATCAAATCATCACACCCGACCACGGCGTGTACAGCTACTCGCCCGCTCAAAAACTTTCGGTGAAGATCGAAAAAAACGGCTACGAAACTTACGAAGATACTTTTAGCCAAAAACTTCCCGAAAAATTATACATCATGCCTTTAGCCCAAAAACTAGAAAGCGTGATAGCACAGGGGAGAAACCAAAATTTAGAAATCACACAAGCTAGCTCTGATATTCACGAAGATAAAATCTTAAAAAACTCGGGAAAAGATTTAGGCAAAATCCTAGAAAATGTAGCGGGTGTGAGCATGCTCCAAACGGGGGGAACGATCTCTAAACCCATCATCAACGGGCTGCAAGGAACCCGCGTGGTGATTATGAACAACGGCTCTCGCCTAGAAAGCCAACAATGGGGAGCAGACCACGCACCTGAAATCGATCCTGGAATGGCGAAAAAAATCACCATTATTAAAGGAGCTGATGCTGTGAAATATGGTGCCGATGCCTTGGGCGGAATCATTCTGCTTTCGGCGGGAGACTTGCCTTATCATGGAGGTTTTTCAGGGAATTTGACTTCTGGCTACGAAAGCAATGGGAGAAAATATAGCGTTTCGGGAAAAGCAGAAGGAAGCCTAAAATCTTATCCGCATTTTGCATGGCGTGTACAAGGTGCTGCTAAAAATTCGGGAGACTTAAAAACTGCTGATTACTATTTAAACAATACAGGTTCAAGAGAATACGATTTTTCAACAACTTTAGGTTTAGATTACAACACCTACGGAGTGGAAGCGTTTTATAGTAAATTTAATACAGATTTGGGCATTTTCTACGCAGCGCACGCAGGGAATTTAGACGATTTTTATGGGGCTTATTCATTAGGCAAACCTGCTATAACTTATGATTTCAATCGCGAAATCGAGGCTCCCAAACAAGCCGTTTCGCATGATTTAGCCAAAATTAAAACTTACTTTAAATCAGAAAAATTGGGACAATTTGATTTGCAATATGCTTTTCAGTTTAATCATAGACAAGAATATAGCCGTCGCCGTGGAACACGCACCAGAATCCCTGCCGTGGATATGGAACTTAAAACGCACGCCATAGATTTCGGCTGGCATAAGGAATATGCCAATTACTGGAAATCTGCATTGGGCGCAAATTACATTTATCAAGAAAATTACAACAATCCAAGCACGCAAGCCGTGCCATTGATTCCTAATTTCGCGTCTGAAATATTTGGGATTTATGCAATTCAAAAATACGCTCAACGCAAATGGAGTGCGGAAATGGGAGCAAGATACGATTACAAAGACATGGACTCCAAAGGCTATGATTTGTATGGAAACTTCTATGGCGGACGCCGAAATTTTGGAAATTTCACTTATAGTTTTGGCTTAGCTTATCAGCCTACGCACTCATTCTACATTAAGTCTAATGTAGGCATGGCGTGGCGCGCCCCACAAGTGAATGAGCTATACAGCAACGGGCTACATCATGGTGCAGGAAACTTTGAGGTGGGGGATAAAAACTTAAACTCTGAGCGTGGACTGAAATGGGTGAATTCCGTGCATTTTCATACTAAAAAATTCAGTATTGAAACTGATTTTTATTGGCAAAATATTAAAAATTATATTTTTAATGTGCCTACGCAAGAAACCAAAACGCTTTTTTCTGGGATTTACCCTATTTATAAATACCAACAAACTGATGCGGTGTTTACGGGAATTGATGCTGACTTTTCTTACAAAATCATTCCGCAACTGAATTATCGCGCAACGGCTGCATTTATTTGGGCTAAAAATAAAACTACCGATACTTATTTGCCCAACATTCCGCCTACCAACATAAGCCAAGAGCTAGTGTGGCACAAGGATTTTGACAAAACATTAAAATCTTTATCATTTGGCATTCAGCATAGATTTACAGCAAAACAAAACCGCTATACTGCGGCAAACGAAATGCCTTTTGATGCATATTATGTGAATAAATTAGTTGAAATCACTCCGCCTGCTTATCATTTATTCCAAGCTTCGGCAAATGCAGATTTCAAAATTAGAGATAACAATTTTCAGGTTTATTTAGTCGCAGATAATTTGTTCAACAAATTGTATAAGGACTACAACAACCGCTTTAGATTTTTTGCCCACGACATGGGCAGAAATATTCAAGCAAGAATCGTTTATAAATTTTAAAAAAATAATTAATAACCAATCTAAAACAAAAAAGATTATGAAAAAAATCAAAAATGCTTTATTAGCAATTTTCGCAGCTACTGCACTATTTAGCTGTGTGAACGACGACAGTGCACCAACTCCAACTGATGTGACTAAAGACAAAGGGCATGATGAGTGGAGCAAAGTTGAAATCACCTTTAAAGAAGGGCACCTTCACGGGGCTAGTTTCCATGGCGACCCAGACTATCCCGAAACCATTAAATTCTTCAGAAGAGAGCAAAAAATATCATTTACACAAGATGATAAAGGCAATGTAGTACCAAGCACAGACAAACCAATTTTATTCTTGGCAGGAAACTCTTACGCCGTTCTTATCAATTATTACAACAAGTCGGGAGAGTTGATGAATTCAGAATTTGTTAAAGATGGTATGGATAAAATCCACCAACACTTCTTTTATGCTAAAGACATTAAACCTACTCACGGGAACAAAGAAATCAACGAAGATGAATTAATGACCTACACTTATAGAGATTCTGAATCATCTATTAACGAAGGAAGACCTGAGTTGAAAAAGAGAACATGGGACAGCAACAACCCAAATGCCAACGACCCAATTGGGCTAAAAGGATATTTTACAGTGCCTAAAGATCACCCTTATTATACTTTTGATTTAAAAATCTTATTAGCTCACTTTAAGGTTGAAAACAAACTGAATAAAAACAACAAAAACGAGCCATATGCTTACAATGACAAACCAGCTCCTGGCATCTACGATAGCGATTTATATGTTTCTATCCCTGTTGATATTTATTCAAGCATTAATTTCCAAGAAACGGAAGAATTAAAAGAAAATGTATTTTTCCCAGACGCCGCAAAAGCTTATGGCGTATCGGTAGAAGACATCAAAAAAGATTATGACTTAATTTTCGAATTAGATCCTGAAGGTGGAAACTTTTGGTTATAAAATTTAATCCAAAACATACTTATCAAAAAACCCGCATTCTGCGGGTTTTTTATTTATTCCACACTTTCCAAAATTAAATCTAAGTCCTTTTCTGTGGTATCTGGATTAATGAAACAAAAACGCGCCACGGTTTCAGAAGTTCCATCTTTTGTCCATTGCGTAGGCGTTACAAATGCAAAATCTTTCTGAATATTGGCATAAGTCCATCCCTTATAATCCTGCGTTTGCCAACCTTTTCTACGGAAAAGCACACAGCTTAAACCAGGTTCTCTCACAAGCTCCACATGAGGCAATTCATTGATTTTTTGTGCGGCAATTTGCGCTAATTCCAAGCCACGCTCAATCGACCTTTTGTACATATCGGTTCCGTGCATGGCAAGCGAGAACCACAAAGGAAGCCCCCTTGCTCTACGCGTGAGCGAAGTTTGATAATCTGTTGGGTTAAAGCCTTTAGCCCCAGGATCATCAAAAATTTCCAAATACGAACCATGCTGAGCGTGTGCGGCTTTTGCCAATTCAGGATTTTTGTAAATAATTGCCCCACAATCATACGGAGCAAAAAGCCATTTATGCGGATCGATGGTTACGCTATCGGCTCGCTCAATGCCTTTAAATAAATGCTTAGCCGAATCCGAAGCTAAGGCTCCGCCACCATACGCGGCATCCACATGCATCCAAAGTCCCTCTTTCTCGCACACCGCCGCTACTTCTTCCAAATTATCTACAATTCCTGCATTGGTAGTTCCGCCCGTGGCTACAACGGCAAAAAGCCTTTGTCGTTCTTCTGCCGACAACTCATCGATTGCTTTTTGGAGTGCAGCTCCTTCCATTCTTTCTTCGCTTTCTATGATTTTTACCTCGGCATCGGTCACTTTTGCCATGGCTTTCACCGATGAATGCGCCCCCGCCGAGGTTAAAATTAAACCTTGTAATTTCTTATTTTCAGGGTTTTTTGCACGCCAATTCTCTCTCGCCGTTACAATCGCGGAGAGGTTTGCCGCCGTTCCGCCAGAGGTAAACACGCCAAAAGCTCCTTTAGGCATACCCGTAAGCGATACCAGCCATTCCATAGCTTGATTTTCGGCAAAGATGGCTCCCGCCCCCTCAAGCCAATACGCCCCATGAATACATGATGCTGAAACGATTAAATCAAACATAATTGAAGCTCTTGATGGCGACGCCGCCACAAAGGCTAAATGCCTTGGGTGATCGACACTTGCGCAGGCGGGTGCCAAGTATTTTTTCCATTTGTCTAAAGCAACCTCTCCTCCTATTCCATCTTTAGTGATGGTCTCGCCCACTAGTTCTTTTAATTTCTCCTCGGATTTAAACTGCCCCAAATGTGGCTCCGTGTCTGTGATGCGCGCAATGGCGTATTTCATCACATCGAGTGTCATCTCAATCAAATCGATGTCGATGTCGTGAATGCTATTTTTTTTCATTTGTTTTCATTTATATTTTTAAAATCCCAACGGATTTCATTAAAGTTTACAATTTCATCGTTTTTTACTTGAATGCCTTCAGCTTCAAGTCTTTTTTGCATTAAATCTGGGTGTGCAAAATGAGCCTTGCCCGTTAATCTTCCGTTTCTATTAACTACGCGGTGGGCGGGAATTTCCTCACTCAGTCCGTGGCTAGCGTTCATAGCCCAGCCCACAACCCGAGCCGACTGTGGCGAACCGATTTGCTTGGCTATATCGCCGTATGTCGCAACACGCCCGCAAGGAATTTGCTTGACTAATTCATAAACTTTTTCAAAAAAATCTTTTTTATCTTCCATCAAGGGTACAACAAGTATTTAGCTCTAGTCTTTTTAAATTTCTATAATCCTTTTTGCCAAGTTTTCTTGATATTGGCTTCGTCCCAGCCCGCAATGATTTGTTTCCTAAGCGATGGTGTCCCCGCTAATTTATCAATCCAATAAGAACCTCCCATTGTGGTGAAAAATGGATTTTTGGTATTTTTCTTATATGCGTCTAAAAGGAATTTTAAGCTAATTTCATTCAACTTTTGATGATGGCTTAAATCCTCGCCATAGCAAGTTTTTCCATTAAATTTTGGATTTTTGGCTCCCTCATTGGGCTTGGGCACAAATTTAAAAGTCTCTCCTTTTAAATAAGGCGAGCCATATATTTGAAACTGCTTATCGGTGCCGCGCCCTGCACTCACATTGGCTCCTTCAAAAAAACAAAGACTTGGATACAAATTCACGGATTGAGCATTTGGCAAATTAGGCGAAGGTTTCACGGGCAAATCATAAGGCGTGTCGTGCGTATAGTTCTGCAACGGAACCACCATTAAATCCGCTTGGATTCCGTTTTTAAGCCATTTTTCTCCATTAATCATTTGGGCATATTCCCCAATCGTCATTCCATACACAATTGGCACCTCGTGCATGCCGACAAAGCTACGCAATGCTGGCTCTAGCATAGATCCGTCGATATAGTGCGCATTGGGGTTTGGTCTATCGAGCACGATGACTGGAATTCCTTTTTCTGCAGCGGCTTCCATCACATAATGCAAGGTGGAAATATAGGTATAAAAACGAACGCCCACATCTTGCAAATCAAATAAAATCACCTCTAAATCTTGTAACTGACTAGGTTTTGGTTTACGGTTATCGCCATACAATGAAATAATGGGCAAACCCGTTTTTTCATCTATTCCACTTTTCACTTTCTCACCGGCATCGGCTTTACCACGAAATCCGTGTTCGGGCGAAAATATCTTTTTTACATTAATTTTTTGGGCTAAAAGAAAATCTACCAAATGCTCGTCGCCATAATTGGGCAAAATCCCCGTTTGATTAGTCACCACCCCAACTTTCTTATTGACTAACAATGGCAAATACGCTTTGGTGTTTTCTGCGCCCACTCTAATTTGGGGCTTTTCAAAACATTTTGTTACTAAATGAGTATCCACCGATGGTTTTTCTTGCGCTTTGCAAAAAATTAGTAGTAAAAATAAACTGAAAAATGTATATTTGAACCGCATAATTTAAATTTTCGATTTCCCAAAGATAACAATCGCGGGATTTAATACCTAATAAAAATTACAACACATTGAAATTTAGCCAATATTTTGCTTATAAAATCGCTTGGGGTAAAACTTCGCAAGAAAGTCTCTCGCGCAATATTGTACGCATTGGGCAATTTGCGGTGGCTATCGGTATCATAGTTGCACTGATTACGCTTTCCACTGGCATTGGTGCCAAAAAGGAAATCAAACAAAAATTGGCAGATTTTGGCGGACATCTCACTATTACTCCCTACAACAGCAATCTTTCGATGGATTCGGACACCTTACATCTTAATCCTAATTATTATCCCAAATTCCCGTCAAAAAACATAGAACACATACAGAGCTACGCAGTGAAAAGCGGAATTATCCGTTCTAAAGAGAGTTTTGATGGTGTGCTCTTTAAAGGGGTAGACGCAAAATACGACACAGTAAGGTTTCAAAAATTTCTAAAAAAAGGACATTTTCCGAAATTCAATCCTAATAAAATCAGCGATGAAGTTGTTGTTTCGCAAGAAATTGCCAATAACTTTTATTTAAAAGTAGGGAGCACTTTTGTCATGGTTTTCATCAATGAAAAAAATCCTGAGGCAAAACCCATTTATCGAAAGTTTAAAGTGGCTGGCATCTACAGCACCGATATTGAGCAATTTGACAAATTGTATGTAATCGGGGATTTGAAGCAGGTGCAACGCATCAATCAATGGGCTCCCGATGTGGTGGGTGGCTATGAGCTTTTTGTGCCCGATGTAGACCAAGATTTAACTCCTATAAAAGAAGAAGTAAATAATTTAATTAATTATAATTTAATTGCACTCACCGCAACCGACCACTTCTCCGAAATTGAAGAGTGGATTAAAATCTTTGACACCAATATTTTCATCATTTTATTTATCATGCTTTTTGTCGTGGTAATCAATATGGTGATGGTGCTTTTAATCTTGATTTTAGAGCGTACACACTCGATTGGAGTTTTAAAAACTTTGGGTGCCAATAATTCACAAATCAGGCAGATTTTCATTGCCTACGCAGTCTTTATCATGCTCCCAGGGCTCATTGCAGGAAACAGCATTGCACTTTTACTTTTATGGATTCAAAGCGAATTTGGCATCGTGCAATTGCCACCCGAAAATTATTACATTTCGCAAGCCCCAGTATTCCTCTCTTGGCAGATGATACTTTTGGTAAATTTAGGCAGTATCCTCATCAGCATTTTAGCCTTGTGGCTACCAAGCCTTTTGATTAAACGCATTACGCCCACGCGTGCGCTAAAGGTGAAATAGGATTCAATTCTTTTGCTCCTAAAATCAAATGCCACCTCCTTATTTATAACACCCAAACAGGGCGGAATGTTAAAGATTAAGCCTAAAAAATTAAAAATTGAAGTCGGAATATTAAAGAATACGGTCGGAAAATTAAAAAAACAGGGCGGAATGTTAAAGATTAAGCCTAAAAAATTAAAAATCAAAGTCGGAATATTAAAGAACACGGTCGGAAAATTAAAAAACAGTTCGAAATGTCAAAGAATACAGTCAGAAAATTAATCATTAAAAGAAAAATATAGACATCACGTGCAAAAATGCAAAACGAGTCTATAAAAACTCCCTTAAGCCCCTTATAATTAAAAAATCAGCCTATGTTTTCTATAAAAAATAACTACTTTTGTATCTATGGCAAAGAAAGATACAAAAGAAACACCGCTCATGCAGCAATACAACAAAATCAAGGGGAAGTATCCCGATGCGATTTTGCTGTTTAGAATAGGCGATTTTTACGAAACTTTTGGCGAAGATGCAATAAAAACTGCAAAAACACTAGACATTGTACTCACTAAAAAGGCAAATGGACCTGATTCTCAAACAGAGCTTGCAGGATTCCCTTACCACTCCATAGATACCTATTTGCCAAAACTGGTGCGTGCGGGCTACCGTGTGGCAGTGTGCGACCAGCTGGAAGATCCATCGCAAGCCAAAAAAATTGTAAAACGCGGTGTAACCGAACTTGTAACCCCTGGTGTGGCATTGAACGACCAAGTTATAGGCTCATCTTCCAACAACTTTCTGCTTTCCATTCATCAAGAAAAAAACCTCTACGGAATGGCTTTGCTCGACATTTCCACGGGCGAATTTTTCCTGCAAGAGGGCGACGAACAAGCTGTTTTAAAACTGATTCAAAACTTTTCGCCAAGCGAAATCATTCATCAAAAAAGAAAAAAAATCGATTTTTTGCCACACACGATCAGTCGGTTTTATTTAGACGATTGGGCATTTCAACATGAATTTGCTTACGAAAAACTCACACGCCACTTTAGCACCCAATCGTTAAAAGGATTTGGCGTGGAAGATATGCCGCTTGCCATTACTGCCGCGGGGAGCGTGATGGCGTATCTTGACGAAACGCATCATTTTGATTTAAAACACATCAATAAACTTCAGCGTATTGCCAATGATAATTTCATGTGGCTAGACTCGTTTACCGTGCGAAATTTAGAAATATTCAATTCGCCTCACCCCGATTCGGTAACGCTTTTAGACATTCTAAACCATACGCTTACCCCTATGGGAACACGCATGCTACGCAGATGGCTTGCTCTCCCTTTAAGCAAGGTAGAACCTATTGTTTTAAGACAAAATACCGTAGATTATTTACTAAAGCACCCTGAAGTTTCGTTGCCTTTGGCAGAGGAACTTAAAAACATGCCCGACATTGAGCGACTTTGTGCAAAAATCGCAACGGGCAAAATCACGCCGAAACAATTAACACAGCTGACGGACGCATTGGCTTCGGTACAAAATATTGTCGAAATTCTGCAAGATTATGATCCTACGAAATTAAAGGCTACTACCTTTTCGTGGGACACTTTGCCACATCTTCATCAGCAACTTACGGAAGCTCTGACCGATGATCCGCCACATTTCATCAACAAAGGAAATGTGATTGCCGAAGGGGTGAGCCAAGAATTAGATGAATTAAGAAATATTTTGAGCCATGGAAAAGAATATCTCGAAAACATGAAAAACCGCGAGATTGAAAATACGGGTATTCCTAGCTTAAAAATCAATTTCAATAATGTCTTTGGCTACTTTATCGAGGTGAGAAACACGCACAAAGACAAAGTGCCAAGCGACTGGATTCGCAAACAAACGCTGGTAAATAGCGAGCGATACATTACCGAAGAGCTAAAACAATACGAAGAAAAAATTTTAGGTGCAGAAGAGAAGATTCTGCAAATTGAAACGCAATTGTTCCAAGAATTAATTGCTGCAATTATGCCTTTGATTCCAAAATTGCAAGAAAATGCCAATGCACTTGCAAGGCTTGATTGCTTGCTCAATTTTGCGCATTTGGCACAAAAAAATTATTATGTAAAGCCGAGCTTAAGCACAAATACCCATTTACATATCGATGAGGGACGCCACCCCGTGATTGAACAGCAATTGCCGCCCTCTTCGCCTTACATATCAAACTCGGTGTATTTGGACGACAAAGACCAACAAATCATGATGATTACAGGTCCCAATATGTCGGGTAAATCGGCTTTATTAAGGCAAGTTGCCTTGATTGTTCTGATGGCGCAAATTGGAAGCTATGTTCCTGCAAAGGCTGCAGACATCGGTATCGTAGACAGAATCTTTACTCGTGTGGGTGCTTCGGATAATCTCTCCATGGGCGAGAGTACTTTTATGGTGGAAATGAACGAAACGGCTCAAATTCTGAATAATTTAACCCCAAAAAGTTTGATTCTCCTAGACGAAATTGGGCGTGGAACGAGTACCTATGACGGGATTTCGATTGCGTGGTCTATTGCAGAGTTTTTACATCAAAGTAAATTTAAACCCAAAACACTTTTTGCTACACACTATCATGAATTAAACGAAATGGCAAAATCCTTTAAACGCATCAAAAACTATAATGTGAGCATCAAGGAAACCAAGGATACCATTTTGTTTTTAAGAAAACTGCAACCAGGCGGAAGCGAGCACAGTTTTGGAATTCATGTGGCAAAACTTGCGGGCATGCCACAAGCCGTGTTGAACCGAGCCAAAGAAGTCCTGAAACAGCTAGAAAATGCACATGCAGGGCAGGGAGAAAAAGTGAAAAACATTGCCGCTCAAGAGGGCGTTCAGTTGAGTTTTTTCCAATTAGACGATCCTATTTTGGTTTCAATCCGAGAGGAAATCGAAGGCACTGAAATCGATACTTTAACACCTGTCGAGGCTTTGATGAAATTGAATGAAATTAAAAAGAAATTGGGTAAATAATTAAAAACGATACCTATTTTTAAATTTTTGATTGTAAATTTGCCAAACCCAAAAAGCAAGAGCCTATGTTGAAGTTGTTTTCTAAAATAGATGGAAGAATTGTACAAAGTGCAGAGCTTAATGCAGAAGACAAAGAACATGTTTTTTGGGTGGACTTGATCGACCCGACAGAGGACGAAAAAAAGAAAATCGAGCAAGTATTTAATATCGAGCTCTTTACCGATCAAGAATCGGAGGAGATTGAGCTCAGTTCGCGATACATTGAAACCGAAGAAGAAATCGGTATCAATATGAACTTTACCAATAATAAACACGACGAGGAGTTTCTAGAACCCGTTTCTTTCATCTTGAAAGACAATGTTTTGTTCACAGAAAGAGATAACGAATATGTAACTTTCCGAGCCACTTCTCGCAAAGTGCGTATGCTCAAACCCCAAACAGGCGAACGAGCGTTTTTGATGATTTTGGACACCCGAATTGATTATTTGGCGGATTCCATTGAGTTGATTACTGAAAAAATTTCCAAACTCACCAAGAAATTGGTAAAAGAGGAAAAACTTGATAGCGATTTATTGAAAGAAATTACCAATCTACAAGAAAAAAGCATGGTAATTCGAGAAAACTCAATGGAGATGCAGCGTGTGCTTTCTTCCTTAAATAAATCACGAATTTTCCCGAACGATTTCTACGAAACCATCACGATTATGCTAAAAGACCTTAGCTCACTGCTTGAGCATGTGTCGTTTAACTTTCATCGTTTGGAGTTTTTGCAAGACACTTTTCAAGGTTTGGTAGATATGGAACAGAACCAAATCATGAAGGTTTTTACCATTATGACCGTGATTTTTGCGCCAGCTACTTTGATTGCTGGAATTTACGGAATGAACTTTGAATACATGCCCGAACTTGATGAAAAATATGCCTACCCTCTTGCCTTGTTAGGGATTTTAATTTCTATGGTGGCTCCTTTGGGCTATTTCAAAATGAAAAAATGGATTTAAAATGCGTATTTTAAGAGCTATCATCGTAACACTTGTAGCATTCAACTTGGTGTATATGCTATTTCATTGGGAGCCTACTTCAGACTTTCTAGGCTACAATATCCCGACTTGGGTGTATGTAATCGTGCAAGTGATTTTTATTTTTTTGGTCGTAAAATCAGCGAGAAAGCATTAATTTTTTTTTCTTTGCTGCTTCTCTTTGCATTTGTCTAAAAATCCATGGCGGGATAGGATTTGGGTCTATCCAAAGCCCTACTTTATTTTGTCTAGCTTCGATTTCTAATTGGGCATATTCTTGATTTTTAGAATATTTTTTAAAATGCCAAGCCAAACCTTTTTTCACTAAAAGTTTATTCACATTGGTACCATCTTCCATGATGATTTCAGCGATTAATCGCCCATATTTATCTTTTTCACCGCCCCAAACGAGATAAACATTTTTCCCAAAAATTAAATCAGAAATTGCTTTTTTAGCCACATTCCCAAAGGCTTGTTTCTTTTCTGGACAATCTATATGAGCTAAACGAACTTTTTGCTCTTGTCCGTCGATTAAAAGCTTTACGGTATCGCCATCCGAAATCCCAATCACCTTAAACGCAGTCCCTTGCGGAATGCTTTGTTTAATACTTACAGGCTTAGCTTTAGAAACGCTTGGAATATGGGAAGAATGCTCCTTGCAAGCTCCAAACACAAGAAAAAACGACAAGAATAAGATTTTAAACCACATAGAGATTTTAACCTGAAATTTTTTCAATTTTAACCAATAAATCTTCGGGGGTAATGGCATCAAAACACGCCCAATCGCCACGATAGCATTTTTTATCGCCAAACACAGAACACGGACGACAATTTAGCTCGTTGTCTTGTGCTACATTTTCGTTTTTTTGTCCGTAGCCCATAAATCCCGCATACGGATGCGTAGCACCCCACACCGAAACCACGGGCACGCCCACGAGTGACGCCATGTGCATATTGCTACTATCCATGCTGAGCATACAATCCAAACGACTGATGATCTCCAGCTCTTCTCTGAAAGTTAATTTCCCTGCAACAACCTCAATGTTGGGATCTTTGATCCCGTCAAGATCAGCCGCTTCCTGTTTGCTCCCGAAGATATAGACTTTTTTGCCACGCTCAGTCAGGAGTAAAACTAACTGCAAAATCTCGTTGAGCGGATAGCGTTTACCCCGATGCTTAGCAAAAGGAGCTATTCCTACCGCATTGCCCAGTTTAGGCTGTGGCGTGAATAAATGATTTCTTAATTCATGATTTAATTCTACCTTAAGCCCTAGATTTCTAAACACATCGGCGTAGCGTTCGGTCGTGTGTTTCAATGGTTTTAGGATTTTGTGGTATCGGCGGGTGAGCATTCGTTTTTGCGAACGCCCCTTATCGATTTTGCTTATTTTTACGCCTGCATTTTTTAGTAAAAAACTTAAAACAAAACTCCTCAATACGCCGTGCAAATCGGCAAAGGCATCAAATTTATCTTTTTTGATTCCTTGGTAAAATATATAAATCCCCGCAAGCCCTTTGTGTTTATTTTTTTTGTCAAAATCTACCAATCGCAATCTTGGATGCTCGGGATAAAAATCGTGCAGCATTTTAGGCGCAACCATAGTGATTTCTGCTTGTGGATTTTGTTCCAAAACTGCCAAAATCACGGGCACCGTCATGGCAACATCTCCCAAAGCTGATAAACGAAGGGCTAAAATTTTCTGCATAAATCTAAATTAAGCGTTTTTGGCATCAAAAGCGATGGCGTAAAACTTAATTTGTTTAATCATAGCCAAAAGCCCATTGGCGCGAGTAGGCGACAAAAACTCCTGCAAGCCTATTTTTGCGATAAAATCTTCGTTGCTCTTTAAGATTTCTTGTGGCGTATGCCCAGAATATACTTGCACCAAAAGTGCTGCAATTCCTTTAGGCAAAATAGCATCGCTATCGGCAGTGTACACCACATTTCCGTTTTCTAGATGAGCTCCCAACCATACACTAGACTGGCAACCTTTTACCAAATTTTCGGGCTGCTTGTCCTCTTCTGGAATCGGAGTGAGGGATTTGCCAAGGCTGATTAAATGATCGTAGCGATCTTGCCAATCCTCGAAAAAAGAAAAATCATCTATAATTTGCTGTTGAGCTTCTTGTATTGTCATAGCACAAAGTTACATTTTTTTTGAAAGGATTTAGTTTTTGGGCATAAAAAAATTCTGCAAACCATGGTTTGCAGAATTTTTTGCTTACACAAATAGATTCAAGTATCTTAAGCTTCTTTAATTCTAGCTTTTTTACCTCTAAGCCCTCTGAAATAGAAAATTCTAGCTCTTCTAACTTTACCTCTTTTGTTTACTTCGATTTTTTGAATCGCTGGCAAGTTGATTGGGTAAATTCTTTCTACACCTACTTCACCACTCATTTTTCTTACAGTGAAAGTTTCAGTAGCACCTGTACCTCTTCTTTGTAAAACTACGCCACGGAAAAACTGCACACGAGTTTTACCACCTTCGGTAATTTCTTGATAAACTGTAATGGTGTCTCCTGTAGAAAATTCAGGGAAATCTTTTTTTGCTACGTACTTGTCTTCTACGTATTTTACTAATTGATCCATTTGATAAAAATTAAATGTTTAGCATTAAACAACATACACGATTCTCGTCAGAGGTTATTTAATCGGTTGGCAAAATTACAAATTATTAGCATTCTTACAAATTTTTTTCTAAAATATGTTTTGCCTTGTCTAAATCTTTTGCGTTAATTTTCAATTGAATTTCTCCTGCTTCGTTCACTGTAAAACCTAGCGTGTACACTGAATTTTCGTTGAACAAATAGGCTTTAACTCCTTCGGACTCTAAACGCCCTTTTACAACCTCAGCCTCAAAAGCATTGGTAAAAGTTTCTAATGTAATTAATTCATCCATAATTTTATTGTTTTATTTTTCTTACCATCGCCCAAAACATATGAAATGCACACTAAGCGAAATAAGAAAATTCTATTTTTTGATTATTTTTTTACTCTTACAATATCTTTGTCGTTTTTAAGTTCAGACAAGGTTTTAAAACCTGGCACAGCGTTTAAAATATATTTAATTACTTCTAAACGAGCCGTGGACTTATCATCGGTTGTCACTACTACCCATGGTGATTTTTCGGTAGCTGTTTTCTCAATCATTTCTGAAATGTAATAGGAATAATCGTCCCATTTTTCTTGTGCTTGTTTATCTAAGTCGCCCAATTTCCAATTCTTCAACGGGTCGGTTTTGCGTTTTTCTAATCGCTTGGCTTGTTCTTTTTTTGAAATGTCTAAAAAGATTTTAATTAAATTGATTCCGTCTTCGATTAAAAGTTGCTCCAAGTTGGGCACTTGCAGCATGAAGGATTGATACTGTGCTGGCGTTGAGAATCCGAAAACGGGCTCTACCACGGCACGATTGTACCAGCTTCGATCAAAAAACACCATTTCGCCTGCCGATGGCAAATGTTGCAAATATCGCTGAAAATACCATTGCCCCGCTTCTTTAGGCGTAGGCTTGCTCAAGGCAACGATGTGGTAGTTTTTACCATTTAAAAACATGGTGGTGCGCGAAATAGCTCCGCCTTTTCCTGCAGCATCGCGCCCTTCGAATATGACTAAAAGGCGTTTCCCTTCGACTAAGATATGGCTTTGTAGGCGCACGAGCTCGTGCTGGAGAAGATTCATTTCTTGCTCATCTTTCAATTGCTTGAGGATTTTTTTTTCTTTGATGATTCCTTCTTTGATGAGCAATTCCATGACTTGCTTTTTGTCGCGGATTTCTTCTAAGTCTTTTAAATTAAATTCTGCTGCCATGCTATTTTTTTTTAGTTTCTAAGATATTAAATTTTTTGATACAAAAATTGAAAAACCCACACAATTATCATTTTTCATTTTAAAAAATGACTTTTGCATGGGTTTTTAAAATTCAATAATTTGAATTAATCTACTACTACTGAACTATGATTTTCTCGAAATAGTTTGGCGTTGTTAAAACATAAGTTCCTACTGCTAAACCTGAGAGATTGATTGAGTTGCCACGAACGAATGGATTGTTAATTTCTCGCACCAAGTTTCCTTGCATATCGTAGATTTTAATCCATTTGATTTGGGCTAAATTATCTCCTTTGGCAAACAACTGCTTATTGATTACTGGATTTGGATAAAATAATAGCTTACTTTGTGTTTTTCCTTCAAGTGTCTGCATTGTAATTGTCTCACTTTGTGCAATAAGATCTCCGTTGGCTTTTCGAGCAACGATTCTAACCTTGTAGGTGGTTAAAGGCTTTAATCCAGAAATGGTAATCTCGTTTGTCTTAGTTGCACCTTTCACTTCACCATCAATCAAAACATCGTAATAAGATACTCCTTTCATGTTGCTTGGCATATCCCAAGTAAGCGTAAAATTATCTGCGTTTACTACCACGAATTTCAATCCACTTAGCCCTTCAATCTCAGGCGGTGTTGGGTCGCTTGGTGGATTTGGAGACACTGGCGGTTCTGGATTTTGAGGAGGTTGTGGGGTATTAGGTCTTTCCTCTCCATTTTTCACGACAATCATCTCTTTGATAGTGCGCTCGTGCGAGCCATTAGGAGTAGTTATTTTTAATGTTACATCGTATTTTCCATTATATTTGAATATCACTTTTGGATTTCGCACATTTTTATTTGAAACATAAGACGGCTGAGGTTTAAAAGACCACTCCCATTTAGCATGATTTTGATCTACAATAGAGTAAGAATCAAATTGCACTTCCTGATTAGCATTGGCCAACTCTGCTCCCCCTAGGTTTAAGGCAATGGGCTGTGCTACTGGCTTAAAGTTTTGATTATACAACGGAGCCTCCCAAATTCCTTGGCTAGTGGCTGCTCTTAGCTTCCCTTCTTTAAAGAATGGTACCAAACGAGTCAAACGAGCAGCTGACGGAAATCCTGAAGAGTAATCCGTCCAATTACTCATGGTATTATCTTTATAATAAATCTTTGAAACTTTATCGGTCCCTAAGTAAACGCCTCCTTTTTCATCTCCTGTTATGATAACCCATCGAAATAGCTTATCTTTCATATTATCATCTAGCGGATTTATCCAATTTTCACCACCATCTTTGCTATAAAATACGGCTCCTTCTGTGCCTGATTGCACTGCCCATATTTTATTTTCATCATGGGGATCTACATCAATAAAAGAAGTTGGAGAACCAGTATATCCATACTGAAACCCTAAATTTTTAGGTATTGGGTTTAGCATTTCCCAATTTTCACCATTGTCTTTCGATTTGTAAATATGTCTATTTCCTGCGGCGTAAATGGTATTCGGATTAGAACGAGCAAAAACTATGTTCGAGAAATTTTCTTGCATCGCTTCTGTTCCATCTTCATTAAAATCGGTATTGAGCAATTCTTTAAAATTACCATCTTCTCCATCGTTAGTTGTTTCAACTATTTTATGTGTTGCACTCATCACTCCATAATAATTATTTCCAGGATGAAACAGTATTCTTTTTGCATAACGGGGGTCAAAGCCTAAAAAACCATTACTTTTCAAAGATTCGTATGGCACTGAGTTAAATGTCATATAATTAGGCTTTACTTTTCCACTTATTTCATCAGGCATTATAAACATACCTGCATCGGTAAAATATACTTTTTTAGGATTACTAAGCATTACATAACCTGTTGCTTGTTCTACTCCCCCAACTTTAACAGATATTTTTCCATGGCCATAACTTTTGTTGTTAATCATTACCGCATCGCCATTGTGCCATCTTCCGCCAGCCATCACATCTTCATTCCAGCCCTGCCCAAAGCCCCAAAAATCTGAGGCATATATTCCATTTACACGATTTTCTGCTTTATCTCTACTTTTAAAAAAGTCTGAAGAATATTTCACACCGCCGTCGTTGGATATCCACACTTGATTTCCTGCTATGGCAATGTCTTGCATATCTGGGTGGATTGAAAAATTACAATAACCACCAATTGCATTGGCAATATATCCTCCTTTCCCTCCTTCTGTAGAGCGATAAGCACTACATAATCCAAATATCACATGCTCTGGGTCTATATCCGACACACCTATCATCATATCAAAATAGCCTTGCCCTCCCTGTTTGGCATCAACTGATGGGCAAAATGTATTCTGTCTCTCTCTTATATTTTCTGTTCTCACTGTCTTGTCCTCCCAAGTTCTCCCTGCATCTTTACTTTGTAATATACGGGGCACCCCGTGAGACATGGAAGAATAATCAAAAACATTAACCAAAGCATATACATAATCTCCACCCTTTGGTGCATAGCTTATGGCTAAACGACCAAATTTTATTTGCTTATTGGCTACAATGGTTTCTCCCCTGTCAAAACTCAACCCACTGTCTATCGAGGTATAAAGTTTCCCTTCGTATTTTCCATTTTTCTGTGCTAATAAATAAACTTTATCTTTTTGATCGGGCTTAATCTCATGGTCGTAGCAAATCCCGTTAAATGTTTTTCTTAATTTTTTTGTAGCTTTATTGTAAACATAAAATCCCTCTTTGCTAGCAATGGTAATAATGTCTTTATTTACCTTGATACTATTTACTCTTTCTCCTATTCCATCTATTCTCTCGAATGACTCTCCTCCATTTTTAGTAACAAAAAGCCCTAAGTCTGACCCCACCCATACCTCGTTAGCATTCTCTTGATTTATGGTGATTGCAGTGATCATATATCCGAAATTGTAAACAGGATCACACGCCACCCATTTTTCACCCCCATTAGTCGTTTTAAAAACTACACCTGTTTCGGCTCCACAATATAAAATTTGTGGGTTCTTTTTATACACATCGATTCTAAAGACACTGGCATGGTAGTCATAGGATTTCATATAATCGAATCCGTTATTTCTTGCTGTTCTATCTGGACCTATATTCTTCCATACATTGGCAGATGCTACAGCAGAAGGCGTTGAGCGTCGCGATCTTCTTGAGGGAGCCTTAGGGGCATTAACTTGGTTTTGCCTATCTATTTTAGCCAAATATTCTTTTTTAGTAGACAAAACGATGTTACCTTTTGAGTCTACAAAGGGGGCATAGGCCTTTCTCCATCTACGGTAGAAGTTCACCGCTGGCTTTTTGTCTAGTGTTTTCTTCTTCGCGTCGGGGTCCGATGCAAGCCATTCTTGGTATTTCTTTTCCATTTCATAGAAATTCACCCCGCGAGGATTCTTTTGAATGTCTTGCAACCATGCAGGATCTTTCCCCGCAAAATACTCCGGCATGTACGGGTCGTACAATTCTTCGCTGCTCGGCACATTTTGCCCTAGCAGGTTTGTAGCTATCAATAACACGATAGCATATAAAAACTTATTCATGTATCTTTTATTTTACAGCAAAACTACAACTTTAATACTTTTTTTCAAACAAAAACAGTGCTTTGCATAGCGATAAAATGCTACACAAGCAGAATGAAACTAAAAGTTTTTTGCATGCTGCTCCATAAATTCTAAAAACCCCTCATAAATCCCTCCATTAGTACTTAACAAAAACATAGCTACTTTTTAGATAAAACGAGGCTACCTTTTGCCCAAAAGGTAGCCTCGTTTCTTAGTGCCGATGAACAGGCGGTTTGGCAAGGGGGGATTTTGATTATTTGGATTTTTTCTCAAAGCCTGCCGCCTTCATGCTATCTAGAATACGCTTGCCTGGGCGATAGTTTACGCCTACTTTTTTGATCAGCTCCGCATGAAAGTCTTTCTCTTTATCTGCCGAACCACTGCTCAAGGTAGGGTAAAGCGAACCTAATTTTTCAAGTCGCACAATTCTCCCATCTGCCAAGGCTTCTTGTATCACATTCTCTAGCGCGATGATAACGCCACGAATATCTGCCTCGCTGAGTGCCGAAAATTTCTCTATCTGCTTGGTTAAATCATCTATGCTCAGCTCTCCGGCGCTCTGCACCTGTGCATACCACTTCTTGGTTCCTCCGCCCTTTACCCCTGGCTGAGGCTTCTCTACTACTTTGTACTTAATGCTCATTTTTGTTTTTTTTGGTTTTTATGTTAAACTTTTATTTTCTATTCCTTTGCTATAAATTCATTACTTTTTAAAATTGCACTTATTTTTTTCAATTGCTTATTAGTCTCTACATAGTATGCGTAAGATATAAGCTCTAAGTCAAAACTTAATCTCAGCAGAACTCTATTAAGTTCTATCCATTTACACACCTCATCAGAACTTCCATGCTCTTCTTTCAATTGCCAGTCATAGATAGAATATAATAATTCCATTGCCTTTTCCTTTTGCTCTTTCCCCAAACTATGTTTGTAGGAAGATGGGTATTTTTCTGTTTTTTGATAACATTTCAATAAAAAATCATATACTTCTTTATAAATCAACAAGCGCATATTTATACTTAGGATTATACTCTTTGTTAAGAGATAACTTGCAACTACTCCCCTTATCCTCTAGGTTATAGTAATAATAGAGTGATTGGGGCAATTTCTCTACAAACTCTTGTTTAAGGCGATAGGTGTTATGCTCTGAAAGAACTCCTAAGTAAGAATTTATAGGATTTATAACCTGCCACACATAAACTTGCGCATTCTCCCAATCTTGACAAAATTTAGCTTGAAAATTCTTCACCTGTTTTTTGCATCTATTGGACAAATAAATCCTACCAGGCAGCAAATACCTACCTAAAAATTCCACGCCATATTTGTAATGTTTCAGTTTTATTTTTTGAGGATGCAAGCTTAGCCCTATCTTATGCAACTCACAAGCTACGCTATCTATTACTTGTTGCAAATAATCCTTACTCCTATGCATAAAGAGCATATCATCTACATAGCGCCCATAATATTTTATTTTCAGTTCAGACTTCACAAAATGATCTAGCTCATTCAAGTAAACATTAGAAAACAGCTGACTAGTGAGGGAGCCTATAGGCAAGCCACAATTAGGTGGCGCATGAAATAAACTTTTAGCACAAGGCACTTTTTTCCATTCTTGGGGCGAAGCACACAACCTTGGTCGTCTTGCCGCATCATGCATCACTACTTTCCGTATCAAATACTGCAGATACACACGCTCTGTATTCGTGATTTTCAAAGCCTCATAATCCAGCATTTGATTGATTTTCTCATGCAATATATTTCGGTTCATTTGCATAAAGTAGCCTCGTATATCCAATTTCAGCACATAGGCATCTTTTGTATAATTTTCGCTCACTCTTCTCATAAATTGAGCCGCCCTCTTGACACCAAAGGAGGTTCCTTTTTGTAGCCTACAGCTATAGCTATCATAAATAAATTTCTTATCTAAATATTGATAAATGTAGTTGTAGATTAAATGGTGTACTACTCTGTCCCTAAATTGTGGAGCAAATATTTCGCGCACCACAGGATGCGTGGTTACAAAAACATTCGGAGCACTAGGCTCATATGCATAATGCACTATCTCGTTATACAACTTATCTATTTCCTGCTCATACTGCCATTCAAAACACAGCTGGGAGCGTTTATTCCGCTTGTTTTTCCTTGCCGAAAAATAAGCCTTATAAAGCTTTTGATACAACGCATAAGTTTTAGGATAAATCATACTTTCTCCCCATTTTTCTCATCCTTCGCCTATTCTTTTCAATTTATTTTGCAAATCTATCACTAAATTAAAAGCCTGTACAGGTGTTGCATTATTCACATCAAACTGGCTTATTTGGGCAAGTAAGGATTCGCTTGCCTCGTTCGCACGCGGCTCCTCTATAAGCTGCATTAGCTGCTCTCTTCTTTGAGACATCTCTGCTTGCCTTTGCTTCTTCTCCCATGCTTTTACAATTTCTTCGCTCCATGTGGGGTATGGCATACTCTGTTGCCATAACAAATCCTGCAAACGCACTATGCGAGCCTCCATCACTTCCCTTGCTGGTGCACACCCTAGCCGTAGCTGTTTCACATACTTTACCAGCGCCCCATCCGGAAAACCTATACTATGCACATATTGGTTCATATTTTTATACCATCGAGTACTTACTTTCATTGGTTTTACATTAAGTATAAAATACATAGCATGCGCGTTGTAGCATTTCCAAAACATACCTTCTTTAAAAAACACCACAGCATTATCTCTATCTTCCTCTACAATCTTTAACTTTTGCGCTATATTCACTTGCTTTCCATTTTAGTAATTTAAAACTCTTACACTCCTCTTTCATAAGAAAACATAAGCCCTTTGTTTCAGTCTTCTGCAGGCTATCAAACCTTGAGGCAACGAACCGGCTGCCCGTAGGAACGGTTGATATTGTTCATGTTGCTATTGCTTGAGTTGAAGTTCAACTCCCATGCGTTATTGCTACCATTCTGCGTAGACGACCAATAGTTGCCGTTGCTACCTGTGTTGTTGAACTGCGAACCATTGGTGTTGTTGCGGTAGCCTGCAGCGGGAAGCCACAAGGCAAGCCGCTACAGGCGCGCAATCTACGCTTTATTAAAACTCATTTTTCACTAATACTTACGCTCGCAAGCATAGCGCCCACCCACTCTATGAGCCTGTACCTCTTTTGTGTTTATACAAAAGTAGGTAACGAGTTAGGATTGATTTTTATTTTAATACGAATAGGCTTTAAAACACCCACTCGTTATAGCGCTTGCACATTTCTCTGATTTTAATTCTCCAAATTCATTTAAAGAAACAAAACTTAAGCCTAGAGCCGATAGTGTACAAGTATCGGTATAACTTAAAACGCCCTCAACTAAATACAAAGAACTTATGCCACCTAAAGCCTAGCTATAACTAAAAGACCGAGAAAAACTTCTCCCTCTTAAGTGGGATTAGCCACAGCTAAACCTTAGATTTTTGTCTGCCGCCGTTTTGCCTACCGGCTTAACGGCGAGGACACCCCAAAATCTAATCCTTGAGGCAACGAACCGGCTGCCCGTAGGAACGGCTGATATTGATCATGTAGCTATCGCTTGAGTTGAAGTACAACTCCCATGCGCCATTGCTACCATTCTGCGAAGACGACCAATAGTAGCCGCCGCTACCTGTGCTGTTGAACTGCGAACCATTGGAGCTGTAGCGGTAGCCTGCAGCGGGAAGATTTAACTGACGCTCTTTCCACATATTTGAATTGCCTGAACCCACTTTGCTGAACAATTGTTCCCACTCGGACTTAGATGGAGTATGATACCCATTTGGACATGGATCATGATAAGTGGTTAAACTTGACGACATATCTCTACTCCAAGACAGATTTGAATGAACTACACGTCCTGAACCAGAACTAGTCCAATCTACTAACTCATGTCCATTTGCCTCTCTACCCCACTGGAACAACGAACCATATGCCTTATAATCAGTCTTACTTGTAGCCTGCTGGGTTGGATTAAAGTGTGGAGAATTAACATTAGCATAATCCGCTCCTAAATTGTTATTTAACCATGTTCTGCCATCTGGGCCTGTAATAGGAATATACACAAACTGGTGCTCTAATTTACCATTGGTTTTTACCCCAAACTTCTTATCTGGGATACCGCCTATTCCTTTTAATACTACAGTTGCTCTACTTCCGTTTATATCTACATTAAATGTGGCTATATCATACGAATCCCCAGGGGCTAACTGCCTTACCAAATACTCTTGGTCGCTACCGCTCACCGTAATCGTTGCCTCTAACTCACCAGTTACGCCAAAATTACCCGCAGGGATAGAAAGACTTAAATCGTTTACATCGCCACCTTGCCCTGGTGCGGTTCTTATGTTGTTAATGTTTACAGCATTATATGAGCCTTTCCCATTGGTATATGGGATTTTTATCGTTACTTTTTCTGCTCCGTTGTTTATTTTCCCTGGGACAACGGTATTGGTAGGCTGGTAATACAAAGATACCGTGTAATTGTCTTTGTTCGCAACACTTGCAGAACCTAAACCTACTTGCGTTTGCAGGTCGGCAGTTAAGCCTAAATGATTAAAATTTGCTACCAAAGCTCCCTCTTGGGGCGTACCTGTAAGCGTATAACTCAACGTGGTTTTACCACCCGCCTGCAAACTCACATTAGAGTTCTGCCCAGAAGAAACACTCACCCCTCCTTTATTGGAAATGCTCACGGCGCTAGAAAAATCTACATTACTAATGGGAGAAAATCCATTATTTTGCAACTCAAACTTCACCTTGTTGGCATCGGTAAAAGGTACTCCTGCCACATAAACGCCCTCAAAGCCTGCTGGCACTATCGCCACATTTTGGGACTGTGCACTCGTCGCATTCGGAATACAATCCCAATGGGCTCGACCACCTTTCAACCCAAAATACATCTCTAAACACTGCTTATCCGTGTTAAAAATCATCGTACCCACGGCAACATTCTCAAACTTAGAACGCTCCTCCGTACTAAAATTCGGGAACGAAACCCCTTGCGCTTGCTTTTGGGTCTCTGCATCTTTCAATAATGCCTCGTTCCGAGAAATGTCTAAACTCGCTACAGGATTTGAGGTATTAATACCCACACGCCCCTCTGCATCTTGCTGCGCAAGGGCTACACCGCCCGACAGCAACATTCCTAAAAGATAAAAACTTCGTTTCATACTCTTTTACTTTTTTAAAATTAAACTTTATGATTTATTACTTTTTATTTTTCTTTATATCACACGGGATTTTGTATAGTGTTTCCTTTTGCAGGGCTAATTCACCTCTCTCTTAGAGGGGATTTAACCCTGCCCATGCACTTGCTCATTAACGCTCCACTTGAACGAGTGAGAGTTGGAGTACGCTGTATGAGTGAAGGCAGGTTTAGGGAGAGCCTCCATAGCGAACTTGAAAGCCAAAGCTTTCAAATAGCGGAGGCGAACCCCGTGCCACAGGCAAACCGCTGCCTTCGCTCTTGACTCACATACTCCGCTTTTGCAGACTTCTTCTTTCAACCAACTTTTTTCCTTGATGAAAAAAGTTAAAAAAAATCAAGAGCAAGAGAAATGAGCTACTGCGTACCGTAGGACTCCGCGGGCTTGCCTCCCTTTCTCCCAAGGCTTGTCCCTCGGATGCGCTCCGCTCCGCCTACTGCCCATGCACTTGCTCGGTAACGCTCCGCTTTGTTTGAGCTGGAATGCTCGAAGCTTACGCGTGGTGGTGAGCGAAGGCAGGTTTAGGGAGAGCCTCCATAGCGAACTTGAAAGCCAAAGCTTTCAAATAGCGGAGGCGAACCCCGTGCCGCAGGCAAACCGCTGCCTTCGCTCTTGATCTTTTGCTTCTTTTCTATCAAGAGAAAAGAAGAAGAAAGAAAACACTAACACTATACAAAATCCCAAAGAACTTCTCATTTATATCGATTACAGCTGCAAAGCTGTATTTTCTTTTAATCAAAAAAGCCTTACTGCAGTATTAGGGAATACTACAGCAAGGCCAAAACTTAAAAACGATGTCGGCTATTCTCATAGCGAACTCTACATAACAACTTTCCTATCTGTTTAGCTAGAAAAATTAAGTATGAAAAAAAACTTTCTACTAGGAAGCTCGTTCCATGAGAATAAGTGAAAAAAAGTATTTTACAGTGTGGGGCACTGCAAAAACATCTCTTTATAAGAAAACAAAAAGATGTATATAAACATAAAGCCAATGCTCCTAAACGGAACTTTGGCTTTAGTCTCTTTATACAATATAGTATAGCTAGCAACAAGCTAGCAACAATATTTTTGGTTTTTAAATAAAGGAAAGAAGCATTTGCACAAGCAAATAGACAAACTATATTATAAGGTATATAATTGTGTGTGTGTGTGTGTGTGTGTGTGTGTGTGTGTGTGTTTACACTTTTTCTCGAACTAAGCAAGAAAAAGTTGTTAAACTTATCACAATTAATTATATATTGCACACACTGTTTCATAAGAGTGGGGCAAAGCTATAAAAAGTTTTAGGAACTGCAAGCTCTTAGGGTGTTAAAGTTTTTATTAAAAATTTCTATGAAATAATTTCGCTTATTATCTATTTGATTATACCTTTGCTCTGTTTTTCACAATTTCAAAAAAAAACATGAATAAGGCATTTATTTCGTTTACATTATTAGCGATGACTTATAGTGTAACAGCACAAGAACAACCTAGCAAGACTTATGCGCTAGATTCCGTGCTCATTCAAGGAAAAGAAAAAAGAAATCACCAAAGAAACGCTGTGATTTCTAATGCTCAAACCACAGAGGTATTGGGAGCTTATGAATTAGGCAGAAATATCCCGCAAGCCATTGAGCAAAGTTTGGGAATAATCCCTGGAGTACAGGTAGATAAAAGGACGCAATTTGGCGGACAGCGCGTGGTAGTTCGTGGCTATGGAAACGACCAAAAGTTCAACAACTGGGGTGTTAAATTCTACTTAAACGGAGTGCCTATGACTAATGCTGATGGTACTACGATTTTAGAAGATTTAGATTTCTCTACCGTTAATCAAGTAGATGTAATCAAAGGACCTGCTGGCACATTGTATGGTGGCGGTGTAGGAGGTGTTGTAAAATTCAATATGCTACCAGATGAGCAACATGGCGTAAAAATATCGCAAAACACCATGGGCGGTTCATTCAACACTTTCGGGAGCACTACTAGCGTAAATGCCGCTAATGACAATTATGCTATACGATTCAGCTATGGACACTTACAGAGTGATGGCTATCGCCCTAGAGGAAACACCAATAAAAACAACTACAGTTTCTTAGGCAACTTTAAGCTAAGCAATACTCAAAAAATGATGGTGTACGCATCGCACAACGATTCTTACCAAGGAGTAGATGGGCAAATTTCTTACGAAGACTATTACGCAGGAAAAGATCCAGGAAACGCAGCTTATACCAGAAGAAATGGGCACAACCATTTCATCAGCACACGAGCTATCGTTAATCACCAATGGCAAGTTACACCAAACATCAGCAGCAACACCTCTATTTTCTACCACACACTAGATACAGATCGTGCAGCAGCAGGTGCTTTTGAGGTTTCGGAACAACCATCATATGGTGCTAGAACTGAATGGACAGGTAAATTCTCATGGATTCCAGATTTCAAAACTGAATTTAATGTAGGTGCAGAATACTTAATTTCTCGCCCATTGGTATCAAACTACCGTTTTGATGGCAGTTCTCTAAGCACTCCACCTTTACAGACTAAACCACTTAGCAAAGGCTCTTACTTTAAGTACAATAATTACAACGCATCTTTCTTTATCTCAAACAGATGGAAATATGAGCCTTACGGCCTATCCCTTGTCGCTGGATTAAGTGGAAACAGCCTAGGATATGACAGAAAAGATTTGCTCTACTTCCCTGGCTTGCTTGCCAAACCTACCAAAGATGCTTCTATCGACAAAGATTTCTCTCTTGTAGTAACACCTCATGTTGCCCTACAAAAAGAATTCGGGAACAACCATGTATTGACTTTAAGTTATAGCGAGGGCTACAATGCTCCTACCGCTGCAACGGCTTACATCAAAGGCATTTCAAAAACAAACGACAACTTGAAACCTGAGTTTGCCAACATGTGGGATTTCTCGGCTCAAGGTACTTTTGCAAATCAATGGGATTACCAGATATCTTTATTTAACATAGACATCAAAGACAAATTGTCTAAACTTTCTGCCAAAGATGCGCAAAGCAACCCATATAGCTACTTTGCCAATACTGGCTTGCAAAACAACAAAGGGCTAGAGCTAAGCTTAGGCTACAATTACAGAGCTCCTTACAGCTTTATCCAAGCAATACGCCCTTATGCAAACCTTTCTGCATACAACTTTAAATACAAGGATTTCAAAACTTCAAAAGAAGATTTCAGCGGAAACAAAGTGGTGGGCGTTCCATCTACCAAATACTCTTTGGGTCTAGACTTTGATATCAAAGCTGGCTTCTATATGAGAAATAGCTTTAATTACATCAGCGATGTTTACACCGATTTCTCTAACACAGTAAATGTAAAAGGCTTTACTCAATACAATGCAAAACTAGGGTACAAGAAAAACATCAAAAACTGGGATTTAGATTTATTCCTTATCGGGAATAACTTAACCAATCAAATCAACTACACTTTCCTATTTGTAGGAAATGCCGTAGGAGACAACGATTTAGGCAATGGCTACCCTGTGGGCACTGTAACAGATGTAAACCCAGGACCATCTAAAGCTTATTTCATTGGAGGATTAAATATTGCTTATCATTTTTAATTTTCAAAGCATCAAAAATCATGAACAAGCCGAGTTTTTACTCGGCTTTTTTTATTTTGGAAAACAATAATTTAGTACAACAAAATTTTGGTATATCTTTGTATTATGGCAAAGAAAGAAAGAAAACCTTTAATCTTAGAAAATATTTATCTTGAAACAGCTGGTGCCAAGGGCGCAAGCATAGGAAAAGCACCCGATGGCAAAACAATTTTCGTGCGAAACGCCGTGCCTGGCGACACCGTAGATGTGCGCATTTTAAAGAAAAAACGCCGCTATATGGAAGGCACCGCTGTATTTGTTCAAGAATACTCCGAGTTTAGGACAGAGCCCGAGTGTGAGCACTTTGGCGTGTGCGGTGGGTGCAAATGGCAAAACATGAAATATGTGGCTCAGCTACATTATAAGGAAAAAGAAGTTTACGATCACCTTACCCGCATTGGTGGCATCGAAATAGACGGAGGGGCTCAGAAAATTTTAGGCTCAAAGGAAAAGTATTTTTATAGAAATAAATTAGAATTTTCTTTCTCCAATCAACGATGGATCACCGAAGACGAAATCGCTCAAAACAAAGAAATCACCGATAGAAATGCACTAGGATTTCACATCCCTGGTATGTGGAGCAAGATCCTTGATGTTAAAAAATGCTGGCTACAAAGAGACCCGTCCAATGCGATTCGCTTGGCGATTAAAGATTATGCCGAAAAACATAATTTAGCCTTTTTTGATCCCGTGAAACAAGAAGGCTTTTTACGCACGCTTATGATTCGCACCACCACAACGGGCGAAGTTATGGTATTAATTCAGTTTTTTGAAGAAAATAAATCCGAACGAGAAAATCTATTAAATCATATTTTAGAGCAATTCCCATCAATCACGAGTTTGCTCTACGCCATCAATCCAAAAGGCAATGATTCGGTATATGATTTAGACATTAAAACTTTTGCAGGACAAGATTTCATTACTGAAAAAATGGAAGATTTGCATTTTAAAATCGGTCCAAAAAGTTTTTACCAAACCAATCCTGAACAAGCCTACGAATTGTATAAAGTAGCACGCGACTTTGCTGGACTCACGGGCGAAGAGCTTGTTTATGACTTATATACAGGCACAGGAACCATTGCACAATTTGTATCTAAAAAAGCTAAAAAAGTAGTGGGCATAGAATCGGTGCCCGAAGCCATTGCTGCTGCCAAAGAAAATGCCGCTGCCAATGGAATTGAAAACTGCACCTTCTATTGTGGCGATATGAAAGATGTTTTTACCGATGAATTTGTAACACAAAACGGAACGCCAGACATCATCATCACCGACCCTCCACGAGATGGCATGCACCCTAAAGTAGTAGAAAACATTTTGCGCATTGCCCCTAAACGCGTGGTGTATGTGAGCTGTAACTCTGCCACCCAAGCGAGAGATTTAGCCTTGATGAAAGAGCAATATAAAGTCGTAAAAATTCAGCCAGTGGACATGTTCCCACAGACTTATCATGTGGAGAATGTTGTACTTTTAGAAAAAATTTAAATCTACCTTTAATCATGAAAAAATACATTTTAGGCATATTTTTAACGATGATTTCGGGGCTTATTTTCTGGGCGTGCGAAGAAGATGACATCTGCACCGAAAACAAAACGCCTGAATTAATCATTAAGCTAAAAAACACCACTCACCCTGGCGAAACCATGGATTCGCTTTATGTTTTAAGACAAGATTCCAAAGATGAGTTCACGCTGATTGCTAGCGGGAAAGGTAGGGATTCCATAAGTGTGCCTTTACCTCTAAAGCCTAGCACAGAAACCAATTTGATTTTCTCTAGAAGAAAAACAACCGATCAATTTCTTGATGTGCTGAAAATTAAATACAAATACAGCACAGAATATGTATCTAAAGCCTGCGGCTTTAAGGCGGTGTATTCTGATTTATCTGCTACCTCAAGCTCTCATAAATTTATCAAAAGTATAGAAATTCTACAACATGAAGTTACTGACCAAAACGCTGCTCACATTTTGCTTACTTATTAATATTTCGTCGGTTTTGGGACAGGAAAATAAGCCCCAAGAAAAGAAGGAACGAAAAAAAGTTTTTGTAGGAATAGACTTGGCACAACCTGCAATGCAATTTTTTACCGATAAAATGGGCTACGAAGCCACCGTGGTGGTGCCCGTTCACAAAAAATGGTATGCCGCGGCAGAAGCAGGTTACGAAAAATCGGACTTCGACGAAGTGGGCTGGAAAGGCAAAGCTAGCGGATTTTTTGCCAATGCAGGGGCCAACTGGATTGTGAGCCAAGACAATGAAAACCCAAACATGAATTTCTACATGGGCGGGCGCGTTGGTTTTTCGTTATTCAATCAAGAATTTAGCGAAGCTCCCGTGCAAGGCTATCGCGAAGCCCCCATCAGTATTTCAATCCCAAGCCATTCAGCAACAGCCGTTTGGTTTGAGCCACTTGTGGGTGCCAGCGTGCCAATCGGCAACTCCAATTTTTACATCAATGCCAATACGGGGATCAACATTTTGCTTTTCAAGAAAACCGACCAAAACATAGACCCTATCGCCATTCCTGGCTTTGGCAAAAACAACAACGGACTGAATTTGCGTGTAGTGTGGGCAATTGGCTATGCTTTCTAGCTTATAAAAAATATTAAAAAATGAAAATTATCGGTATCACGGGGGGAATTGGCTCTGGAAAATCTACCGCTGCAAAATTCATTGCAGAAGCGGGATTTCCCGTGTATAATTCAGACCAAAGAGCTAAAGATTTATACGAAGAATCTCCCGAAATCAAACAACAATTGATTGAATGGTACGGCGAAAATATTTATACTAAAAATTCGCTCAACCGAAAAAAATTAGCCGAAATCATATTTTCTAACGAAACAGAACTAAAACGCATAAACGCCCTGATGCACCCCGCGGTGGCAAAAGATTTTAAACAATGGAGAAATGCCCAAAAATCGGATTTTGTGTTTAAAGAAGCGGCAATTTTGTTTGAGTCTGGAGCTTATAAAGATTGTGATTTTGTTTTAACGATTTCGGCTCCGATTGAAAATCGCATTGAGCGAGCTACACAACGAGATCAAGCCGCAGCAGAAGCCATTCAGCAACGCATCGAAAAACAAATGACCGACGAGGATAGGGAAAAACTAGCCAATTACACCATTCACAACGATGGGAGTTTGGCAGATTTTAAACATAAAACGCTTGAATTTTTAAACAAATTGCCTAATATTGTGTAAAATATCACACCTTTCACCTTTTAATTAAAATATTGAAATGAAAAAAAAATTTTTTAAAATATTGATTGTTTTAATGACGATTTCCCTCGTGGGGCTCATCATTGTGCAATTATATTGGCTCAAAAAAGCTTTTGACGCCAAAGAAAGCGAGTTCGATAGCCGTGTGTATCGTGCCCTAGACGAAACAGCAATAGCTGTGCGCCAGCACGAGGTAGATCGCTACTACAAATACTTCAACACCACGCGCAAAACCATGCGCGACAGTGCTGGAAAACCAGAAGTGATTACCTCACAAATCGAGAGCGACTCTGCCAATGTGAAGTATGTCTACATCACTCGCTATATGATGGATAAGATTAAACTTCCTATTTCGGGCATACACAATGATTCTTTAAAAGTAACTCAGCTTTATTCATCTGAAAAAGCAATCAAAGTGAAGAAGGATTCGAGTTTAAAAGGATTTCAGCCTCTACCTATCGATCTTGAAAATGAGTTTAAAGACGCAACTTACACCATCGAACGCTTTGCCAAGCTATATTCTGGCAACACACCGATAAGCAAAAGAGTTGATTTTAAATTAATTGATTCTATTTTTTCTTTTTACCAAAAAAAATGGAATGTAAGCACCGAGTTTAAATTGGCAGTCCTAAATGCCGATTCCACCACCATTGCACTAAAAGAAAATGGATATATTCAAGAAAATGATAATTTCTTAACGCCACTTTTCTCCAACTCCAAAAACAAAGTGAGCTACTACCTATCGGTCTATTTACCACAAAAAAGAGGCACCATACTCTCGGCATATTCAGGCTTGGCAACACTCACCATTTTCTTTACCCTCACAATTCTGTGCGTGTATGTAGCATCTATCTATATTATGATAAAGCAAAGGCAAATTTCGCAAATGAAAACGGATTTTATGAACAATATGACACACGAGTTCAAAACGCCTATTGCCACAATTTCTGTTGCTGCCGATGCGCTGAAAAGCCCCGTAGTATCTAGCAATCCAGAGAAAATCAAGCATTATGCTAATTTAATAAAACAGGAGAATAAAAGAATGAACCAACAGGTGGAGAATGTACTGAGAATCTCTAAGTTAGAGCGTAGAGAGATATTACTAGACAAATCCCTTGTTGATATGAATGTACTGGTAAAAGATAGTGTGGATTCTATAAGACTTATCGTAGAAAACAGAAATGGCACAATTTTTGAAAAATATAATGTTAAATCTTGTGAACTTTCAGTTGATGCGTTCCACATGAGAAACATTATTTTGAATGTCTTAGACAATGCGAATAAATATTCTCCAGAGGCGCCCGAGATTTCTGTAACTACTTATATAGAAGACAATAAGTGGTATGTTATAAAAATAGAAGACAAGGGAATGGGCATGAATAAAAATGTAATTCACCGAATCTTTGAGAAGTTTTATAGAGCAGAAACGGGAAATGTTCATAATGTTAAAGGGCATGGTTTAGGATTGGCTTATGTTAAACACATTATGGATTTGCACAAAGGAATTATAGAAGTTGAAAGTCATAAAGGAAAAGGAACAACATTTTATTTAAAATTATCAATAAATTAATTCATTATGGCCGATAACAACATAAAACTATTGCTAGTTGAGGATGATCCTAGTTTTGGAACCGTACTCAAAGACTATCTCCAGATCAACGATTTTGATGTAAAACACGCAATCGACGGAGAGGAAGGTCTAAGACTTTTCAAAGAAGAAAAGTTCAATCTTGTGATTACTGATGTAATGATGCCTAGAAAAGATGGTTTCACTATGGCTAAAGAAATCAAAGATCTTAATCATGATATGCCTATCATTTTCCTAACTGCTAAAAACATGCGAGAAGATGTTTTGAAAGGTTACAAATTAGGGGCAGACGACTATGTTACAAAACCATTTGACTCTGAAGTGCTTTTGTATAAAATCAAAGCTATCGTTCAAAGAAATGGTATAAACGAAGAAAAATTTGAACAAGATGAGTTCAAGATTGGAAACTTTGAGTTCAATGCTAAATTAAGATACCTTAATGTTAATGGCATTGAATACAAGCTTTCTCCTAAGGAAAACGAGCTTTTGAGAGTGCTTTGTGTATTTGAAAATGATTTAATGCCTAGAGAAGTGGCACTAAACAGAATTTGGAACGAAGATAATTACTTCACTTCTAGAAGTATGGATGTTTATATCGCTAAACTTAGAAAGTACTTGAAAGATGATCCAGATGTGGAGATTGTAAACATTCACGGAGAAGGATTCCGCTTGGTTTCAGATAAAGAAGCGTAGAATTTCATTTTATTTAGATTTTAATTTTATTATAGAAAAAGACCTTTCCATACGGAAAGGTCTTTATTCATTTATAACTGAAGATTTCGCTCTCTCCAGTAGCTACGGATTCTGCCAAGATTGATGTTTAGTAAAAAGCGTATATGTTGATAATATCTAGGCATTGTAGGCTCAAAACCTAAGGACGACTGAATAGGGAAATAAAACTCCACAAAATCAGGGATAAGCCCTAAGCGAATGCCTGTATCATACACCAAATGTCCTCTTTTGTTTTTATTCTGATAGGTTCCTATATCGGCATATAAATCTATCATCTTCACTACGGGGTATTCCACATTTAGTGTAAACATAAATTTATTGGATTTTACGCCTAGTAGAGATTTAAATCCACCTTCTGCCAAGACAAATTGCTGGCTCAGGATGCCTTTGTTCTCCGAATGCCCTAAAAGGTTATAGGAATAGGTGTAATCCGTTATCCTATCTAGTCCGTAATCATAAAATGTAGTTGCCAAAAAATCATGATTAAAGAAAACACCAGAAAAGACTCTAACGCCCATTCTTCTATTTTTGTCGAGCTTCCAACGATGGTAAAACTCTGCATAGAATTTTGAAAACTTATTGGAATACTGAAAATTAACACGACCTCTAGATTCTGTAATTGTGTGATAGTTTCTATAAATCAGCTCTGTGTTTAACAACTGATAACGCTGCAAATCTTGCTCTACAAGTGTAGGATTGGCTGGTAATTGTCTTTGAATATCCTCGAATGTTATCTTAAAATTATAATCTCTGGTGCTGAGGACATCTTTTTTGAATTTAAAATTAACGCCTCCTCGGTATTTATAATATTCTAGTCCTTGCTTGAAATGCCCTAAGCCAGTTCCTGCAAAAAAATCGATTTCTCTGAAAACATTACTTCTGTACAACAAATACTTGTAGAGAAAATTTGTGCTCCCTACGATTTTCCCTGAGCCAAAGCTATACATCGGGGAAACCTTCATTTCAAAATCTTGCGGGAACACCGTCTCATTTGTAAACCTTGCTCCCAATTGTAGCTTATCATAATTATTCCAGCTGATGTTTGGCCACACAAAAATTTGCTGAAACTCGGGCACTTGAATATCTCCTATGGGGCTTAGCTTTAATTTAGTTTTCTTCCATTTTTCTTTTCTGTACACATTATTAGAAACCTCTGTTTCTGGGAAATAGTCCCCATGTTTCAGTGTGATTTTGTTATAGTCCCATTTGGGCAGATTTATATCAAATTTCTTTTTGTTTGATTTTACCCAAATTTCATACAAATCTATACTGTCTTTTGACATTACTACCTGCGTAGGTCCACCAAATCTATTTTTGTTTTTTATAACTACTTGCACACTATCTTTTCCATCTTTCACACTAGAAATTGCCATATCAAATCCGCCCGATTCTTTAATCATTTCATCAAAGAACCAACTCACATCTTTAGAGGCATGTGCTTTTAAATATTCTTCAAAATATTCCTTGGTCAGTAATTCTGACTTTTTATTTCGAATCATTTCTTTCACCAAGACATCAAACTCTCCTGCGGGCAAATATTCTGCGAGATAATCATAGGCAAGTCCTGTCTTGATGGAGCTCACTTGTTTTTGATTCACCGCTCGCAGTTGATCATAAGGCGTATCAATCGGCTGATCTATGTTTTGTTTCATAAAATACCTATGATACAAAGGATATCGATCTATGAACTTAAATTTAGAAGACTCAAACCAGTACAAGGGGTGCAATTTTAATAATGAGAGATCATCTGGGATTTTCCCTGTAATCGGTGTGTCTTTATGGTATTTCTTCAAATATTGAAGTGATAAATAGGTCTTTAAACCATTGGACACCCAATGATCTCCTCTCCTATCCACAGAAATACTGCGATCGCAATAAGCCGAAACAATGGGAGATAAACTTTTTAAATCTAAACGAATTGTATCTTCATAAATTTTATATTTCCCAAACAGAGGAATCTTCACATCATCTATAAAATTCTGATTTGTTTTTCTCAATAATTTACTAGAAATAAATAAAGGCTCATTTAATGGCGGGAAATAATTAGATAAGAATTTTATTTGCTTTGCCAAGACACCCTTCAACAGTGCAGAATCTTCTGCTGGAATTTTCTCTTGAAAAATCACTTTTTGGTCTCCAACCTCTATCTCCGTAATCTGATTGGGGTTAAGCAATGTTAATTCAAAAAAAGATCGATCATCGCCTTTGTACACACCATCAGACACTGCTTTTAAATCCGTATAAACATCTGATTTTGTATGATTTTCAATCTGAACGCCGTAATAAGTATTATTTGAACTTAATGATTCTAAATCTTTAAAATTCTGCCTCCTAAACTCCCCTCCTTCATAAAAACCTGGGTGCAACAAAAAATATTTAAAAATATAGCTATTATTCTTTTTATTGTAGCCATATCCTGTAAACCCATCTGCAGGCAGCTTGATTACATAATTTGCCTTGAATTTATATCGTTTTTCCTTATTTGGAGATAGCTTAAAATCTAATATTTCTGAACGAAATCTCCGAAAACTATCGATCTCTTTCCCTTGGTCATTAAAAATTTCTAGATCTCGTATTTCGCCCAAATTTTTATTATTAGCAAAGTACAATTTCTCATCACCCCCATCTAGTTTCACTCGGCTCATCACCGATTTTCTGCGATAGGCATTCACCCAAGCATAGAGATACACTTTCCCCACCTCATTGCCACGAACAGGCAAATCAAACGATTGCTCAACTTTCACTAAGTCTGAATTAGCCTGAAAAGTAAGTTTAACAAAAACACTATCTGTCTGCGCCATCAACTGCTGCTCTCCCACGCATAGGAAAACAACAAAAGACATAAAAAAGTTAATTAAACATTTCTTGTATGGCATTGGCATATAGTTTGATACTTCGTGAGTCCGTAATAATTTACGAATCTATGAAAAATTTTATGATAATCTGCTTAATGGGCTTTTTTTTATTAGCCACGGCTTGTAAAACCACTCATAAAGAAGTTATTGTAACAAAATCTGGCGAAATCATAGTAAGCCCCGAGGGGAGCATATTCGACATTAATCCAAATAGTTTTTTTGGAACCTACATTGGTTTAAGACCTTGTTCTTGCTGCGCTGAAGGCGTAAAATCTGTATTAACGCTAAAGGGAGACAGCTCTTACTTATTAAAGGAAGATCGAAAACATAAATCTAAAGTAACTAGCGGCTACTACTCCATCGAAAATAACATTATTACACTAGACGACAATTTAGCATTTCGCATCAACGGCAATCAGCTTTATTACCTTTCCCCTGAGAACTCAAATAAATCCAAAGACGCTCCCACTTTTATCTTAAACAAGATTAAATAATCATTCCGTAGCGTTTTGCTTCTTGATTTAAAGCATAAAATTCCTATACTTTGTGAAGATTATAACATTTTTTTTGTTCAAGGTATTCGGACATTCATTAATTTTGTGATTTATAAATAAAACAATAAGAATGGAACAGCAAGATTCGTTATCATTGGCACAAATCGTAGCAGATAGTGCATCGCAAACTACCAAAATTTCGCTATTAGAAATGATTCAGCAAGGAGGCTGGTTTGGTGGAATCATTATTTTGATCTTATTTCTTTTGCTACTTTTTACCGTTTACCTATTCTTTGAACGCTACTTAAGCATCAACAAACAATCAAAACAGGATTATTACTTTATCAATAATATCAGAGATTTTGTTTACGAAAGCAAAATCAACGCCGCCATCGAGCTTTGCAAGCGTACCAATACGCCAGAATCTCGCATGATTGAAAAAGGCTTATTACGCATTGGGCGACCTTTGAAAGAAATCAGCGAAGCGATTGAAAACACTGGAAAACTCGAAGTGTATAAACTAGAAAAAAATGTAAATTATCTCGCAACCATCGCAGGAGCAGCACCAATGCTCGGATTCTTGGGAACCGTTGTGGGAATGATTATGTCCTTTGCCGAAATCGCAAATACTGCAGGACAAGTAGATGCCAAATTGCTTTCTAGCGGAATTTATGCTGCCATGCTCACCACCGCAGCTGGACTTGTTGTGGGGATTTCTGCTTACATCGCTTATAACTTCTTGGTTATGAAGGTAGACAAAAGCGTTCACCAAATGGAATCTACTGTTACAGAATTTTTAGAAGTAATCAATAAACCCGTGGTTAAGTAATGGACATCAGAGGAAGAAATAAAATAAGCCCAGATTTCAGTATGTCGTCTATGACGGATATTGTTTTCCTATTGCTTATTTTCTTTATGCTTACATCTACCATGGTTTCCACCAATGTGCTAAACCTCCAATTGCCCAAAGCAGACGGAGCCCCAGCCAATGAGAAACAATTGATTGTGAGTATAAACAACGAGGGACAGTATTTTATAGATAAAACGCCGATTGCTAAAGAACAATTAGAGCCACAACTTAAAGTAATATTTAAGGATAATCAAGAGCCAGCTTTCATTCTTCAAGCCGAAGAAAAAGCCTATACCAAGGACATTGTTTATGTAATGGATGTCGCCAACCGCAACCATTATAAAATGGTACTAGCCACCGAGCCAAATGAGTAGAAAAGAAATCAACGCTAAAAAAGAGAGTATCATCATCACAGCAGTGGTGGGCATTTTGTGTGCATTGCTTTTATTTTTAAGTTTTGAATTTAAAAAAGAAAGCGACCAAAAAACGCTCATGATCGAAATAGCCATGGTAGAAGACACCAACTATGGCAACACCGATCTGGGGCAAGGCACAGAAGAACCTGCTCCCGCAGCAGAATCACAAGTTCCTACGCCAGAACCCGAGCCTGCCCAAAGCGAGCCAACACCGCCTGCCCCCACGCCTACGCCAACTAAGAATGTAACGGCTCCACAAAAAACAGCTCCCGTAAAGTCTAAAACACAAACTACTCAAGAAAAACTACCCGTTGCGAGCAATAAAACAAGTAAAACGGAAAATAAATCTTCTTCTGCTCAAGGAAAAACAAATAATCAAAATTCATCGGCTCAACCACAAGGCGACAGCCAAGGAAAATCTGCCTTGGAAAATATTTTGGGCGGAAAGGGAAAAAATAAATCAAACGGACAAGGCAATAGTGGCTCAGCAGGCAATTATGGCGATCCCAAAGGAACAACCGACCACGGAAAAAACATTGGCGAAAACTGGAAAACTCGCGTTCCCGAGAATCAATCGCATAATTGCGACTCGTCTGGAAGCGTGATTGTAGACATTGTAGTAAATGCCAATGGGAGCATAAAACGAGCTACTCCACGCCCCGCTAAAAGCCAATGTCTAGCCGACACGGCTAAAAAATTGGTTCTGAAATATGTAACCGCATTCCCTGGCGAAGACGGAAGACGAGGAACTTATCTTGTAAACCTTAAATAAAATGACTTACGAGCAAGCCTCTCATTGGCTACTAAACGATTTGGTTTTCTTTCAGCAACAAGGTAGCAAGGCATACAAACCTGGACTTGAAAGAATTACAGAACTTTGTGCACATCTAGGCAATCCACAAAATCAGTTTAAAAGTATCCATATCGCAGGCACCAATGGCAAAGGTAGCACGGCACATATGCTCAGCTCGGTTTTGCAGGCACACGGCTTAAAAGTAGGTCTGCACACTTCACCTCATTTATTAAACTTTGGCGAACGGAATAAAATCAATGGAGAAAATACCAAAAAAACATTTATCACCGATTTTGTTTCCGAAAACAAAGACTTTATAAAAGAACTAGGTTGTTCGTTTTTTGAAGTAGCGGTAGCCATGGGCTTTAGTTATTTTGCCAAAGAACAAGTAGATGTAGCGATAATCGAAACGGGACTGGGCGGAAGATTAGATGCCACCAATATCATTCAGCCAGAATTTTCAATCATCACCAATATCGCACTTGAGCACACTGCGATTTTAGGAGACACTTTGGCTAAAATTGCGTTTGAAAAAGCAGGCATCATCAAGCCTAAAACACCTATCATCATCGGGGAATATTTACCCGAAACCAAACCTGTTTTTGAGCAAAAAGCACAAGAATTAAATGCTCCTATTATTTGGGCTCAGAATTTACCAAAAAATGATTTTTCTACGGATTTATTAGGAAAATATCAGGCTAAAAACTTACAAACACTAAGTGCTACACTGCCACTCATTCATGAAAAGATTGTTGCCTTAAATCATGAAAAAACGAAATTTGCCTTAAATCATGTGGCAGAAATCAGTCATTTTATGGGGCGTTGGCAGCAATTACTCGACAAGCCTCTTTGCATTACAGACACGGCTCACAACCCTGCGGGATTTGAAGAAATTGCAAATCAAATCGAAAAAATTAAAGCCCAAAAAAAATACATAATTTTAGGTTTTGTGGCAGATAAAGATGTTTCGCAAATTTTAAAATTATTACCTAAAAATTCGAATTTTGAATATTTTTTCACGCAGGCAAATGTGGAGAGAAAAATGCCTATTGAAATACTGAAAAATCTGATTTCCGATGATTTTAAAGCATCTTTTTTTGAAAGCACTGAATTGGCTTTAAAACATGCTTTAAAAATAGCTCAAAATGATGATTTTATTTTCATTGGAGGGAGCAATTTTATCGTGAGCGAGGCTTTGGCTTTTTTTCAAAAATGGGCTAAATAATTTTCTTTGATATAAATCACAGTAAGATTTATTTAACTTTTCTTTACCGCTACTTAACAAAACAAATCTGTTACTTTGGAAAGTTAAGAACTTGACACGCACTATGAACAGATTAAAACATGCCTTTTCAGCATTAAGCTTGCTTCTATTTTTGGGCGGACAAACTTTTGTTTCTGCCAAATTGAAGTTTCCTTTCAAGGTAAAAATTAATTACACTGCCCCAATCGAAAAATTGGAATTTCACGATACGATTGCGGGCGTTTACTCTCAACTTCACAACGAAATCAAAAATATAAATATCGGTGCCACTAATCCAGCTTTTAATGGAACGGTGCTCGTTGCGCACAAAGGAAAATTAATTTTTGAGGAGTCTTATGGCGTTTCGAACCGAGCCATCGGGCTGAAAAATACGCCTAAAACCCCCACCCAAATCGCATCTATCACCAAAACATTTACAGGAACTTCTGTTTTGTGGCTGGAGCAAAGAGGTTTTTTAGACATCAAAGACCCTGTGCAAAAATACATTTGGGAATTTCCTTATGCAGACATCACCATTGAGCATTTGCTTTCGCACCGCTCTGGCTTGCCAGAATATTTGAAATTCTCGCCCCGCTACTGGAACTCTAGCGAACCGATGTACAACGAGTCTTTGCTATCTATGTTTAGCACCCGAAAGTTTGGACTAAAATTCGCACCAGGCACAAGTTTCGACTACTGCAATTCAAACTTTGCCATGCTGGCTCTTTTGATTGAACGCATTACCAAAATGCCTTACAAAGAATTTGTGAATCAATATATTTTTGAACCCTTGAATATGCAAAATTCCTTTGTGTACGACCCAATGGACACTTATAATTTCTCTTTTGCAAAAAGCTACAAAGCTAATTTTTCTGATTTCAACAATACATTCCAAGATGGCGTGTATGGCGACAAAGGAATTTTCACTACGGTAGAAGATTTATATCGCTGGGATCGTGCTTTGTACAAAAACGATTTCATCAACGAAAAGTTTAAGCAAGATGCCTTCACTCCCACCAGAGACTGGTCTGTGGCGAAAAACTATGGTTTGGGCTGGAGAATTAAATGCTACCCAAATGGCGAAAAATATGTGTACCACACAGGCTGGTGGCATGGATACCAAGGAATTTTTGCACGCTACATCAAAGATGATTTCACCATTATTATCCTTTCAAACCGATATATTTCGGGAATTTCTAAAAATTCTGAAGAGATTTACAAAGTGGCTCAACAATATTTAGGGCTCACAGAATTAAGCTAAAACTTTGCGAGATTACTAAATAAATAGTATTTTCGTGGCATACCTGAAAAACTACCATATCCATTTTTGGGTATGGTAGTCTTATTTTTAATGTTATATGAATTCGCGTACCGAGGAAAATTATTTAAAAACTTTACTTTATCTTTCAAACAAAGATTCGGCGATATCTACCAACGATATCAGCAAGCTTTTGCAAATCAAAATGCCTACCGTAACGGGCATGATGAAAAAGTTTGCCGAAAAAGGCTGGGTAAATTACCAAAGTTATAAGCCGATTTACCTCACCGAAGAAGGAAGAAAACAAGCCGCACTTGTGGTGCGCAAACACCGATTGACCGAGATGTTCCTAGTTAAAGTCATGGGATTTGCATGGGACGAGGTACACGAAATTGCAGAACAAGTAGAGCACATTAAATCCAAAGCTTTTTTTGACAAAATGGATGAAATTCTAGAACATCCAAGCATCGACCCACATGGGGCACCGATTCCTAACAAAAATGGGGAAATTCCCAAAATTGATGCTAAAGCTCTAGCTACTTGCAACGAAGGCGAATCGGTGCAAGTGCAATCGGTGTGGGATTCATCGGAAGAATTTTTGAGATATTTGGACGAAATCGGGGTTCATTTAGGTAAAAAACTTCAAATAGAAAAGAAACATAATTTCGACCAAAGCATGGTGGTTTTAATTGATAAAAAACCGCATAGCTTTAGCAAAGCCGTTACCGAAATGATTTTTGTTACCGAGAAATAAAAAAAGAGAAACTTTTAAAAAAGTTTCTCTTTTAGTTTTTAGTTAATTTCTAAAATTAAGCCGCTGGCTTTTCACCACCTTCTTTTTCTTTCTTTTCTGGATTAGAAACCGTTACTTTCACTTCAATAAACTTAGGCTTGGCATCTGCCCCTTCGCCTTTCACTCCAGAATAAAATTTAAACTGATAAACTCCTGGAACTTTTGGAATCACTTTAAACTCTTTGGTCGCACTCGCTCCTTCTGCATTAGAGCATTTCGGATCTTCAGACTCCACAATAGGTGCAACTTCCATAATCCCTGCATATTCACTCTCTTTTGCTGGATCTTGAAGCACGATTGGTGCATTGAATTTTAAGAAATGAGCACAGTTTGAATTTAATTGAAATGTTACATTAAACACTATTTCTTGCCCCACTTCGCCAGTTTTAGGTGCCTTTACATTGGTAACAAAAGCAAGCCCTTGGTATTTTTGCGGTTCGTCATCGTTGTTTAAACATGATGTCAGCCCTAAACTTAAGACTGAAAGCATCGCTAATAATAATTTTTTCATAATCTTTATTTTTTATTCAGTTAGTTCAATTTCTTTAGTTAAATATTGTATTTCCCCTGCTTTATTTACGCCTTTGGGAATTTTAATAAGATAATTCCCAACACGATTTTGGCTCCAGCCTATATTTTGTGTTATGGTTGAGGTATTTCCATCACACTTTTTGCCGTTATTCTTTACCACGGGCAAGATATAAAACACCCCGTCTTTCATTTCCGTATTTGTGTGGTAATACTCTTCGCACCCTGGGTGATACGAAACTTTAAAACTTATATTGATATTTCGATTAATCTTCCCAATGGGCGAAACGCTAAGCTCTGTTGCATAAGCATTTCTGAAGCTTTCAACCACCTTGCTATCATCGTCGTTGCTTAAGCATGCGGTGAAAGCAAAAATCGCCATTAATACTAAAATAACTTTTCTCATACTTCTGAATTTAAATTAATTACGCCTATACAATATTAATGATTTTAATTCATAAAATTTATTTTTTTAGATATTTTGACACAAAAATTATCATTTCGCCTTTTTTAAAACTAATTTCCACCTCATCATCTTGAGCATGATTTCGTGTTCCTACTCTGCCCAAAATATCCAAATCCATTCCGCCTAGCGGGTAAAACAAGCCTTTGGATTCCACCGACTCGGCATGCGGAAAGGGATATAATGAGATCATTCTATTTTTCACAGCATTCAACTTTAAAACTTTAGGCGAAAAAAAGAATACGGAATAATCATCATGAAAACTGATTCGCATTTTATCTTTGAAATGGCTCGCTGTGGTCAAATTTCCCAAAAAATGGTCGTGCTCCAGCCCCGTAGCTCCAAAGACATCGATGCTTGTAAAGCCTCTAATTTCCAATTCTTGCAGACATTTATCAAAATCGGTAAAATCTTGATCGGGGCGGTGCAAAACCTCAACTTCTGGAAGTTCGACATTTGAAATAGAATCAAAATCCCCGACCACAACATCTGGCTTTAGTCCGATTTTTAGGGCTTTTTCATAGGCTCCGTCGGTGCAATATATGGCATCGTATTTCCCTACATTGATTGGTTCTTTAGGCGGCGCTCCATTGATGAGCAAAAGGGCTTTCTTCATTTAATTAAATTTTTAATCAAAATCATATTTCTCTGTAAATATAGCATTTAATCAAACAAATTATGCAAATCGCTTAAAATAAAAACTTAAAAATCCGTATTTCTTATTTCATGAAATACGGATTTTTGATGACTTTTTTGGTGAGCAAATATTATTTTACCACGAGTTCAAATCGCTTAAAATACATTTCTTGTTCTTGGTTCGAGGTATTGATGAATCGTATAAATTTAGCTTTTTTGTTCGGTCTAGAAATCCAAGTAGTGTCTTTAAAATTCCCGTTGATTGGAGTCCATTCAAGTCCGTTTTCTGAATATTGAACTTGACCCCAATCAAAGTTTTTAACACCAAAATTAAGCACAATTTGCTCCACTTTTAGTGGCTCGTGTAATTTCACACCGATGTAGCCTTGTGGCTTGATTTTCACCACTTCGAGCGATGGCGAATAATTCAGCGTTCGATTGTTTAATACCAATGGTTGATTTTTCAGCTGCTCAATATTGGTGTCTGGCTGGTGCGGATTGTAATTCACTTGCACGGCTAAATTAGCATTGTATTTTTGATTATACTTTTTAGCCAAACTCACCATTGCATTGTCCAACATTGGCTGAATGACCAAACTTCCTGTTTTCACGCCTGGCTGATATGGGTTTTGGTTTTCGGCATGATCAATGTAGAACATCGCAGTTTTATCGGTCTGTGCACTGTAATAATTTCTCAAAAATGCCTGAGCATCATCAGCTTGCAAAGCTTGTTGCATGGCTAAAATGTTTAATCCCATTTGCCCCTGCAAACTGAATTGAGATAGCCATGGCTTGATTTCATCTATCAAATACGGATTATCTTGACTTGCCATAAGCGTGCCTGCAGAAAGAATCATTTTATCAAAAAAGGCTTTTGCCTCTTGGTAAGTTTCTGTGCTTAAATTATTTTGATCAATTTCTTTAATGATTTTTTGAGCCAATTTTTTGTAATTCCAAGATTCATCTCGGCGGTAGCCGTGTCCGTTTCTTCCCAAATCTGCGTTGTTTTCTGCAAAGAATTTGTAGGCTTCAAAATCGGTCGGAAATACATTTTTTATCCCTCGCTCCCACGCTTTTATGGAATCATATTTTGGTACATTCCAAGCGTAATCTGCTACGCTATAAATCGCCACTTTTGATGCCTCGGCACGCTCCATAGGATTGGTTACCATGCCAGAAAGCATGCTTTCCACTCGGGTATCTAGCCCATAAGCTGGACCGAGCAATAAGTGATCGCGTACATAATCTGAAACGGGAAAATTCCACCAGAAAAATGCTTTTCTTTCGATATTTTTGTTAATCCACTCAAGCGAACTTTGTGTTACATCGCCAATCACACGATCGCCCGTCCACATAATATGGATATCTTTGTTCAGGTTTTTACCCAAAGTGGGTAAATATCCACCTTTTATATTAGACCAACTTTTGTTGTACTCGGTAGGGCACATAATCAGCGGACGCACATCTTTTTTGGTTTTAATGAAATGATCATCTATATAATTCAATAGCTCCGCTTGCTTGTCGGCTTTAGTTCCTTCGCCCGAAATATCATCGAAGAAAACAGCAAATGCTCGCACACCGAGTGCATACATGGCTTCAAATTTCTTGATTAAATTATCCCTATCTTCCGCATTCCATCTGATGTCTTTCCCTGGGTGAATAGCCCAATAAAAATCCACTTCGTTTTGATGTGCCTGTTCTACTAAATCTTTGATTTTCTGCGCTTCTTCGGGTGGATATGGCTTTCTCCAATTCGGCGAACTATGGTAGGCATCATCTTTGGGACCATATATATAGGTGTTCATTTTGTTTTCGCCATAAAAAGTAAGCTGTCGCATTCTGTCTTCAAAGCTCCAAGGGTTTCCGTAAAATCCTTCTACCACGCCACGAAACTCAACATTGGGATAATCTATAATTTCCCCCAATGGTAGTGTGGGATTTTGTGCCAATTGTCTAAAAGTCTGCAAACCGTAATAAACACCACGCCAGTCTCTTGCCTCGATAGTGACTTTATTTTTATCAATTTTTAAATAATACGCCTCTGCTTTGTTAGGCAGATTTTTAATTTTTGATTTTTTATTCAGTTCAATTTTAAATCCATTTTTATCATACGGAATGGGCTCACTTTCTATAAAATAAATTATACTCTGTGGAGCACTTTTCACCACTTTGTAAGAAAAACTTTGTGGCGTAGCAATTGTTTTTCCGCTGAAATCTTCTTTTTGTGGTGTGGGCTGAATCTGCTGCGCAATGCTTAAACTAAAAACTAAAATTAATAAATTAAAGAGCTTAAATTTCATTTTCTGATGGTTTTTCGTTGTTTACAATTTGGGCAAAATCTATTTTATTTAATTGCTGATTAAACAAATCTATATTATTCAACAATTCTTCTTTTCCCACTTTTGAGGTAGCAGATGTTTTATAAAAAGGTGGCAAAGTCTGCCAAGTATTCAGCATTTTTTTTTGGTATTTCATTAAATTTTTAGCCAATGCTGAACTGCTTAATTTATCGATTTTAGTAAGCACAATGCTGAACGGAATTCCTTTTTTGCTTAAAAATTCCATGAATTCCAAATCGATTTTCATCGGGTCGTGTCTTGCGTCTACCAGCACATATAAATTGATGAGATTTTTTCGGTTTAGAATATATCCCGTGATCAATTCGCTGAATTTTTTACGCGTTTTTTTGGACACTTGCGCATAGCCATATCCTGGCAAATCCACCAAATACCATTCTCCATTGATTAAAAAATGATTAACTAACTGTGTTTTCCCTGGCGTGCCCGAAGTTTTTGCCAATTTCTTATTGTCTGCCAGCATGTTGATGAGCGAGGATTTCCCCACATTGGAACGACCGATAAAGGCATATTCTGGTCTGTCGGGTGCAGGGCATTTTCGCCAGTCCGAATTACTTTCTACAAATTTAGCCGATGTGATTTTCATTTTTTAATGGATTTAATTTTGTTATATAAAAAATCCCCTAAGGCTACTTTCTAAAAAAAAGGAGTGCTTAAGGAATTTTTATTTATTATTTTAATTATTGATTAATCTTTTACCGTTTCGCTAAGCCATTTATACAAAATCTCGTTGAATTCCTCTGGGCGTTCCATCATCGGAGCATGCCCACATTTATCAATCCAAAAAAGCTTTGCATTCGGCAATCCTTCCTCGAATTGCACAGCCACATCTGGCGGTGTTACATTATCCTGTTTTCCCCAAATAAGGCAAACGGGCATTTGTATCTTGTGCAAAACATCTTTCATATTATGTTTAATCGCACTACGCGCGATGTAAAGAGTCTTGATTACTTTAGAATTATCATTCACCACTTTGTACACACTATCTACCACTTCTTTGGTCGCAATGCTTGGATCATAAAAAACCTCTTCTGCTTTCTTCTGAACATATTCATAACTTCCTCTTTTAGGGAAAGTTTCGCCAAAAGATTTCTCATACAGTCCGCTACTTCCCGTAAGCACAAGGGAGTGAACTAGCTCTGGATGCTCCAGCGAAACCACAAGCCCCACATGCCCTCCGAGCGAATTTCCAATAAGTGTAACGGGTTTTTGAATTACATCTTGCACAAAGCGTGTTACATATTTAGCGATGCTAGATACATTGGTACTAAGAACAGGAAGCGAGTAAATAGGCAATTCTGGCATATAAACCTTGTAGCCTTTTTCTACAAAAAACTTAGTAAGTGCCTCAAAATTAGAAAGCCCCCCCATCAATCCATGCAACAACACAAGCGGGTGCCCTTCTCCTTCCTCTATGTAATTATATTTCTTTTTCTTTTTAATATTGAATAGCATAAGCTTTAAAATTCATCTATCGTAACAAATATAAGGCTTTATATGCAATTAATCGCACATAATCTAAATTATGTCGCTATTTTTTTTCTTTTTAACCAAAATTTTAAGGACATATCATCAAACAAAAAGAGCTTTCTTCAAGTATATTCGAGGATTACTTTTTAGGTACAATTATTTTTAATTTAAATTTCACTAAATATTAACAATCAAAAATATAGCTCCCAAAACAAGCCAAAACAAAAGTTTTCAACAAAAGTGGGATTTTGTGGTAAAAAGTGGTAGACTTTGGAAGAAAGTTCTTATTTTTGGAAAAAATTTATTTAGGTAATGACAAGTCTAATCGGTTCATATGAATGTAAGGTAGATGCCAAGGGGCGTCTAGCCCTTCCTATGGACCTGCGCAAACAGCTAGAAGATGTCCTAGAAAAGGGATTTATCTTAAAGCGTTCTGTGTTCAAACCTTGTCTTGAGCTTCACCCCATAGATGAATGGAACCGCGTGATGGAAAAAATGGGTAAACTTAATCCTTTTGTGAAAAAAAACAGTGATTTCATTCGCCGATTCACCGCTGGAGCCAAACCCGTGGAGCTCGACAGCAATGGCAGATTGCAGATTGCCAAAGACTTAGTGAATTACGCAAAGATTGAAAAGAATGTAGTACTCTCCTCTTACATCTACATTATCGAGATTTGGAACAAAGATTTGTATGAAGCTGAAATCAACAATGAGGAAGTAGATTTTGGCGCATTAGCAGAAGAAGTAATGGGCAGCCTAGGAGATGAATTACCATAAACCTGTACTTTTTGATGAGTGCATAGACGCACTAGTTCAAACGCCTGGAGGTGTGTATGTAGACTGCACCTTTGGGGGCGGAGGACACTCGCGCGGAATTTTGAAAAAATTAAACGAAAACGGAAAGCTTTTCGCCTTCGACCAAGATTTAGATGCGGCTAAAAACCAAATACAAGATTCTCGTTTTCAATTGATTTTATCTAATTTTAGATTTATTAAAAATCAATTAAAGTTTTACGGAATCACACAAGTAGATGGCGTTTTGGCAGATTTAGGCGTTTCATCGCACCAGTTTGACACCGCAACGCGTGGTTTCTCTACCCGATTCGAAGGTAGACTGGATATGCGCATGAACCAAAACCAATCTAAATCGGCTTGGGAAGTAGTAAACCAATATCCAGAAAAGGATTTAGGCATTATTTTAAAGAATTATGGCGAAATCAAGCAAGGATTCAAATGGGCAAATATTATCGCCACCGCGAGAAAAAACGCACCTATCAATACCACGCAAGAGTTAAAAGAAGTGCTTTCAGCCGTAATCCCAAAACACAAGGAAAATAAGCTTTTAGCTCAATTATTCCAAGCTTTAAGAATTGAGGTGAACGACGAACTGAAGGCACTAGAGGATATGCTTATGCAAATGGCAGACATCATTAAGCCAGATGGCAGATTAGTCGTGATTTCTTATCACTCTCTTGAGGATAGATTGGTAAAAAATTACATCAAAAAAGGAATGTTCCAAGGAGAACCAGAGAGGGATCTCTACGGAAACTGGTACGCTCCATTCAGACCACTGCAATCTAAAGTGATCTTGGCTAGCGAAGAAGAAGTTGAAGAAAACCCACGCGCAAGAAGTGCTAAATTAAGAATAGGAATCAGAAATCATGGCTAAGAAGAAAAAGAAGGTTCAGGACTATGTAAAAGGTAAGTTCCTAGTAGATGAGGGCTCCATTAACAATTGGAAATTCATGGGTTTTTTGGCATTGCTAGCAATGATAAGCATTATTAGCTCCCAATACGCCGACAAGCAGGTGGTGAAGATTAAAAAATTAGAGACCAAGGTTTCTAACTTGAAATCAGAATATGCATTTGTACACAAGCAACTTATGCAACACCAAATGAGAAGCCATGTAGCAGACATGGTTGCAAAAGATAGCATAAAGAATTCTACAGTTCAACCCTATAGAATGATTGAAAAATAAATGACTAACAACAAGGACAAATATTTAAAACTAAGAGGCTATGCAGTAGCTGTGGTGTTTATTCTTGTAGTGATTGGGATTTACATTAAACTCTTCAATCTACAAGTAGACCCTAATGAGCGCAAGAAATTCGAGGAATTTGCAGAAAAAACAAATTTCCGCGAAGCTGTGATTCCTGCACAAAGAGGGAACCTATACGCTGCAGACGGAAGCCTTTTAGCTACCTCTGTAAAAATATACGATATTGCCATCGACGGAAAAGCCATGCGCCAAGACTTAATCGACAAACACTTAAACGGATTAAGCGACTCCTTGCATGCGCTTTTTGGCAAGCCAGCTAACTATTACGCTCAATTAATTCTAAAAGCAAAAGCACAGAACAAACAATATGTGAAAATTGCAAGAGGAATTAATTTTCAACAACTTAAAAGATTAAAAACCTTTCCTATCTTTGAAAAAGGACAAATCAAAGGTGGGCTTATTGTTGATGAGCGACTTGTGAGAGAGCGATCTGTAAAAGACATAGGCTCAAGAACACTTGGCTATGTGAAAGACAGTGTCAAAGTGGGACTTGAAGGAGCCTACAACGAGCTGCTTGCAGGAAAAGATGGAAGAAGACTAGAACAAAGAATGGGGGGCGGAAACTGGAAGCCAATTGATGTAAGCACCGAAGTGAATGCAGAAGAAGGCTATGATGTGGTGACCACCATTGATATTCCTTTGCAAAATGTGGCTTACAATGCACTCTACGACCAACTTTCTCAATACGAGGCAGAATACGGCTGCATTGTAATCATGGAGGTGAAAACGGGAGAAATCAAAGCCATTGCGAATTTAACTCGCTTACAAGACGGAAACTATGCCGATATTCAAAATTTTGCCGTAGGAGAAGCCAGCGAACCAGGCTCCACCATCAAGACCATTTCGCTACTCGCTGCACTTAAAGAAGGCGTTGTAGACACTGCCACAACTGTAGAAACTGGTGGCGGAAGAGCTAAATTATACGGTCGTGTAATCAGCGATTCGCACGGATATGGCACCATCAATGTTCGCCAAGTTTTAGAAAAATCTTCTAACATTGGTACCGCCAAAATCATCACAGGTGCCTACCAAGACAAGCCCGAAAAGTTCATGAACATCATTACTAGAGAATGGAAAATGGGCGAACCGCTTGGCGTAGATATTCCTGGAGAAGCTAAACCTTTCTTCCCAGATCCGAACAAAAAATCTTGGAGCAAGCAATCGCTATCCTCTGTATCATTTGGCTACGAAAGCAAAATCACGCCATTGCAAATCCTTACTTTCTATAATGGAATTGCCAACAACGGGGTGATGCTAAAACCTTTATTTGTAAAAGAAATTCGCAAAAAAGGAGCTTTAATCAAAAAATTTGAGCCCACTGTGCGCGTGCCAAAAATGGCGCAAGATTCCACAATCAGAAAAATGCAAAACATGCTCGCCTCGGTAATGAAACGCGGAACAGGACGCTCTTTCAATAACCAAGAATATCCTACAGCAGGCAAAACAGGAACCGCTCGTGTGGAATATTGGATTAAGAATCAACCAATTCAATATCGTGCCTCTTTCTGTGGCTATTTCCCTGCCGATAATCCAAGATATTCCTGCTATGTGATGGCTCACAAGCCCTCTCGCAACAAGGGATTCTATGGAGGAACTGTTGCAGGACCTATTTTTAAAGCCATTGCAGACTATGTTTATGTAAATACGCCAAAAACTTATTTTGCCGAAAACAGAAAAGCTCAACCCGATAAACAAAATGCACACGGCTTTGAATTAAAAAACAATAAAATTCCAAATTTAAAAGGGAAATTAGCCTACGAGGTAATCCCAGCACTTGAAAATGCGGGATTAAAGGTAAGCTACACTGGAATGGGAAAGATTGTAAATCAATCCTTACCAGAAGGAACAACAATCAAAAAAGGAACACACATACAATTAGCACTTAGCCACTTATGAGATTAGAACAACTCACATATCAGCTACCGATTTTAGCCAGCTTTGGAGAGATGGCTAAAGAAGTTCGTGGCATTCAGTTTGACTCTAGAAAAGTAGAGCAAGACGATGTTTTTGTCGCTATCGTGGGGAGCTTATCAGACGGACACAAATTCATCGACAGCGCGATCGAAAAAGGGGCAAAAACCATAATTTGCCAAAATTTACCCGAAGACTTAAAACCAGAAATCACTTATATTCAAGTTAAAAACACTTCGATTAGTTTAGGGAAATTGGCAGCTAATTTCTATGACAATCCTTCCGAAAAAATTAAATTAGTAGGCATTACAGGTACTAATGGAAAAACCACCACATCAAGCCTACTTTACTCTTTGGGAGAATTGCTTGGCTACCCGTGTGCTTTGATTTCTACCATAGAAATCAAAATCCACAAAAATAGCATTCCGAGCGAACGCACAACGCCAGATATTTTAAAAATCAATGAGATTTTGGCACAAGCGGTAGAAGAAGGTTGCGAATACGCCTTTATGGAAGTGAGCTCTCACGGCATTGATCAACACAGGATTGAGGGGCTAAAGTTCAGCGGAGCGGGCTTTACCAACATTACACACGATCATTTAGACTATCATAAAACTTTTAAAAATTATCTAGAGGTAAAAAAACGCTTTTTTGATGATTTGCCAAAATCTGCTTTTGCCATCACCAATCTCGATGACAAAAACGGAGAAATCATGCTCCAAAACACCAAGTCTAAAAAGCTTGGCTACGCACTCAAAACAGAAGCTCCATACAAAGCTAAAGTAATTGAAAACCAACTTACGGGAATGCTCCTCACTTTTAACAACAGAGAAGTCTGGACATCGCTCGTTGGAAACTTCAATGCATATAATCTGTTGCTAGTTTATGCAATTGCCGTAGAGCTTGGCTGGAATAAAGATGAAGTTTTAGTAGGCATAAGCCAACTTAAAAATGTAAACGGAAGATTCCAAACATTTCAATCAAAAGGCAATATTACCATTATCGTAGATTACGCCCACACGCCAGACGCTCTGGAAAATGTAATCAGCACGATTCAGAAAATTCGTACCAAAAACGAAAATTTGATTTGCGTGGCTGGCTGCGGTGGAGATCGCGACAAAAGCAAACGACCTGAAATGGGCGATGCCGTGTCTGAATTGGCAGATTTAGCCATTTTAACCTCGGACAACCCACGAAGCGAAGACCCTGAGGTGATTTTAGCCGAAATGGAAGCGGGCGTTCAGCCACAGAACTTTAGAAAATATTTAAAAATCACGGACAGAAAAGAGGCTATAAAAACGGCGATTAACATGGCTGAAAGTGGAGACATTGTTCTAATCGCAGGCAAAGGGCACGAAACCTATCAAGAAATTAAAGGGGTAAAACATCCTTTTGACGATGTTTTAATTGCAAAAGAATTCACTGAAATTTTAAATAAATAGAAGAAAATAATGCTTTATTACTTTTTTGAATATATAAACCAATATTTCGATGTGCCAGGCATCAATATGATACGCTCTACGACATTCCGTATGGCGATGTCTGTGCTCACTTCGTTGTTTATCGCACTATTTTTTGGTAAAAAAATCATTAATTATTTGCGCATAAAGCAACTGGGCGAAACGGTGAGAGATTTAGGACTAGTAGGACAAAAAGAAAAAGAAGGTACACCAACGATGGGAGGCGTTATCATCATTCTAGCCACACTAATTCCAGCTCTGCTCTTCACTAAGCTGAACAACATCTACATCATTATTCTCATCACATCTCTTTTATGGATGGGAACGATTGGTTTTTTAGACGACTACATCAAAGTTTTCAGAAAGAACAAAGCAGGCTTAGCGGGAAAATTTAAAGTACTTGGGCAAGTAGGGCTTGGGCTCATCGTAGGCTCCATGCTATACTTTAGCCCAAATGTTACTGTGCGCCAGCAAATCCACACCCCTCAAACCAATACCAGACAACTCTCTGCAGATGAACTTTTTGGAGAGCCACAAAGATCAAACCTAACCAATATACCTTTCTTTAAGGACAATGAATTAAATTACGATTCTCTCCTATTTTGGATGGATAAAGAAGATGCCACCAAATATGGCTGGCTCATCTTTATCCCTGTCGTAATTTTCATCATTACAGCCGTATCCAACGGCTCCAACCTTACAGACGGAATCGACGGGCTCGCCGCAGGAAGCTCAGTCATCATAGTCGGTGCATTGGCACTTTTTGCATGGGTATCGGGAAACTTTATCTTTGCCGACTACCTAAACATTTTGTACATACCACGAGTGGAGGAAGTCATGGTATTCTGCGGGGGCTTCATCGGGGCATTGATAGGATTTTTGTGGTACAACACCTACCCTGCTCAGGTGTTTATGGGAGACACAGGGAGTTTAACCATCGGGGGGCTTATCGCCGTGATCGCAGTCATTGTGCGCAAAGAGCTTTTACTACCTGTCTTATGCGGAATCTTCCTAGCAGAAAGCCTTTCTGTATTGTTGCAAGTAAGCTATTTTAAATACACCAAAAAGCGATTTGGCGAAGGAAAAAGAATTTTCCTTATGTCGCCATTGCACCACCATTTTCAAAAGCTGGCTTACCATGAAAGTAAAATTGTAAACCGATTTTTAATCATCGGTTTTATTCTCGCTGTGATTTCAATTATAACCCTAAAAATTAGATAGCGATGAAAGAAAAATTAATTATACTCGGAGGGGGCGAAAGCGGTGTAGGCGCAGCCCTTTTAGGCAAAGCCAAAGGCTATGATGTTTTCTTGTCTGATGCGGGAAACATTAAACCTAAATTCCAAGAGAAATTAAAAAACGCTGAAATAGAATTTGAAAGCGGAGCTCACAGCGAAGACAAAATTCTTCAAGCTGATTTAATCATCAAAAGCCCTGGTATTCCGCAAAAAGCAGCTTTAATTCAAAAACTGAGAAAGCAAAATGTGAAAATTATCTCAGAAATTGAATTTGCCTCATGGTTCACTCAAAAACCAATCATCGCAATCACGGGAAGCAATGGAAAAACCACCACCACCTCACTGATTGCACACATGCTACGCAAAGCGGGCAAAAAAGTGGGCCTGGGCGGAAACATAGGCTACAGCTTTGCCGAATTGGTTTTAAACGATGAAGAGCATGAGCTTTATGTTTTAGAATTAAGTAGCTTTCAATTAGATGATATAGATAATTTTAAACCACATGTTGCGATTTTATTAAACATCACGCCAGACCATTTAGACCAATATGATTACGACATCGATAAATATGGGGAGGCTAAGTTAAGAATCGCTAAAAATCAAACAGAAGAGGATTTCTTCATCTATAATGTAGACGATCCTAAAACTGTAGAATTACTAAAAAAACATACCATAAAAGCAAAAATGCTGGGATATTCGCTCAAAGATGAGCACCAACCAGCTTATGCAAACGAAGAAAATTTAATACTAACATATCCGGAAACATTTAGAATGAAATTAGAAGAATTAGCATTATTAGGAGAACACAATGTATCCAATTCCTTGGCAAGTGCATTAAACGGAAACATCTTGAAACTTAGAAAAAAAATCATTCAAGAGAGTTTAACTGATTTTGATGCAGTGGAGCACCGCCTAGAGCCTGTATTGAGCGTGCGTGGCATTGAATTCATAAACGATTCAAAGGCGACGAACATCAACGCGACTTTCTACGCATTGCAGAGCATGAAGAAACCAACCGTTTGGATTGTAGGTGGCAAAGACAAAGGAAACGACTATTCTGAGCTGATTCCGTTAGTAAAAAAGAAAGTAAAAGCCATTGTATGTTTAGGGGTAGACAATAGCAAAATCGTGGAATGCTACCGCGACATTGTCCCAAACATTACTGAAACTAAATCTATGGAAGATGCCGTGAAGGCTGCCTACGAATATGGCGAAAACGGAGATACTGTTTTATTATCTCCTGCGTGCGCTAGTTTCGATCTATTTGAAAATTACGAACAAAGAGGTAAATTATTTAAAGCTGAGGTAAAAAAACTGTAAATGAAATTTCTAAAAAACATATTTTTAGGAGATAAATACCTGATTGCCTTTATCATGGTACTGGTTTTAGGCTCGCTCCTCACTGGACTTTCGGCAAGTTCAAACATTGAGTATGCCGCAAAGACAGGTACTATTTGGGGGCAATTTGGGCGACAATTTTCATTTATGATCATTGGGCTAGTCATGATGTTTGGCATGCAATTAGTCAATTACAAAATTCTATTTGGCATTTCCCGCATTGCTATCGTGCTGATTATCCCTTTGTTGTTTTTAACGATATCTCAAGGCACCGTGATTGATGGTGCTGGAGCTTCCCGATGGCTAAAAGTACCTGGAATTGGTGTTTCCATCCAGACCTCAACTTTTGCAAGTTTGATATTGATGGTGTACATTTCTGGATATTTAAATAATGTAAGAAATCAAAAAATCACTTTAAAAAACTCTGGGATTCCTCTATTTTTAGCGATTTTAATCATTGGCTTAATTTTCCCTGCCAATGGTTCTACCGCAATCATGCTATTTGCCATGGTTGTTACAATTCTATTTATTGGAGGTTTCCCGATCAAGTATTTAGCTATTTTAGGTAGCACAGTCGTATTATTGGGTTTCTTATTTGTTTTTGTTGCATTAAATTACGGAGACGCCATTCCCAATAGCCGTGTTCATACTTGGAAAAATCGTATCGAACGATTTACAAACCCTTCGGAAAACAGCCTTGAATCTTGGCAAGAAACCAATGCCAAAACCGCTATCGTAGAAGGTGGCATCACAGGAAAAGGCCCAGGCAAAAGTGCCATAAAACACACGCTACCACAAGCTTCGTCCGACTTTATTTTTGCTATCATTGTAGAAGAATACGGATTGCTTGGAGGTTCCGCTGCAATCTTTTTCTATCTCTTAATTCTTTGGCGAATTGTCGTCATCGCCACCAAGGTTCAAAACTTTTTTGGCACATTGCTAGTATTTGCCCTAGGATTACCCATCATATTCCAAGCTATTATAAATATTGGAGTTGCGGTGGGACTTTTCCCAACAACGGGACAGCCCTTACCTATGATTAGCTTTGGAGGAACCTCCCTTTGGGCTACTTGTATCTCCTTTGGAATCATCTTGAGCGTGAGCCGACATATTCCAAAAACGGGAGACAATCCACTTGATATACCAGAAAACTTAAAAGAGATGCCTTATGAAACGCTATAAATTCATACTAAGTGGTGGTGGAACAGGTGGACATATTTATCCCGCCATAGCTATTGCCGACGAAATCAAGCGACGACTTCCCGAGGCAGAGATTCTCTTTGTAGGAGCTAAAGGCAAAATGGAAATGGAAAAAGTGCCTAAAGCAGGCTATCCCATTGAAGGCTTATGGATTTCCGGATTCCAAAGAAGCAATTTATTGGCTAATTTATCTTTTCCATTTAAATTAATGAGCAGCTGGTTTAATGCCCGAAAAATCATCAAAAACTTTAAACCAGACGCTACAATCGGCACAGGTGGTTTTGCCTCTGGTCCTATTATGTGGGTAGCAGAACAAAACAAGATTCCCGTGCTAGTGCAGGAGCAAAACTCCTACCCTGGCATCACCAACAAAATTTTAAAAGACAAAGCCTTTGCCTTTTGCACAGCCTATACTGGAATGGAAAATTATTTCCCAAAAGAGCGTGTGCACTTTACGGGAAATCCAATTCGTGGAAATTTATTTGAAAATTTACCCGAAAAAACAGAAGCTAAAAAAGCTTTTGGGCTAAATCCTGAAAAACCCGTGATTTTATCAGTAGGCGGTTCTTTGGGAGCTCAGACGCTAAACAATGCTTGGAAAGAAAGTTTAAACACCTTATCAGAAAACAGAATTCAGCTGATTTGGCAAACAGGCAAACCTTCTTTTGATGAGTTAAAAAAATTAGCCCCAAACAATGAAAACGGAATCCACATTACCGATTTCATTTACAATATGCAACAAGCCTATGCTGCGGCAGATATCATTGTTTCGCGTGCGGGAGCCATGGCAATTTCTGAGCTTTGCTTAATCGGGAAGCCTACTATTTTAGTACCCTACCCGTTTGCAGCAGAAGATCACCAAACCAAAAATGCACAAAACTTGGTCGATCACCAAGCTGCCATAATGATTGAAGACAAAACCGCCACCGAATCTTTAGTAAAAACCACTATTGATTTGGCTAAAGACACCGAAAAACAACAAACTCTAGGCGAAAACATTGCTAAACTCGCCAAACCAAAGGCAACACAAGAGATTGTAGATATTTTGTTTAACCATCTAAAAATCGATTAATTGAATATTAAAGATTTTACATATTATTACTTTGTAGGCATCGGAGGAATCGGAATGAGTGCCCTTGCGAGATATTTCAATCTGGCAGGCAAAAAGGTATTGGGTTACGACAAAACGCCTACCCCACTCACTCATGCGCTTGAAAAAGAAGGCATCAAAGTGAGCTACGAAGACGCTTTAAATGAAGATTTCAAGCATCTCACCGCAGAAAATTGTTTGGTGATTTTTACACCTGCCATCAAAAATCTGCAAATTCTAGATTTTTTCAAAGAAAATAATTTCAATATCCTAAAACGCTCCAAGGTTTTGGGACTGCTAACTCGGCAAACCAATTGCCTTGCTATTGCGGGCACACACGGAAAAACTACCACTTCGTGCCTCTTAGGGCATTTAATGCATGTGGCAGGAAAACCTTGCACCGCATTTCTGGGCGGAATTGCTGAAAATTATCAATCCAATATAATTTTAGGTGGCACCGAAATCACCGTGGTAGAAGCCGACGAATTCGATCGCTCATTTCTTCAATTATCACCAAACTATGCCGCCATCACTTCGATGGATGCCGATCATTTAGACATTTATGGCGAAAAAGAAGAACTAGAAAAAAGCTTTTTAGAATTTGCCGCCTTGGTAGAAAATAAAGTTTTTGCGAAAAAAGGATTAAATGTACCCAACAGTCAATCCTACGGTGTAGAAACCGAAGCAGACTACTCGGCTCAAAACATCAGAATCGAAGAAAATCATTATTTATTTGATTTATATACACCAAGCCAAACCATCAAAGACATCGTGATGCCGTTGCCTGGCAGACACAACATCGAAAATGCTGTCGCAGCCATTGCCATTGCTCTTGAAAATGGCGTCTCAGAAAACGACATCAAAAAGGGCTTAGCGAGTTTCAAAGGTGTAAAGAGAAGATTCACCAGACACACTTGCCCGAACGGAAAAGTGATAATTGATGATTATGCTCACCACCCAACGGAATTGAAAGCGATTATTTCTGCTACGCAAAATTTTTATCCCGATAAAAAGATTTTAGGCGTGTTCCAACCACACTTATTTAGTAGAACTAAGGACTTCGGCAATGAGTTTGCACAATCGCTTAACGCATTGGACGAATTGATTTTACTAGACATTTACCCAGCCAGAGAAGAGCCAATTGAAGGCATCACCTCTGAATGGTTGGCTGAAAAAATGGACAAAAAACCAGAAATTTCATCATTGTCTAATGCAATTAAAACCATCAAAAATCGTAATTTTGATGTACTTTTGCTCATGGGCGCAGGAGATATTGCCAATTTATACGAACCGTTAAAAGAATTGTACAATGAAGCGTAAATGGATTTTACTTAAAATACTTTTAGGATTAGTTGTGCTAGTCTCGCTATTGTCTTTTTCCGACCACTTGTACAAAACAAGAGAGTTGCAGAAAATAGATGATAAAATCGACTATTCTGATGGTATTTATTTCATCAATGGTAAAGTCGTAGAAAATACGCTCAAGAGCACCCATCCCGATTACCCCAAAATGCAAGCTCAGCGCATTTCGGTCAAAGCGATGGAGGATCGGCTAAATGCCAATCCATATGTAAAAAGTGCACAAGTATATTTGGAAAACAACGGAGTTTTGCACACAGAAATTGAGCAAGAAATCCCCGTTGCAAGGGTAAAAACTGGCAACAAGGAGTATTACATTACCAAGGATGCAACACAAATCCCTTTATGTAAAGACTTCTCTGCCAAAGTTCTAATGATAAATGGAAAAATTTTGCCCGAAGAATATAAAAAAATTGTAAATTTAACGCATCTAATCAATGATGATAAGTTGTTGAAAAACCATATCATAGGAATGGAAAAGCAATCGGAAAATTCCTTTATTTTGTTAGTTGATGATGGGAGCTATGTTTTAGACCTTGGGCAGCTAGAAAACTTAGACCGAAAACTAAGAAATTTTAAGGTTTTTCATCAAGAATTCATTGAAAACAATGCAGAAATGCCTTACAAAAAATTGAGTTTAAAATATAGTAATCAAGTGGTAGCAAGTAAATAAAAAATGGAGAACAACAATCAAATAGCAGTAGGTTTAGACATAGGTACAACCAAGATTGTAGCTATGGTGGGTCGTAAAAACGAGTTCGGTAAATTAGAAATCTTAGGAATCGGACGCGCAAAGAGCCTTGGAGTACACCGCGGCGTTGTTACCAACATCACTAATACTGTAAACTCCATCACAGAGGCAGTAAAAAAAGCGGAAGAAGATTCTGGATACAAGATCACAGAAGTTACCGTGGGTATTGCTGGGCAGCACATTAGAAGTTTGCAACACAGTGATTACATCACAAGAGATAACTTTGAGGAAGTAATTGATGACGACGACATCAATCGTTTAATCAATCAAGTGCACAAACTTGTTATGCTCCCTGGCGAAGAAATTATTCATGTTCTCCCGCAAGAATTTAAGGTAGATAGCGAAGGAGGCATTACAGAACCTACAGGCATGTACGGTAGTCGTCTTGAGGCTACTTTCCATGTAGTAGTGGGGCAAGTTGCCTCTATCAAAAATATTGCACGATGTGTGAAAAGTGCTGGACTTATCTTAAAAGGGATAACTCTAGAGCCTTTAGCATCGTCTTTAGCTTCTTTAAGCGAAGAGGAAAAAGAAGCAGGTGTAGCATTGGTAGACATCGGTGGGGGAACCACAGATATTGCTGTTTTTAAAAACAATATCATTCGCCATACAGCCGTGATTCCATTTGGTGGAAATGTGATTACAGAAGACATCAAAACGGGCTGTTCTATTATTGAAAAACATGCAGAGAAATTAAAAGTTTTATTTGGCTCTGCTATGCCAGAGGAAAACAAAGCGACTGAAGTGGTGGCTATTCCTGGACTTAGAGGTGGACCGGCTAAGGAAATTTCATTGAAAAACTTAAGCCAAATCATTCACGCTAGAGTTCTTGAAATTCTAGACCATGTACATTCTGAATTAAGACATTACGGATGCGAAGAACAGAGAAAAAAACTCATCGCAGGAATTGTTCTCACAGGTGGTGGTGCGGAGCTAAAGCACATAAGACAACTGGCTGAATATGTTACGGCAATGGATTGTCGCATAGGATATAGCAATGAGCATATAGCAAGTGGACAAGCTCAAATCATTTCTAAACCTGAATACGCAACTGCGGTAGGTCTAGTTATTGAGGGCTTAAATAAATTAGAAAAATCTAAAATTTTCGAAGAAGAAATCTTTGCACCAGAAGAGGAAATTGAGATAGAAGAAGAACCTAAGCAAAGTGAAAAAGTAATCTCAAACACAGCTCCAATAGAGGAGAAAAAAGTTAATGAAAAAGAGGAGAAGAATGAAAAGCCTAAAAAACAAAATAAAAAAAGAATTTTAGGCATCAACAATCTACTTGAGAATTGGGGCGACAAATTCATTAAAATGATTAATGATACAGAATAATTTTTAACACAGAAAAATAGAAAATAAGTAAACATGGACTTTAACGATATATCTTTTGAAATGCCAAAAAACAGGTCAGCAGCCATCAAAGTGATAGGTGTAGGTGGAGGCGGAAGCAATGCCGTGAACTACATGGCAGAACAAGGAATTACTGGAGTAGATTTCATCATCGCCAATACCGATGCTCAAGCTTTGAATAAAAGTGGAATTCCTGTAAAAGTTCAATTAGGACAAAACATTACTGAAGGTTTAGGTGCTGGTGCTAACCCTGAAGTAGGAGAAAAAGCTGCCCTTGAAAGTTTAGAGGACATCAAAAACATCCTAGACACCAATACCAAAATGGTCTTTATCACCGCAGGAATGGGTGGAGGAACAGGAACAGGTGCTGCCCCAATCATCGCTAAACAAGCCAAGGACATGGGAATCCTTACCGTGGGAATTTGCACTGCTCCGTTTTCATTCGAGGGAAGAAAAAGACTAGAGCAAGCAAAAGCGGGTATTGAACGCTTTAGAAACAGTGTAGATTCTCTTATAATCATCAACAACGATAAACTAAGAGAACTCTATGGCAATTTAGGCTTTAAAACAGGTTTTGCCAAAGCAGACGAAGTTTTAGCTACCGCAGCAAAAGGTATTGCAGAAGTTATCACGCACGAGTACACCATCAACATCGACTTGCGTGATGCCAAAACTGTACTAGAAAATAGCGGAACTGCCATCATGGGTTCTGGAAAAGCTAGCGGATCTGAAAAAGCCAAAAAAGCGATTGAAATGGCACTAGATTCTCCGTTGCTAAACGATAATAAAATTACAGGGGCTAAAAATGTACTATTATTAATCGTTTCTGGAGATGATGAAGTAACCATGGATGAAATCGGAATCATCAACGATTACATTCAGGAAGAAGCAGGTTACGACGCCAACATCATCATGGGTATGGGAGAAGACCCAGAACTAGGCGAAAACATAAGTGTTACCATTGTAGCCACTGGTTTCCCAAAAGACCAACAAGCTATCAATGAGAAAAAGAAAGAGCCTATCGTTCATCATTTAGAAGATAAAGAAACGGAGGAAAAAACCATTAATATCACCGCTTCTAAAAAAGAGTTTTCTTCACCAAAAACAGAAGAAAGCCCTAGACAATTTACCCTTCTTGAAAACGAAGAAGAGCAAGAAACAAATTTGAACGACGAAGCTTCTGAAGATTATTTTTTCACCTCTTCAACTGAAAACGAAAAACCGAAAGATCTACCACAAAACAATGGTCCTAAAGTTATCATAGACGAAGAAAATGGAGAAACTCGCACAATCTTTAATCTAAACGAGCAATGGGATAATGAGGAAGATCCAAGCATCAATTCGCACGGAGCTCCGCAAAATAGCGTAAGCACTCAGCCCAAAAGACAGGAAACCCAAGTTGAAGTAAAAGAAAGACCTACTTTTACCCAAAAAGTGGACAATTCTTCTAACAACACAATAAACATAAACGATGAAAAAGCTTCTCAACAAATTCTAGAGAGAAGAGAAAGATTAAAGAAATTCAACTATCGTTTCCAAAATAGCTTGCAAGAAACTGAGGAGTTTGAAAGAATCCCTGCCTACAAAAGACAAGGCATCGAACTTTCTGAATACAGACACTCAAAACCAAGCAACTATATTATAGATGAAGATGTGGATCAACAAATTAAATTAAGACCAAATAACTTCTTACACGATAATGTAGACTAATCTGTTTAGCCCAAAATTGTTTGGGCTAAACAATTAATTTTTAATTATAAAACTTTAAACAAAATGGCATTAGAAAAACAAATCATGGAGGAAATGAAAGCCGCCATGAAAAGCAAAGATAAAACCGCACTCGAAGCATTAAGAGCAATTAAATCTGCTATTTTATTAGCCAAAACAGATGGTTCTGGCTCAGAATTAAGCGAAGGAGACGAAATCGCTATTCTACAAAAGCAAATCAAAATGCGCAAAGACGCTGCCACTCAATTCGCGGAGCAAGGTAGAAACGAAATGGCGGAAAATGAATTAGCTCAAGCTAGTGTAATTGAAAAATTCTTACCAGAACAGCTTTCTGCCGAAGAGCTAGAGGCAGAAATCGCCAAAATCGTAGAAGAAACAGGTGCTACCGAAATGAAAGATATGGGCAAAGTAATGAAACTTGCCAATGAAAGATTAGCTGGAAAAGCTGATAGCAAAGCTATTGCTGATGCGGTGAAAAATAAATTAGGAAAATAAATTTCTTAATCATAGTTTTTTTAGACCTTGCATATTATGCAAGGTTTTTTTTATGCTAAAAATTTGATTTTAAGCATATTTTCAGATATGAATGAAAGAATAAATACTGCGAAAACTAGCTTTCTAAGCTTAAATTAAAAAACACCACTCAATCTTTATTTAATATTGAAAAACCATCAAAAAACAATTTTTCATCGCTTGATTTTGCCAAAACGGATTCCAGCAACAACAATCAAGCAACTAAATATCAAACACTTAAACAAACCAAAAGGAAATAAATACGCTAACGAAATTCTTAATATTTTGATAATTTAAATATTTTCTATTTTTTTAACAAAGACTTAGTCTTTAGCGGGATTTTCGCTGATAATCACTGTTTCGAGCCACAAAATCAATCTAAAAGCTAATTATTTAGAATCAATCTAAGGTTTTAAAAAAAGTTCACCATACATTTGCGCCAGAAATAATAGAAAAAATAGAAAATCATGAAACGAAGATTTATTTTTACACTATTAGTTTTTATGAGTTTGCAGTTCTCTTTTGCTAAAAGCACTCACAATGGCGATGGCAACGGAGATGACAAAAAGGAAGTGAAAGTTTCTTGGTACGGAAAAGAATTTCATGGTAAGAAAACTGCAAGCGGTGAAAAGTATAACATGAATGCCCTAACAGCGGCTCATAAAACTTTACCTTTTGGAACTAAAGTGAAGATTACAAATGTAAGAACAAACAAATCTGTAATTGTAAGAATTAACGACAGAGGTCCTTTTGTAAAAGGAAGAAAATTTGATTTAAGCAAAGCTGCCTTCCACCAAATCGCAGCTAAAGACAGAGGCGTTATTACTGTAAATTACGAAATTTTATAATCTTGTAATCATTAAAAAAATCAGCGGCGATTCTCAAAGAGAATCGCCGCTGTTGCATTTACTACTATTTTATTTTTGCTATTTAGTTTCCAAGTACGCTAAACTCTGCTCCACTGGCAAAATCTTGTCCGTTCTGCTCATTGAGTGCTGTAAATCTCAAATAGCGTGCTTTGACTGGTTTTTCAAACAAAACTTTCTTCTCTTTGCTTGACTTGTCAAAGCTTCCTTTAGAAACTTCTTTCCAGTTTTGCGCATCATCGCTCACAGAGACACTAAAATCTTTGATATTACCATTTGTGCCGTTTTGGCGTGGCAAATAAGTAAATCCTTTGATTTCTTGTGGTGCTCCCAAATCAAAATCAATCCAGTGTGGGTACTGTGCCACAGTCACGGAATACATAGTATGCCAAATGGTATTGGTGTCGCCATCTAACATATTTTCGGCTTCGCCCCCACCCGATTCTTGGCTACTTACATTCAACACTTTTACATTAAGCTTTTCAATTTTAGGGAATTTCGCACTCACTTTTGAATTTTTATTGCCTTGGTACCAAGCCGCTACCGCACCACCGTCTCTAAACTCAAATGGCTCTTGATAGTTTTGTGCCTTTTTACCATCTATGCTATAAAGAATCTTTTGCTCCTTAGCCGCAGAAACAATACTTAATTTTCCTTGCGCATCACGAGTAATGGAAATCGGCATTTCGCCCGCTGGTGCTACATCTGCTATTTGAGATAAATCTTTGCCCGCAGGACGAATGATGAATCCCATGCTATAAGGTTTAGCATACACTCGGTCTTTTGCCAAAGGAGCTCCTTGCCCGCAACTGTTTCCTCCAAGTCCCGTTACCATGGCATCGATTCTTAGATAAATTCTTTTGCTCTCTGGCAATTCATGCGGATGCGGCGCCATAATTAAATCCATTGCCGAATACTCAAGTGCAGAGCAAGACATAGGCTTATTTGGAATAAATACCGCTCCTTGTCCTTGATTATCTGTCAATGCCAGCCATCTCACATCTTCATGATTGCCCATATCTTGTGGCTTAGGGAAATTCACAAATTCATCTTTTACTTTGTTTTTGTAAATTTCAACAAAGGCTCCAGCCATACGGTCGTTGTAGTTGTCTTGCGGACCTCTACCATAATAAGTGAAATCATCGAATTTTTTAGGCAACTCCATTACATAGCCCAATCGTGGCAAAATCACATTTGGATTGTTTGAGCTAATGTTTGATTGTAGCTCAATAGAACCATCTTTATAAACCGTATAAATCTGATTGGTTACAAATTTAAAATCTGAATCATCGAATTTTCTATCCGTTAATTCCTCTACTTTATTATGTCCAGAACTTGTTCCGCCTAAAATTTTTGCAGCATTAGGTGCTTGCGATTCTATGGTGAAATATAATGTATAAGTGCCATCGGCATTTTTCACTACATTGACAGCTGTGGCTTTGTGCTTTAAATTATGCAATCCTAGCTCAAACCATTTTTGGTAGCCCCAGTTATCATTGTTTACAAAAGCACGTAGCGCATCTAGTTTTGGACCTTCGCCTGGCTCAATGATGGTTTGGTTATTATATTTTAAGCTATATAAAGCTCCTGTTTTTAAATTAAATTCTGCGGTAAAGTCATCGCCTTTTATAATTTGCAAGTCGCCTTTTCTGCTTGCCTCTAGAGCTTTTCCTTGAGCCACTTGCGCTATACTTGGTTTTTCCGCAGGTTTCTGCAATAAAATTTGCTCATCTGCTTGCACATAGCCTTTTTTAGCCCAAGGCTTATCTTTATTTAATTTAAATTCTATTTTTAAGAAATATTCCGCATTTTTATTCAGTGAACTTAAATCTACTGGAATGCCCACAGTTTTTCGTGCTCTGGCTGGTACATTTCCAAGGTTAAGCGTTCCGTTTTTCACCTCTACTCCGTTTTGGTATAATGACCAAACTACATCGTAGTCCGACAAATCTCTGAAATAATTTTTATTAAAGATTTCTAATTGATTGCCTTTTTGGGTTACCGCAATGTTTTGATATACTTTTTTCACTTCAAAATATTGTGGTTTCGGTGTTAAATCTGCGAAAACGATTCCGTTCATTACAAACTGACCGTCGTTTGGCTTGTCGCCAAAATCACCGCCATAAGCCATATAGGCTTTACCTGTTTTAGGGTCGTAGTTACGCATTGCTTGGTCTACCCAATCCCAAATTGCACCTCCACAAATGAAGTTTGAGGATTCTATTGCATTCCAATAATCTACCAAGTTTCCACATGCGTTCCCCATTGAGTGTGCATATTCCGAAATGTGGAACGGATATTTGATATTGTATTTTCCGCTCGCAGCACCATACGTCCAAGCAATAGATGGATACTGATTGGAACCTATGTCCACGACATCGTTGTTTCGCTCATACTGAACAGGGCGAGATTGATCAAATGCTTTTAGTGCTTTGTAGGCATATTCAAAGTTTTTACCAGGTCCTGCCTCGTTTCCTAACGACCAAATTACAATCGAAGGATTGTTTACATTGGCATGCGCCATTTCCATCACGCGCCCCACATGCGCCTTTTTCCACTCAATTGGGTGAGACAGCGATGGTTTTCCGTAATAATACTCATGAGATTCTATATTGGCTTCATCTTCGAGATAAATTCCGTATTTGTTGCACAGATAATACCAATAAGGATCGTCTGGATAGTGAGAATTACGCACATGATTGATGTTTGCACGCTTCATCATTTTCACTTCGTTTTCCATTTGCTCGTGCGTGATGGCGTGCCCCAACTCCGGATTGGTCTCGTGGCGGTTTACGCCTTTGAATTTTACAGTTTTGCCATTTACATAAAAATAGCGACCTGCCAAACCAAATTCATCGTCTGCAGCCGCAGTTTCTTTGATTTCCACTTTTCTAAATCCTACATAAGTAGAAACCATGTCTACCACTTTTCCTTTTCGGTCTTTTAGCTCAGCCAAAAGTGTGTAGCGATACGGAAACTCTGCCGACCATTTATTGGGATTATCTAATTTTAAAGTCGCCGTGCTTATTTCAGTTTGATTTGATTTTAATTTTTGAAGCTTAGATTCCACTAAAATATTAGGCAATGGCTCATTCTCGTCTGAATACAATTTATTTTCAAAAATCTTATATTCTATGGAATAGCCTTTGGCTGTTTTTCTATCTAAATTTCGGATTTCTGTTGTAATACTTAAAGTTCCATTTTGATAATTAGCATCTAAATCTGGTATTATATTCAAATCACGAATTTGCACTTTGGGGGTAGAACGCAAAGCCACAGTTCTGAAAATTCCTGGCAAACGGAACATGTCTTGCGCCTCCAAGAAAGAACCATCTGAATTACGATACACTTCTACCGCCACGACATTGTTCCCTTTTTTCACATAAGGCGTGATGTCAAACGACGCGGTGTTTCTTGAGTTTTTAGAAAAACCTATGTATTTTCCGTTAATCCAAAGGTAGAAGAAAGAATCTACCCCATCGAAATCTATATAAATCTCTCGCCCGTCCCAATCTTTTGGAATCGTGAAATCACGGCGATACGAGCCCACTTCGTTTCTATACACATAAGTCGTCCAATCCTTTGGCGGCGTGCGCATCACTCCACCACGCCAATCGTCTACTTCCACTTTGTGTTGGAAAATCACTGGCTGATTCACATAAATCGGTACGCCATACTTGAGCGAACCGTCTTTTTGCACGCCCACCATGTTCCAGTTAGACGGCACTTTGATATTGTCCCAATTCGCCACATTGTAATCTGGCTTATAGAAATCTACTGGACGCTCGCTTGGCGTTTTTACCCAATGGAATTTCCAATCTCCATTCAGGGATTCCCAGTATTTTGAATTTTGCGGTAAAACTTTTCGTGCATTTTCCTCATTTGCAAACGAGAAAAAATACGCTCGCGGTTGCTCCTTATTCAAAGCGAGTTCCTCAACCGACTCCCACTCCTTGCCCGTAGGCGCAGCCTTGTCGCCATACGCAAAGCCTGCCAAGTCTACTCGCTGCCCAAAGACAAAACTTTGCGCAAGTACCCCCAGCATTAGTCCCATTTTTTTGTTCCAGTCCATATAATTATTGTTTTAATTTAAAATTGAGGTATAAAGGTAAAAAATTAATGTTAAATCATAAATATGATTTTTAGGGCTTTTTGGGTAAATCAGCCTTTTACACTTCGTTTTTAGACAAAAATTCAAGCAAAATCTTAATAAATTATTGTTAAACAAGTTAGATTTCTTAAAGGATTATCGTTTCTTTACATCATTAAATGCATGCGAAATCAAGCATTTTAAAAAATCATTTAAAATCCGATTTTTCATCTATGAGAATCAAACTTTTACTCATTTTTATTTTAAGTTTTTGCTTTTATGCCACAAAGCTGGAAGCGCAAAACTTGTCGGGAAGAGCGGTAATCGATGGCTCCCATACCGAGGCTAGCGAAATTTTAATTGAAAATAAAACACAAAACATTCGAGTAAAAACAAATGATTCTGGAGATTTCAGCATTCCTGCCAAGGCAGAAGATTTGATTGTTTTTAGTGGCTCATTTGTAGAAACTAGGCAATTTTTTGTAACGCAAACGGCTTTAGACAATCCAAATTTCACCATTCATTTAAATATAGAAAACATTAAATTAGATGATTTAAATGTGAATAAAAAACTCTCGGGTGATATGCAAAAAGATTTGGCGACCGTGCGAAAAGATGAACGGAAAAAGGAATTGTACAAAAATCTGGGGTTTGATGTGTCTATCTTTGATTTGCACCCCGAAGAGAAAAAAGAACAAATTTCTACGGGGCTTAATTTAAATCTAGGGGCTCTCTACAAAAACTTGTCGGGCTATTACCGAAAAATGAAAAATCGGCAAGATTATGATTCTTACATCGAACGCATCAACTATGTGCGGGATTTTATGGGAGAATCGTTTTTTACCAAAATTTTAAAACTCCCCGCAGAAGAAATTGAACGATTTTTGATTTTTGTAAAAAACCGAAAGCCAAAGGAATTCAATGAGTTTTATCAATCCAAAAGCATGCTTGGCTTTTCTAATCTTTTGGAAAATGAAGTAACTTTGTATCTCGACCGCATCAAAAACCGTGATGCGCAAAATAAATAATTGAATGCAGAAAAACATTAAAAATATATTTTTCAAATCATTTCTGGCATGGGCTTTCTCTCTTGCGGGAGTAGCTGTTTCTGCCCAAAATTTATCGGGCAATGTGGTGATTGACTTCTCGAACACAACTGCCGATGGGATTAAGATTTTAAACCAAACCAAAAAGCTATACACCACTACCGATATGACGGGGCATTTCACAATCTCGGCATCGGTAAAAGACACGATAATCTTCAGCGGTTCGTTTCTCGAGACACGCAAATTTATCGTTACACAAACGGCACTTAGCAATCCCAATTTCACGATTCACCTCAATACAGAAAATATCAAATTGGCAGATTTGGTGGTGCGTCCAAAGCTTACGGGCTTTATCGAAAAAGATATAGCTACGGTGCCCAACGATAAGCGTAAAGAAAATTTATACAAAAGTCTCGGAATCGACATCAGAGTGCTAGACATAAAATATGTGGAAAAGAAAACTCCTATTTTACAAAGCATAACATCGGTAGATGTTATTTCCATTTTAAAACACCTCAACGGCTACTACCGAAAACTTGAAAGCCTACAAACTTACGAGAAATACATCAAAAAAATCAACGAGGTGCGGGAGTTCATAGGCGATGATTTTTTCATTAATTATTTAAAACTACCCAAAGACGAAATTCAGCAATTTGTAATCTTCACGCAGTACCGAAATCAGGCAGCCTACGAGCAAGCCTATCGCACCAAAAGTTATTTGGCACTCTCTTCTTTATTCCAGAAAGAATTGCCCGACTACCTTAAAAGAGTGAAAGAACGAGACGAACAAAATCCTAATAACGCGGGGAATCAAAAGGATTAGCAAAATCAAATCCTAAGCTAAATAAGTGCCCTGCTCCTACTTCTTTGTAAATTTCGGAAAGCCCCCATTTGTAGGAGTAGCCAATGCGCAGGCGTCCAAGCTCCAGTTGCAATTGTGGCGATAAAGACAAAGCTTGCGAGCCAGATCTATCACTCGACATGCGATAGCTCACGCCTACACCCAAAGCATTTTCGCCCATGTAGAATTTAGATTTTAATATTAAATCTATTTGTCTTTCCGATTGACCGTTTAGGGCTAGATTAAACGAAGGATCAAGAGCTATGCCCTCTGCCACAAGAAAACGATATCCCCCGCCTAAATAGTACCAAGCTGGAAGTGGTTCAATATTATTTACCACAAATTGATTATTACCTAAAGGGATATCAAGTACAGAAACCGCCCCATGAAAACCTTTATAATAAAACGAAGTACCGATATTTAAATAACTTAGAAAATGTGAGGTATCTTGCAAAAGTGGATCGTTCCAAGTTTCTGGGTTTAATTTATCTTTATCAAAACTTTGAGAAAAACCCGTATAAGAAATCCCAAAGCTGAAGACTTCTGGCAAATCATACTCGCCTAAATAGTCATCTCCAATCGGAATATGATATGCCGCAGCAAGATTCACGCCCGTCATTTTACTAGCCCCATTGCTGTCGTGAAAACCATAAATCCCCGCAGATAACCTATCAAAAACACCTGCATGTGCACTCAATGTCTGGGTAGACGGTACATTATCCATTCCGCTCCATTGCGAATAGTGCGTAGCACGTACTTTAATGATTTCAGGATTTGCCCCCGCAAAAGAGGGATTGATCAAGAAATCATCGCTCAAGATATAGTGCTCATAAAAAGGCAAACTCTCTTGTGCTTTGATACTTAATAATGGAAAACAAAGGAATAATATATGGAAATAAATCTTTTTCATACATACGAAAATTAAAGCCCTCGCAAGATAAGCATTTTATTTTTGACCTCAAGACCTTTTTACAATATCTCTTTTAGGGCTAAAAGTGAATAAATCGTAGGCACCTCAGGCAACGAATTATTTTCCCGAAGTGGATTGAAATACACACATTTTATCCCATAATTGAGACTGCCTAAAATGTCCGCTTCCCAATCATCTCCCACCAAGAGTGAATTTTCTTTCAGTGCTCCCGCTTTTTCTAGGGCTAAATCAAACAAAATGGGCGATGGTTTTCTCACGCCAATCTCATCGGCACAAGTCAAACTTTCAAAATGTCCATTGAGTGCAGAACGCTCTACTTTGCCTTGCGAAACTTCGATAAAGCCATTGGTAATCACATGCAATTTGTATTTAGGTTTTAAATATTTTAAAATCTCTTCTGCACCTGGCACTACGCCATTTTTCTCAAGCATGAGCGATAAGTATTGCTCATCAAACACCGATGAAAGCTCCTCGTCCTTAATCCCAAAATGTGCAAAAGGCTCTGTAAATCTGCGTGCTCGTAATTCATCTTTGGTGATTTCGGCACGGCTGAGCTGCAGCCACAAGGCTTCGTTTTGGATATAAAACGCTTGGTGCCAAGTCTCGAAATCTACGCCATATTTTTCCTGCACTTTGTAGTGGCTAAACATTTCTTTCAGCGTGATTTCTGAGTTTCCGCGATGATCCCAAAGCGTGTTGTCTAAATCAAAAAATAGATGTTGTATTGTATCAAATTTCATAATTGTTTTCTTAGTGATAATATTCTTTTGGAGAAGGCAAAATAAAGGATTGATGCCCAAAATAGCTCCATTTGGTGTGCGCTAAATCCACATTTGGATTGATGAACGGATGGCAAGGTCCGCCGTTTACGCTCACGCAAGAATTTTTAGCATAAATCTTGACACCTTCTATTCCCTTGGCTTGATACCTCCTCTTAAGCTCTTGGGCATATTGCCAAATAAAATCGGGCTTGGTTTGCACACCATTAATCTGGTGCGGACGCAAAAATTCATACAAATCTTCTTGCACGATTTCGCCATTAGGCAAATGAGTTTCAAAGTTAATTTCGCCCGTTTTGGTACGCAGCATCATACGCCACGCCATACGGTGCCCCTCCTCTGTCCAAAGCACATCATCGGGAATAAGCCAGTGGCGCAAAGGTAAATAAATCTGCAACAAGGTGAGCCCCACAAAAGCATATACCACAATCGGCTTTGGTGGATTTTTCTCAAGTAAATCATCTGAAATCATAGCTCTAGATTTAAATGGAAAAATCTCTTTTTTCAAGGTTTCGGTATCAAAGAAGAAAAGCGACATGGCTAAGGCTAAATATGGGAAAATGCCCACATGCAGCGTAATTGAATTAAAAATGTGAAAAAACAACGCAATTAAAAAGGCTAATTTTCTGGTAGGCTTAAACATTAAAAGTGGCACAAATAGGAAATCAAACGCAATACCGCCATAGGCTAAAAGTGGGGGTAAATCGGGATTTCGTAGAAATTTAGCCATAAATTTAAAATGCTCTGTGTGCAAAAACCACTGTGCCGACTGCTCCAAACGCAATGGCAAATAATGATTGTCTAGCCAGCCAGGATAGAGCTTTGCTACCGCAGCAAAAAAGTATAAAATCACTAATTGTATCTGGAAAATTAGAATAGTCCAACGGGGCGTAGAGTTCGACGAGATTTTAGCATTTACATTAGCGTCTACCGAATAGTAGTGATGTGCTGGCACGATCGCCATGAAAAAACTAATCCAGACCAAAAAATAATAATGATTGTTGTAATTGGATTTTTGCATAAAATAAGTGAGTGTCCAGAGCAAAAAAAGCAACATAGACGACACACGATAAAAGGCTCCAATCATTACCATAAAGCCCAAAAAGCCCATGAATCCATAGATAAAGTACATCGGCTCCCCGAGCAAAAAATGTGTCCATTCAAATCCTATAAAATTGAATGTATAATCCACATTTACAAAGGTTTTCCCAACCCAGCCCGTGGCAATAGCTCCCCAGCATTCAATCATCATCAAAAAACCAAAAAGGATTCTGAAGAAAACGAGCTTGGTGTTATCCACCCTTTCAAACAAATAATTCATAACCTGCTTTGATTATTTGGGCTGTAATTTAAGATTATTTATTGAATATTAAGCGATATCACATAACCTTCTTGTGCTCGAATGTTTAAAACTTGCTGATCTTCAAAAATCAAATATTGCCCTTTGATGCCTGCCAACACGCCAGAGATTTCTGGCGATTTCTGAAAATTGGTCGATTTTATTTTACTTAATTGAAAATCCAATGGATACTGAAATTCGTAAATTTCGTCTTGGGGATAATAAAATGGGGCTAAATCTTCGGGCAAATAAGTTTGCACGCGATGTTTTTCGGCGATTAAATCAATTTCGGGATTTTCGTTTTTGAGCATGCGTTGCCAGTGTGTCTTATCAGACATGTAGTTTTTGAGCAACACCTCAATTTGTCCCGCCTCGTAACGATTGTTGGTTTCGGCAAAAATCACGGTTTGGCTCGCCCCTTGGTCTATCCAGCGGGTAGGAATTTGCACTTTGCGCGTTACACCCACTTTCAGTCCGCCCGAAAGTGCCAAATACACCACATGTGGCTGAAGTTCAAACTTTTTCTCCCACTCCAAATCGCGCTGCTCCACGCCCAAATGCGCCGTGGACAATTCTGGTTTTAAAATATTGGGGTTGGCTTCGGGCACAGTGAAAAAACAATTTTTACAGAATCCCATGCGGAAGATGGGCTTATCCATTCCGCAGCCTCTGCATTCGTTTGAGATATGGGTGAAATCCAATTTCTTCCCAATCATTTGATTCATATCAATGAAATCTTGCCCCAGATTGAGATAATAGCGAATGGGCTGGGCGTTTTCTACCAGCATTTTTTTGAGCGCTCCCGTAAAATTCATTTTTTTAATGTTTTTTTGTCGAAAGAGCAAAAATACAGGCTTTGTGCTGGAATCTGAAATTTAAATAGATTTATTTTTGATTAAGCTTAACTTTTGCCCAATCAAATATAAAAATAGCGATAACAAATACTACAGAATATTTTAAAGCGTAAATAAGAACATCTACCAAGTCTTTTCTAAACATAGCAATAGCATAATTAATAATCGCCAAAACGATGAAATATTGTAGGAATATTTTTAAATACTTATTCATGTGATATTATAAATTTTTAATCAGCTTGCCAAATGTAGTTAAAAACACATCAAATAACAAATGTTTTCCATCGCCCTCTTTATCGCACGACAAAGAACGCATTTGCTTAGGCTCAAAGCCACCATTCACTGTACGACAAAGGCTGGCGTATGCTAGTCTAAATTTTTTAGCCCTCTAACAGACGACTTCTCGTCGTCTTATCAGACGCCACACACGCACTCGGTAAGACAACGCTATGGCGTCTTATAAGACGCACCATTGTTAGTAATTCGGCGGCGCTCCACTGGTTCAAAATCATGAGCTAAAGCATGCTTAATCCAACAGACACCCCGTCCTTAGGCTAACAGAGTATCCGTTCTTACGCTGACAGAGCGCTTGTCTCTATGCTAACAGAATGTCTTGCCTTATAAAGCAAAAGGGTTCTGCTCGTGCGAGCAGAACCCTCCATATTGTAAAATAAGCCTTTTTTAACCTTTAGGCAATAACAATAGGTATGTTCAAAGCCTCTGTACGTGGCTCTTTGAGCATGGTATTTCCTTTGCTAAACTGTGTGGTTACGCGCAACTCATAATTGCCATTGGCTAAATCTGCTGGGACTAATATCAATAACCTTGATGGCTCATTAAGCACCACATTCTCGGCAGGGAGCTTGGTCTCTTTTTGATTGTCTAGGTTTTTAAAGGTTACTCCATTCTTAGGGTCTTCGCCTGCAATCTTGAGGTATGTGCCTTTGATTTCGGCGTTTTTCCCTTTGGTGAGTGTCCCGTCGGTTTTGCCAGTTACCTTGTCGGTAATGCTGAATAAGCTCATCGGGCTGGCTTGCTCGCCCAAGATTTCTACCTTGGTATCTTCGCTGGCTTTTCTAAGCTCTAAGCCTTGGTTTACATTCACATACACCGAATGCTTTTCTTTATCAAAAGATTTATCATAGAACACACCCTTTATGGCAGGGCGCATATACACTAGTCCTGTGTTTACGCTGTATCCATTCAATACCAATTCCGAGGCTTTGCGGTTAAAGCGTGTAATGATGTCTACAGCGGTCTCGGTTTGGATTTCCATACCCTCTTTTTGTAGGGCTTCTATCACTTCTTTGAGCCCAAGGCTCCCGTTCATCAGTGGCACCGCAATAAAATCTGCTTTATCGTCTTTGGTTAAAAGATTAGGACGAAGCCATGCTTTTAAGTTATTCATAATTTTTATTCTTTTTGATTTATTGGTTAAAAAAGAGCCGCTTAACACGGCTCTTGTAAGAAAAATAAATTTACTAGTCTTTTATACAGCGTACAGGTAACCCCCAACTCTTATTAAAAGATGTATCAGGACTCCAGCCATCCGTATCCACAACTTTAGCTGTGGTTGCATTACTAGAAGTAGATGTCCAAAATTCATCATCAGAACCCGAGTTAAGCGAAAATGTTTCAGAAAAACCAGACAAAACAACATGACCATATGCTAATGGATAAAGAGGCGCATTTCTATATTCTAAAGGACCTTCCGCAACCCACTCACTTATAGTTGGCACATGATATCCTGCAGGACACGGATTGTTTGCTGTTTGTTTTTGCCATAAATTCAATGCACTATAACTATGCGTATCCGTTCTCCAAGGACCTCCACTATAAACCATTCTTGGAGAAGAACCAGACCAGTCTACCAACTCTGCTCCATCAGGCTCTCTTTGCCACTGGAACAGCGATCCTGCAGCATTTTTATCAGTCCTTCCAGCCATATGCTTTTCTGGAGCAAATACTTTGGATCCTACCTTCGCATATTCTGCTCCTAAATTATTATTCAGCCATATTCTACCTGTCTTCGGAGAAATAATTGGAACATATACAAATTGGTGCTCTAATTTATTATGTGTTTTAACATTATACATTTTATCTGTAACTCCTCCAGTGGCAATTACATTTAATTTCTGAGTCTGAGTTCCTAGCTTAAAAGTAAAGCTCGCTATCGTTTTAAAGACATTAGGGTCGAGTTTTGTTACATTAAATGCATTATCTGCTCCTCTTACCTCTATTTCACCCGTAACTGTTCCTGAAGAAGAAAATGTTCCTCCTATGATCTTTAATCTAATATCATTTACATCTCCACCTTCACCTCTTACATTGCTCGCCACGAGATCTACCACATCATAAGTACCTCTACCTCCTGTATAAGGTATACTAACGGTTATTTTTCTTATAACCCCCTGATAATTGCTTATCTTCAAAGATGGCACATAGATATCTTGTGTCGCACTAATAGTAGCTGTACCAGAGCCTCCTCCATTAATGCCTCCTGCTATAACTCCAGGACCAGGATTTGATTGGGTTCCTCCGCCTGTACTAGGATCTGTGCCAGCACTTGGCGGCTGTACCCCTCCACCTGGAGGCGTTACACCTGTGCCTGGAGATACTGGGGTACCTCCGCCTGGGTTGGTGGTAGCTACTCCAGATACGGTATCCCAACCTGTACCATTATACACCTCTACTTGTTTAGTAGTCGTGTTATAAATAAGGCTTCCTTCTTCTACTCCTTTTAGCTTGTCTCTTTCTGTTGTGGTGTATTTTGGCAAAGTGCCTAAAGTAGTATTACCTGCCACAGCTTCAGCCCCTAAACGCACCCACTGCCCATTAGCCACACTACCTACGGGGAAACTCTGTCCTGGATTTTTAAAATAGTAGAAACCAGGCGTTACATCTACTTGTTTTCCTCCTTTGCTAGTATCTCCCAAGGTTTTACCTGCACCTGAGTTATACACTACCATTCCATCAAAATAGCTAGAGAAAGTGGATGGATTTACTACCCCCACATTAAACTCCCATTTAGTCAAATCCGCACTAGGAAAATATAAACCTTTTGCTATGCTATTTCCCACAGCATTGTAGCCCGAAGCATCTAAAAAAGGATTTTGACCATTTATTGATGGGACTATATTCCCCTGTGTATTGATTTGGGCAAAGGCTCCTGTACCCGATAGGAGCATACCTAAAAATAATAATTGTTTTTTCATTTTACTTTCTATTTTAAATCTTTATAATTAATAATTACCAACTACCACTGATGATATACCATTTCCCTCTATATGCCATCAAAATATGTCCTTTCCCAGCATATAATTCACTGGTACCTTCTGGCTTATTAGCTTCGGCATAGGGGCGTTTTACAGTTAAAGGATCGCTCTTAATATATGGGAAACTATTATTCACTGCTATAATTCTACCATCTGCATAATTTGAAGCTGGTGGTAGCTCTATCGGTTCGCCTCCTGTTTGCACCAAAGCAAAGGTATTGGGCTTAGTCCATTCTGCTACCGTGATATGCTCTACCACACGGATGTTCCCCGTTAAATTGTCTAACGTTTTATTTTGCTGTGCATATGTAAATACTCCTATAAACAGCATACTCAATAATAATAACTTTTTCATCTTTTATCTTATGTTTTTTAGAGATTAGTAACTTCCTCCTATCACATACCAGTTAGTACCATCAGACATCAAGATATGTCCTTTACCTGCAAATAAAGTTGATACTGTTTTTGGACTATTTTTTCCTCCATAATTTAACTGCGTTCCAGCCTGATTATTTACAGAAATAATTCTATTCGTATAACCAGAAGGATCTGGCAAATCTATAGTTTCTGTTGTAGTTTGTATTAAGGCAAATGTATTTGACTTTGCCCACTCTGTTGGAGTAATATGTCTTACCTCTCTAATATTTCCTGTAATATTATCTAAGGTTACCTCTGGTGCTGCAGAAGAGCTTCCTCCTCCTGAAGAAGCATCTCCATCTTGAGTTCCACCACTAGCAGCACCACCTGCCTCTAGCTGTTTCAGCGTAGTAGTTTTAATAGGCAAACCTAGAATATTCCCATCTTTGTCTATTACTAATAATTGAGTGCCTTGCACTTTAGGCAATACTGCTTCTCTGGTTTTGCGTAGCCTTGCATTACCTGCTACATCTAGATTTGCGGTAGGCTCATCGGTATTAATCCCCACCGCGTTTTCTTTTAGAGACTCGCTTGGCGTTGCGGTCTCCACCACTGCTTGTCCGAATACTTGGGTACTCAAGCCTAACAAGGCGAATACTCCTAAGCTTAACATTGTCTTTTTCATAAAATTTAATTTTAAAAAGTTTCTATTCTGTTTATATTTGTCTCCGTTATTAATTTTTTATTCCCCTTGTTTTCATAAAAAAAGCCTTACCGTGGAGTTAGGGGATTTCCACAGCAAGGCCAAAACTTAAAAACGATTGTCGGCTATTCTCATAGCGAACATTACTAAATAACTCCTCTAGCCTCTCGGCTAAAAAAATTAAGTATGAAAAAAAACTTTCTACTAGGAAGCCCGTTCCATGAGAGTGTATGAAAAGAAGTATTTTACAGTGTGGGGCACTGCAAAAACATCTCTCTATTAGGGAATAAAAAGATGTACATAACAAAAATGCCAAAGCTCCTAAACGGAACTTTGGCTTTATTTTATGGATACAATATAGTGTAGCTAGCCATAAGCTAGCAACACTGTTTTTTATCTTTAAAATGAATGGGAAACTACTTGCAAATGCAAATCGTAGAAAGTAAACTATACACGCACAATTATACTGTGTGTGTTTACACTTTTTCTCGAGATAAACAAGAAAAAGATGTTAAACTTATCACAATTCATTATATGTAGCACACACTGTTTCATAGAATTGCCGCAAAGCTATAAAATGTTTTAAAAACTACAAGCCTTTGGCATGTTAAAGTTTTTCATTTCAACTAAAAAAGAGAGCAGCACATGGCTACTCTCTCTTAGTTATAAAAATCTTCAGCTTAAAAATTTAAACGACATGTGCTGCGTCTAAAATTCCTTTTAATAGATTTATTTGACTCATAGCTCTATCTAAATTGTGGTTCCTCCTCTTTACAGCAAAATAAACATCACCGTTTAAGAAATCGGTCAAGAATCTCACCGCTTGGATGTAAACCACTGTTGCTCCCGCCAAGTCAAAGTTTTCTAATTCCTGTGGTGTCAACTTATCTTTTAAGTTTTCCAAGAATCCTTTTTTAATGGCTTCGTAGTTCTCTTTTGAGAAGTTGTTTGGCGTTGGGTCGTCTTCGTCGCGCGTGTTGGTGTACGAGCGAACCATGTCTCCAAAGTCGTACAAAATAGTACCTGGCATAAGCGTATCTAGATCGATTACCGCCACAGGTTTGTTTTTGTCGTCTGCACTCAAAAGAATGTTACTAATTTTTGGATCGGCATGAATCAAGCGTTTAGGGAACCCGTCTTGCGAAGTGATTTCCAACCATTTTTTAGGAATTTCTTTCAACTCTTCTACAATGGTAATTGCCTCAAGTGCTAGCTCTTTTCTGTTTGGCGTTGCATTGTTAAGCGATTGCTCATAATCTTGCATTCTTTTGGCAAAATTGATGAATCCTGGAATTGGCTCTTTTAAACCTTCCACATCCAAATCGCAAACATAAGAATGAAACTCTCCAATAAATTTTGCTACCTCATAAGCCTGCTCTGGGCTCTCCACCGTTTCGATACACTGCGTATTTTCGATAAAAGGAATCACACGCCACACACCGTTTTCGCCCTCTACTAAATAGTCTCCACGCACCGTTTTCTTAGGTCTCAAGATAGCATGCGGGTAGTTTTTAGCTTCTAGGTGATCGGCTAGTTTTAGCATATTTTCCACGATTACCTCGGGCTGCTCAAATATATTGGTATTAAATTTTTGAAGTACATAGGCACCGTTTTCATCTCGCAAAACATAAGTGGTATTGATGTGCCCCATCTCATTTTTTTGCAATCCGAAATCTGCGTCTTTACCAAAAAACTTTTTTACTATTTCCTCCATGATTTTTTATTTTTTCCAGAGTGGACTATTATATTTTCCGTCTTGGGTCTTTTGTTTCAAATCATCTACTACCAGCTGTTTGTCTTCTGGATAAGTCATCCCAAACCAGTCTTCTTTACTTTGCTCTACCCAAACATTTAGTTCTCCTTTCTGGATTTGGTTATCTATATATAAAGGTATAAAGTATTCTTGTTTTTCTTTATTTTCAATTTTGCTTAAGAAATCTTCGAAGCCTTCTTGCAAGCTTGGGAAAATAGTATGATCAAGGATCCAGAAGTTCATAGACACTTTAGATTTTGGTTGTAAATCTACTTTTTCTGGCTGATCTGCTTCGTTCACGATTTCACCATTGTCTTTTTTGATGATTTTTAGGATTTCGGTTACTTTTTTAAGTTTACCATCTTCCACTTCACACACTCCACGAGATACAGTACCGTTGTCGCTCAAAGTTTTCTCAAGCTCAAATGCTACCATTCCGTAGTTTTTAGCATCGATTTTTCCAGCTTTTACTAATTCGTGCGCCAATTCAAAAGTATTCGCTCCGTAATAGTCGTCTGCGTTCATCACAACAAATGGCTGTTTCACCACATCTTTAGCCATAAGCACTGCGTGTGCAGTTCCCCAAGGTTTTTGGCGCAAAGGCACTAAATCAGCATATTTTTCTGGCACCGCCTTAGGCATTGCTTGAAGCACAAAATCTACTTTGATTCCACGCTCGTCTAGCGGTTTTCTTAAATGTTCTTTGATTTCCTCTGGCATTTGATCATTTACGATGAACACCACATGATTCACTCCATTATTAATTGCATCGTATAAGCCAAACTCCATAAGGCATTCACCGTTGTCGCCTACGGGATCTACTTGCTTTTGTCCTTTATAGCGGCTTCCTAGTCCACCGGCTAACACCATTAAAGTCATTGTATCACTCATAATTCTTAAATTTATTTTTTCTATTTATATATTTTCCTTTCTTATTTCACCCATAAAAGCATACTAGCTACTTTTTAGCTAACTCTTCAAAGTTAATGATTTTCTACTTTATCTGAAGAGATTTTTTCATTTTCTTCCCACTTTTATTTCTTAAGTCATCATTTCCCTCAGAAACATTAACTAAATATCGGTTTTTTCTAAGGATTAAACAAATGATAATTTTCATAATTGTTTTTTCCACATTTCGCATCAAAAATTATGTATAAAAAGATTTTTCGCCGTACTTTTATGCTTTCTATTTAAACACATCCATTGTTATGAAAAACATATTAGAAGAAAATCCATCACTTAAGAAAAACAAAGTACTTTTAAAACAAGCAAAAGACGCTTTAGAACTTTCTCAATTCACAAGAGAAGAAAGAATTCCAGTAGAAATTTTCAACACCGCTCTCGAAGGCTCAAAAGTGGCAGCTAGAGAAATCGCCGATTTAATTAAAGAAAAACAAGCCGCTGGCCAAAAATGCGTACTTGGTTTAGCAACTGGCAGTAGCCCTATTGCAACTTATGACGAGCTCATCAGAATGCACAAAGAAGAAGGACTTAGCTTCAAAAATGTGATTACTTTCAACCTTGATGAGTATTACCCAATGCAGGCTGATGCGCCTCAATCTTATCATCGTTTCATGCATGAGCATTTGTTTGACCATGTAGACATCGACCCAGCTAACATTCATATTCCAGACGGAAGCGTTCCTGTGGAAAAATTAGCAGAAAGCTGCCAAGCATACGAAAGAGCTATCGACGAAGCTGGCGGAATCGATTTACAACTTTTAGGCATTGGTAGAACTGGGCACATCGGATTCAACGAGCCAGGTTCTCACATGAATACATTCACTCGTTTAGTTTCACTTGATGAGCTAACTATCAGAGATGCAGCCAAAGATTTTGGAGGAATCAACAATGTTCCTAAAGGAGCTATCACTATGGGAGTTGGTTCTATCTTTAAAGCTAGAAAAATCATTCTTTTAGCTTGGGGAGATAAAAAAGCAAGCATCGTGAAAAAAGCTGTGGAAGGTAAAGTGGTAGACGAAGTTCCTGCTAGCTACCTGCAAAGACACGAAAATACTAAATATATCGTAGATTTTGATGCAGCAGGAGACCTTACAAGAGTAAAAACTCCTTGGAAAGTGGGTACTTGCAACTGGACTCCAAGCTTGGTAAAACGCGCCGTAGTTCAATTATGCATCGCTACTGAAAAACCAATTTTAAAGCTTACTAATAAAGATTATACAGACCATAACTTAAACGAACTTATCGTAACTTATGGTTCTGCATACAATGTAAACCTTCAAGTATTTAACGACTTACAAAACACCATCACTGGTTGGCCAGGTGGAAAGCCAAACGCTGACGAGACTAAACGCCCTGAGCGTAAAGACCCTGCGCAAAAACGCGTGATCGTATTTAGCCCACACCCAGATGATGACGTGATTTCTATGGGAGGAACTTTGAGAAGATTGGTAGAGCAAGGGCACGATGTGCATGTAGCTTACCAAGTTTCTGGAAACATTGCCGTGGCTGATTATGAATTGCTCCGTCCAATGCTGTTGATGAAAAACTACCTAGAAGAAAACGGAGACACTTCATCTCAAACTTACAAAAACTTAACTCAATATTTGAGCGAGCTAGATGACGCTGAAAACTTCAAAGCCATCACACCTCAAATCTTAAATTTAAAAGGATTATTAAGAGAAGAAGAAGCTAAATCTGCTTGCCGCCATGTCGGTGTGAAAGAAGAGAATGCTCATTTCTTACGCCTACCTTTCTACGAAACTGGAAAAGTGAAAAAGAACGACCTTAGCCAAAAAGATGTGGACATCGTAAAAGAATTTTTACGCTCAATCAAGCCACACCAAATCTTTGCTGCGGGCGACTTAATGGATCCTCACGGAACACACAAAGTATGTCTAGAAGCTATTTTCTTAGCCCTTGATGAAATCAAAGAAGACGGCGACGAATGGCTAAAAGACTGCTGGGTATGGATGTACCGTGGCGCATGGCAAGAATGGCCAATCAACGAGATTGAAATGGCTGTACCAATGTCTCCAAGCGAATTAAGACAAAAACGAAATGCCATTTTGAGACACCAATCTCAAATGGAAGCAGCTCCATTTATGGGGACAGACTCTCGTCTATTCTGGCAACGTGCCGAAGATAGAAACCGTGAAACTGCAGATCTTTACAATAAATTGGGCTTAGCAGAATACGAAGCAATGGAAGGTTTTGTAAGATACATTCCATAAGCAAACATGGTTTTTTATGTTAATATTAATGAAGGGAAGGTTTTTCGGAGCCTTCCTTTTTTTTTATTTTTAATGGATTAAAAAATCGATTTTAAGGCATTTTTTAATCAAAAGTCTTTTAGCTTTAATCATAAAAATTTGGTGAAAAGAAAATTTAGCCAAAAATCATTTTCTCCACAGATTTAATTATATTTTTAATGGAAATAAATCCTGCCTTTAATAAAACTTTATCAAAGCAAGTCCTTGAATTTTATAGGCTAAAACGATATTTTTTCGTATCTTTGTTAATTCAGAATAGAAATACAGAAAATTAAACAATGAACGAAAATCAAAAACAATATACCGCCGATAGTATTCAGTCGCTAGAAGGTATGGAGCATGTGCGTTTACGCCCCTCTATGTACATTGGAGATGTGGGAAAACGCGGATTGCACCACTTGGTGTATGAGGTGGTAGACAACTCTATAGATGAAGCACTGGCTGGCTATTGTAGTATGATTGATGTGATTATTCACGAAGGCGAATCCATCACCGTAAAAGATAACGGGCGTGGTATCCCAGTAGATTTTCACAAAAAAGAAGGTAAATCTGCCCTAGAGGTTGTAATGACCAAAATCGGTGCAGGTGGAAAATTCGATAAAGATTCATATAAAGTTTCTGGTGGATTGCACGGTGTGGGTGTTTCGTGTGTAAACGCGCTTTCTAATAAACTTACAGCCACCGTATACAGAAACGGAAAAATATACCAACAAGAATATGCACGAGGCAAAGCCTTGGGCGATGTGCAAGAAATCGGAGAAACCGACAGAACAGGAACTACCGTTACTTTCTCTCCAGATGACTCCATCTTCAACCACACAGAATATAGTTTTGAAACGCTTGCTGCCCGTCTAAGAGAGCTTTCTTTCTTAAACAAGGGAATCAGCATTACGCTTACCGATGAGCGTGTAAAAGATGAAAATGGAAATTATCTTTCAGAAGTATTCCATTCAGAAGGTGGGCTAAAGGAATTTGTGGAGTTCATTGATGAAAACCGCGAACCTTTGATGCAGAAAGTAATCTTCATGGAAGGCGAAATCGATGATATCCCTGTAGAAGTGGCGATGCGCTACAACACTTCGTTCAACGAAAATTTACATTCTTATGTAAACAACATCAACACCCACGAAGGAGGTACACACCTTACAGGATTCCGTCGTGCATTGACTCGTACGCTTAAAAAATATGCCGACGAGAAAATGTCTGCCAAAGAAAAAGATAAAATCTCGATTACAGGAGACGACTTTAGAGAAGGGCTCACTGCCGTGGTTTCTGTAAAAGTAATGGAGCCTCAATTTGAGGGGCAAACTAAGACTAAATTAGGAAACTCTGAAGTAAGCGGTGCGGTGGATAAAATCGTGAGCGAAATGCTTACCAATTATCTAGAAGAAAACCCATCTGAGGCACAAATCATCGTGGACAAAGTCGTATTAGCAGCCAAAGCGCGCCAAGCGGCTAAAAAAGCAAGAGAAATGGTGCAACGCAAGAGCCCAATGGGCGGTAGCGGCTTGCCAGGAAAACTTGCCGATTGTTCTTCTAAAGATCCTTACGAATCAGAAATATTCCTTGTGGAGGGGGACTCTGCGGGCGGAACGGCTAAACAAGGGCGTGATCGCCATTTCCAAGCGATTTTGCCATTGAGAGGTAAAATCCTGAATGTGGAAAAAGCCATGCAACACAAAGTGTTTGAGAACGAAGAAATCAAAAATATTTTTACTGCTCTAGGCGTTACCATAGGCACCGAAGAAGATGCCAAGGCACTAAATACCGAGAAATTGCGTTATCACAAAATTGTGATTATGACCGATGCCGATGTCGATGGTAGCCACATTGCCACTTTGATTCTTACTTTCTTCTTCCGCTATATGAAGGAGCTTATCGAGAACGGAAACATCTATATCGCTACGCCACCACTTTATTTATTAAAGAAAGGAAAACAAGAAATTTACGCTTGGGGCGACAAGGAACGCGAAGAAATTCAACGCCAAATGTCTCCAGATGGAACAGGTCGAGGTATCAGCGTTCAGCGATACAAAGGTTTGGGTGAGATGAATGCCGAACAACTTTGGGACACTACCATGAATCCAGAGAACAGAAAGCTTCGTCAAGTAAACATCGAAAACGCGTCTGAAGCAGACAGAATCTTCTCTATGCTTATGGGCGACGATGTACCACCACGCCGTGAATTTATCGAGAAAAATGCAGTTTACGCAAATATTGATGCGTAATCATTTTAATTTATTTAATTACACCAAAGGCAGAAAAATTGATTTTCTGCCTTTTTTATTGTTTAAAACTATATGATTTAAGCTAAAACATGCCAAAATCCATATTTTTAGCTTTTACAAAATTGAAGGTTAGCGATGCTTAGGCACATGTTAAAAATCTGCTCCAAGATACCTCAATTCATCACTAAATATTACGCACAATAATCTTCTTCGTTAAATAAATGTTTTCTTATTCCAAACGCACTTTTTTCTCAAAAAAAGAATTGTAACTTTGTAGCAATGCAAAATTCAGAAATAAAAGTAGTAATTGGGCTTTCGGGCGGAGTAGACAGCAGCGTGGCGGCGTATTTACTAAAAGAACAAGGCTACCAAGTGATTGGGCTTTTTATGCGCAATTGGAACGACGCATCGGTTACGCTCGAAGACGAATGCCCTTGGGTGGAAGATAGCGCAGATGCGCTGTTGATTGCGGAAAAATTGGGCATTCCGTTTCAAACCATAGATTTAAGCGAAACTTACAAAGAACGCATTGTAGATTATATGTTCCGCGAGTATGAGCAAGGGCGCACGCCCAATCCCGACGTGCTCTGCAACCGCGAAATCAAATTTGATATTTTCCTTGAAACTGCCTTAAAACTTGGTGCTGATTATGTGGCAACGGGACATTATTGTCAAAAATCTTCCGAAATCATAGACGGCAAAGAAGTTTATAAACTTTTGGCAGGTGCCGACAAAAACAAAGACCAGTCATATTTTCTGTGCCAGCTCAATCAATATCAATTATCAAAGGCGATGTTCCCTATCGGGCATTTAGAAAAACCCGACGTGCGCAGAATCGCACGCGAACAAGAACTTGTGACAGCGGATAAAAAGGATTCGCAAGGTTTGTGCTTTATCGGAAAAGTGCGATTGCCTGAGTTTTTGCAACAACAATTAAAACCCAAAAAAGGGCAAATTGTGGAAATCCCAGCCGATTACCCAGGCTATCACGAAGAAAAACCTAATTTCGAATCTAAAGAAGAGGAATTAAAGTGGCTTTCGCGAAAGTTTAAATACACGATGTTCGACGGGATTTTGGTTGGCGAGCACGACGGAGCACACTATTTCACCATTGGGCAGCGCAGAGGAATTGGCGTGGGTGGCAAAAAAGAACCACTTTTTGTCATAGATACCGATGTGGAACAAAACACATTGTTTGTGGGCGAAGGGAATAATCATCCTGGGCTTTACAAGCAAGCCTTGTTTGTACCAAAAGAAGATGTACACTGGATTCGTGAAGATTTAGCCTTAAAACCAAACGAAACCATGCAAGTTGAAGCAAGGATTCGTTATCGCCAAAAATTAATCAAAGCCGAATTATTCTGTTTTGAAAGTGGCATTTATGTATTATTTGAAAAAGCGCCATCTGCCATCACACCAGGGCAATTTGTGGCATGGTATCGTGAGGATGAACTTTTGGGCTCAGGTGTAATTCAATAAAAATATTTAAACAAAATGAAGACAATGAAATATAGAAACTTTTTACTTTTATTCTTAGTAAGCATCTGCACTTGGGCGCAAGTGCCAGATTATTATAAAAGTTTAGATTTAACCAAAACAGGCGAAGCTTTTAAAAAAGAGCTAAGCCAACTAATTACCCAAACACATAAACGAACATTAAATTATAGCGAAGTAAACGGGGTGCTAAAAGTGAGCGATCGCGATCCTCAAAATCCGAATAATGTTTTGCTAATTTATGGAAGCGAAAACAACAACGGAAAACATGCTAGAAACAGAAATAAAAACAATACTGGTGGAGGAAAAGATCAGTGGAACAAAGAGCATGTTTATGCAAGAGCCTTGGGTAATCCTAATTTAGGGAGTGAAGGACCAGGCGCAGATGCTCATCATTTACGACCTGCCGACCCGCCACTCAATAGCGACCGTGGCAGTTTACCATTTGACGACGGTCGTGGAGCCAAAGCCTACAAAACCAATCGTGGCGGCTGGTTCCCTGGCGACGAATGGAAAGGCGATGTGGCGCGTATGATGATGTATATGGCAGTGCGTTACGGCGAGCGATGCAATCCAAAACGCGTGGGAATGGCTCCTTATACCTTTTCAAAAGATTTCCCAGACATTTTCCTAAAATGGAATATTGAAGATCCCGTTTCTGATTTTGAAAAACAACGAAACGAAGCTATCGCAAAGGTGCAAGGGAATAGAAATCCATTTATCGATAATCCAAATTTGGCTACACGCATTTGGGGAGGTCCTGCGGCTCAAGACAATTGGGGGAATGGCATACAAACGCCTGTTTCTCCCGCTCCAAACCAGCCAGAAGACACAAATGACAGAGGTATTCAAAATTTGCGTGCAAGTAATGTAAACCCTACCAATCTTACATTGACTTGGGATTTACCAGAAAACTACCGAAGTGTGGCTTATTATGATGTATTTGCAAACGATACTTTTAAACAAAAGGCTTTTACCAACACAGCTTTAATTACCAAACTTCAGCCAGAAACTTCATACACTTTCAAAGTTGTAGCCAAAAAATCTAATGGCGAAACTACGGGAGAAAGCCAAACATTTGATTTCACCACACCCGCGGGATTCCCAGACATTACAAACTCGACAAAAACCAACAAAGATCTCGTGTTCTACCCGAACCCTGTAACCGATAGCAAATTGAATGTTGATGGTAAAAACTTGCAAAATATAAAATGGATAAAAATCTATGATTTGCAAGGAAGATTACAGAAAAATATCGTCAATCCATTTATACACGAAAGAGGAGGAGGATATACGATAGATATTTCAAACTTGACAAAAGGTATTTATATACTTAAAACACCTTCTCATCAAGAAAAAATATTAGTCCTTTAAAAATGTGAAAGCTGCGTTCAATGAACGCAGCTTTTTTCATATTAGAAAATTCATCCCCTTCATTGTTTCAATTAAATATTCAAATAACCCGTAGTGCATTATCGAATGAGGTTAATTTTTAAATTGTTAATGTTACTATGAAAGACAAATTTATTGAGATATTGAATAGTAGTCAAGGAGGTAATTTTTGCCAATATTCTTGTTTTGAATCCTTCAAAAGATTTGGCATAATTACGCCGTATCATAAATTGGTCACACAACTGCGAGAATAAAGTTTCTATACGTTTTCTACACTTTCTGAATGGATAGAACTGAGTTTTGTAATCTTTTTGATTTTTTCTTTTAGGGGTTTCTAACTGGATTTTCACCTCATTGAACAAGTCAAGCTGAACCGTTTGAGAAAGATAGCCCCTGTCTCCAAGTAACACGCAATCAGAAATTTGAAGTTTTATGTCTTTCAAATAATGAATGTCGTGAACGGAGGCGGGAGATAAGTCAAAACTTTGGAACACACCAGCAATAGAACAGATCGCATGTAGCTTGTAACCATAAAAGTGTAGATTTTGAGAAGCACAAAAACCTTTATTTGGCATTGAAAAGCTATTTTCTTTACAGATTTTGCTTCTGGAAGAGCGGGATAATTTACACACTTCTAAAGGCATGCTGTCCACCAAGAAATAGTTTTCAAAATCATTGAACTTTTTCACCATTTTGCACCTAATTTCTTCAAGAAAAGGGAAGAGTTTTCGTTTTCTTCTGTTGTAAACACTCCTTTCAATTTTAGATTCAATAGCCCAACCTTTTATCTCTCTAAAAAGCTGGTACTCAGAATCGATAGATTTAAATTCTGCTAAAATAATTAAGCTTATCAGCTCTATATCAGATAATTTTGGTTTCACTGGTTTAAAATAAAAATTTTCAGTTCCTGAAATTTCTATTAGTTTATTCAAAATAAAATTGTAACTTGCCTCTAGGTTGCTCATAATTGTATTTGATGGGTAACCAATGCAATTTACTTTTCTTTAGGCTCATGGGCAACCTTTTTTATAATGCACTACGGGTTCAAATAAAAATTTTTTAAACCTATTTGTATCTCCGTCTATTATTTATTATTATTTTTGTCAATATTTCACAACTTAAACAACTCAATATTAACGAAAAAGAACAAGCATTTTCACATATCAATCAATCTGATTTTAATAAAACAACATAAAATCACAACACATGAAAAAGTTTATTTTTGGGCTACTGCTCCTAGTAGCTGGAACCGCAATCAACCAAGCACATGCAGCCAGAATTAAGGTAGGAAATGTAGAAAAAATCAAAAAAGTTGCAGACCTCCCCAACACCGATGAATACCAAGGCGATTATGGAGACCATATTGATGTCGGGGCTAAATATACAGTATTCACTGTGATGGAGCTACCTGTTTGGCCTACGGAATCGCCTCAGCTTGTTGGGTTAAGCACTTCCAAGGATTTATATTACGACATTCCCCAAGAAACCATGAAGGAGGTTTTGAAAGAGAACAACTTACCGAGCCATGACGAACTCCTTTCCAAAGTGAGCTTCTGGGACAAGTATTTAGGAATGGTAGTCATTGTAGGGATTGTCGTGGCTTATTTTGTCTACCAAACTCTCACCTCAAAGGAAAGTGACAAAGACGAAGTACTAGATGATGGAACCGAGGAAAACAAAAACTAAAATAGCGCGAGCGATAAAATTGTATTTCTTTTTTCAGAATTAAAAAAATCAATCGCTCTTTTTGAATTTTCAAAAATACTTAATAGAAAATAATCTATATTTTTTATATTTGTAGAAATCAAAAAAATAAAACATAATGAATCTTCACGAATATCAAGGCAAAGAACTTTTAGGTAGATACGGAGTGAAAACCCAAAGAGGGATTGTAGCGTCTACTCCAGAAGAAGCAGTGAAAATGGCAGAACGCCTTACTGATTCTACAGGAACTCAGTGGTATGTAATCAAAGCACAAGTACACGCTGGAGGACGCGGAAAGGCAGGCGGTGTAAAATTGGCTAAATCCCTAGAAGATGTAAAAGAAATTTCTTCTAAAATTTTGGGAATGCGCATCGTAACGCCCCAAACATCTGCCGAAGGTAAATTGGTAAACCAAGTATTAATTGCCGAAGATGTTTATTACCCAGGCGAAAACCCTACTGCAGAATACTACATGTCTGTATTGCTTAACCGCGCAACAGGAAAAAATATGATTATGTACTCTCCAGAAGGAGGTATGGACATCGAAGAAGTTGCCGAAAAAATGCCTGATAAAATCTTTAAAGAAATCATCGACCCAGCAGTGGGATTGCGCCCATTCCAAGCCAATCGTATTGCCTTTAATTTAGGACTAGAGGGAGATGCTTTCAAAGATATGGTGAAATTTGTTTACGCGCTGTACGAGGCTTACATTCAATCTGATGCCTCCATGTTTGAGATTAATCCAGTTTTAAAAACTTCAGACAATCAAATTTTGGCAGTAGATTGCAAAGTTTCTATCGACAACAATGCACTTTTCAGACACAAAGACATCGCAGAAATGCGCGACATTCGTGAGGAAGATCCTACCGAAGTAGAAGCTGGAGAAGCTGGCTTAAACTTCGTGAAACTCGACGGAAATGTGGGCTGTATGGTAAACGGAGCTGGACTTGCCATGGCAACGATGGATATTATTAAACTTTCTGGCGGAAACCCTGCCAACTTCCTTGATGTGGGTGGTACTGCCGATGCCGAGCGTGTAGAAAAAGCATTCCGCATTATTTTAAAAGATGAGAATGTTCGTGCAATTTTGGTAAATATTTTCGGTGGAATCGTGAGATGTGATCGCGTAGCGCAAGGTATCATCGAAGCTTATAAAAATCTAGGAGACACCATCACTGTGCCAATCATCGTAAGATTGCAAGGAACCAATGCCGAGGAAGCTAAGAAAATGATTGATGAAAGCGGATTAAAAGTTTATTCTGCCATCACATTGCAAGAGGTAGCCGACAAGGTGAGAGAAGTTATTGATTAATAATTCAATCAAGCAAAATATAAAATCCGTATGATTTTCCTTTCATACGGATTTTTTTATGCAAAAAAAGCAACTACCCGATGATTGGTAGCTGCTCCTCTCTTAAATATTATAAAAATTGAAAAAACTATTCGTACACGCTCAATTTACCAAAGTGTTCGGCTAAAAGATAATAGAAAATCGCACGGTACTTTCTCGGATTAGATTTCCCCATTTTCTCTGCCACTTCTTTGATTGCCCCATCTAAATCATCTGCCTCAGAGAGTCCTAATTTTTTAATTAAGAAATTCTGTTTCACTCGCTCCACTTCGCTTTTATCTGAAGTGGAAACAAAGGCAGAATCTGCATTGTAAATAGATGGACCTAGCCCCTTCACCACCTTGGTGAATAATGCTTGATTGCACGCAATGTTTTTCTCTTTCATCACGCCCAACATTTCAGTTACTTTTTCATCAAATTTGCTCATAATTCTAATTTTTTGACAGGCTAAATTTAGCAATTAATAACTGAAAATCAAAATTTTAACTATTTTTTACTTCAAATATACGCGTTCCACGCGTGGCGCAACCGAGGTGATGATTTCGTAAGGAATCGTTCCTGCCGCCTCTGCCACTTCATAAATGCTAGGATTTTCGCCAAAAACCACGACTTCATCGCCTTCTTTGCAATCAATATGGGTAACATCTACCATAAACATGTCCATACAAATCGTTCCCGTGATCGGTGCCTTTTGCCCATGAATACACACAAAACCTTTCTGGCTAAAGCTACGATGTACACCATCGGCATATCCGAGCGAAACTACGGCAATTTTCATATCGTTTACTGCTTTAAACCTTCTGCCATAGCTTATGGTTTCGCCTGCTTTAATTTCGCGAATTTGAGAGATAAACGATTTTAAACTCACTGCGATTTCGAGGTTCTCGCGCTCTGCTTCTGTGGCAGCCACCCCATACATTCCGATCCCCAGACGCTCCATATCCAGCTGAAATTTGGGAAAGCGAAAAATCGCCGCAGAATTGGCAATATGGCGCAATGGGCGATAGCCTAAGTTAAAGGCAATTCGCTCATAATATTCGTCAAAGCGATTGTACTGCTCGGTAGTAAATTCTTCGCCGTCGGGCTCATCGCTCACCGCAAAATGTGAAAAAACAGAAGCTACCTTAACATACGGATTGTCGGCAAGTTGCGCGATCAATTCATGCAAATCGCTTTCGCCAAAGCCCAAACGATTCATTCCTGTATTAAGCTTTAAATGTATAGGATAGGCTTGCTGAATTTCTTTATCAATTAATTTCTGGGTAAAAAGATTTAAGATTCTAAAGTTAAAAATCGACGGCTCTGCGTTTAAATCAATCACTTGTTCGCAAGCGATTTCATCGGTATTGAGCACCATAATGGGCTTATCGATCCCCGCTTTGCGCAAGTCGGCAACTTCTTTGGCAAAGGCTACTGCCAAGTAATCTGCTTGGTCGTTTAGTGCTTTAGAAATCTCCACCGCCCCGAGCCCATAAGCATTGGCTTTCACCATGGCAATTAGCTTTGTTTCGGGGTTCATTTTCTGCTTGGCATAGTCCACATTGCTTTTAATCGCTGCAAGGTCTATCTCCAAAATGGCATGTCTGCTATAAAGCATTTATAGTAAATTTTGATTAAAGGTCTTTGTTATAAATACTTAAAATTCGTTTTTTTAGATATTCTGAGGGCTTTTTAAGTGGCTCAGAATACAAATAATAATCGGTAGTATTATTGTTTAAATTGATTTCTTGGTACGCTGGAATATTCTCTTCTGAGTTTTCAAGCAACACCACGGTAGAATCATTTTTAAAATAAGCCGCCTCTACCCAATAGGCTGGGCCATAGAACACGATTCTTTGCACTTTTTTCTCTGGAATGTTTACCAAAACCACCTCTTGATCTGCATTGATTTGCAATTTCTTATCTTTATCCATTCCCCACTTGTAGCTATCGATGTCGATGTATTGTGTAGAATCTGAATTGTAAATTAGATAATCTTTGTACAAGGGATCAAAATTCTTGTCCCACACGGGAACAACGCTGCTATTGCCTCTAATGATTTCAAAAGTGCCATCTTTTTTAAAATTCTCGGTAGAGAAATCACTCTGCAATCTCTTGTAGTAGTCTACCCAAGCATTAAATTCATTGGGCTTATTGGTTACTATTTCCTCGGTTGGTTTTTCTACTTTTGTTTCTGGAGTATCTGGCAAGTCGCTCGGTTTCGAATCTTTCTTCAAATCACAGCTCCAGAAAAATAAAATTGCTAAAAATGCGTATATTCTTGTATATTTCATATCTAATTTTGCTACGAATTTATAAAGAATTTTACTAAAAAATGGTTTTCTTTTATATTTTTAAAACCATTGCCAATTTATTTAACAAAAAAAGCCCTTTTTCGTAATAAAAAAGAGCTTTTAAATGATGTTTAAAGTCCTGTTTTTACTTCACAAAATCGTGAGAGGCAAGCATTTTTTCTGGGTCTAAAATGGCATCTAATTTCTCTTTGGACAACAAACCGTGCTCAAGCACTAAATCATATACAGACTTGCCTGTTTCTAGAGCTTCTTTAGCGATTTTGGTGCTGTTTTTATACCCAATATAAGGGTTCAATGCGGTTACGATTCCGATGCTGTTCATCACCATGTTTTTACAAACTTCGCGATTGGCTGTGATGCCTTCCACACATTTGGTGCGCAAGGTGGTAATTGCTCTTTGCAAAAATTCAATGGATTCGATGATAGATTCGCACAATACAGGCTCCATTACATTCAATTGCAATTGCCCTGCCTCGGCAGCGAAAGTTACCGTTAAATCATTTCCAAATACTTTAAAACATACTTGGTTTACGACCTCTGGAATCACAGGATTTACTTTCCCTGGCATGATGGAAGAACCTGGCTGCATTTTAGGCAAATTGATTTCGTTCAATCCCGCTCTAGGCCCAGAGGATAACAAACGCAAATCGTTACAGATTTTTGAGAGTTTTACGGCTAATCTCTTCAAGGCTGAAGAATAGATTACATAAGAACCTGTGTCTGGTGTTGCCTCTACCAAGTTGGGCGCAGAAACAAACGGATCCCCTGTGAGTTTAGCCAAATTAGCCGCACATAGCTTAGCATATCTCGGCGGAGCGTTCAATCCTGTACCGATGGCTGTTCCTCCCATATTGATTTCTAAAAATAAACTAGCGTTATTATCCAATCTCGCAATTTCTTCCTCCAAGTTGGCAGCAAAGGCTTCGAACTCTTGCCCCAAAGTCATAGGCACGGCATCTTGCAATTGCGTACGCCCCATTTTAATGACATCTTCGAATTCTTTTCCTTTGTTTCTAAAAGCTTGTACCAGCTCTTGGATATGGGTTACCAGAATTTTATTCATATTAATCACCGCCAATTTCACCGTGGTAGGGTACACATCGTTGGTAGATTGCGAAAGGTTCAAATGATCGTTTGGATAACAGTGCTGATAATCCCCTTTTTCGTAGCCCATGATTTCGAGCGCACGGTTGGCTATCACCTCATTAGCATTCATATTCACAGAAGTTCCCGCTCCCCCTTGAATCATATCTACAGGGAACTGGTCATGAAATTGCCCATCGATGATCTCCTCGCAGGCTTGTGTAATGGCTTTTAATAATTTCTCATCTAGAAGCCCAAGCTCGTAATTGGTTTGTGCTGCGGCTAACTTAACATAAGCAATCGCCTTCACAAATTCGGAATAATCCCCCATTTTCTTACCAGTGATAAAGAAATTATCAACCGCACGCTGGGTTTGCACACCATAATAAGCATCTTTGGGAACCTGCTTGTCTCCTAGCAAATCAGATTCTATTCTAAATTCTTGCATAGATTGTTTGTATTTTTAATATTGAGGTAAAGGTACAAATTTCTTTATCTGATTTAAAAATATTTTCACGCATAAATTCTCATGGAACTATAAATATTCTTTTCGCCCTATTTTACCAAAATGATTATTCCTCTATTTCCTCCTCCTTTTGTTTTATCCCTGAATTTAAAGTAAAGAATTAAGACTTAAACTAAATGCTTGTCCTTAGGCTAACAGAGTGTCTGTTCTTAGGCTAACAGGGTGCTTGTCCTTAGGCTGACAGAGTGCCTGTCCTTAGGCTAACAGGGTGCCTGTCCTTAGGCTAACGAACACCCCTGCCTTATAAAGCAAAAGGGTTCTGCTCGTGCGAGCAGAACCCTCCATATTGTAAAATAAGCCTTTTTTGACCTTTAGGCAATAACGATAGGTATGTTCAAAGATTCTGTACGAGGCTCTTTGAGCAATGCCGAACCCGTAGAGCTTTGCGTGGTTACACGTAACTCATAATTGCCATTGGCTAAATCCGCAGGCACCAAAATCAGCAAACGAGAAGGCTCGTTAAGTACCACATTCTCGGCAGGGAGCTTGGTTTCCTTTTGATTGTCTAGGTTTTTAAAGGTTACTCCATTCTTAGGGTCTTCGCCGGCAATTTTGAGGTATGTGCCTTTGATTTCGGCGTTTTTCCCTTTAGTGAGGGTACCGTCGCTCTTGCCTGTTGCCTTGTCGGTAATGCTAAATAGGCTCATCGGGCTGGCTTGCTCGCCGAGTATTTCCACCTTGGTATCTTCGCTGGCTTTTCTTAATTCTAAGCCTTGGTTTACATTCACATACACCGAATGCTTTTCTTTATCAAAAGATTTATCATAGAACACACCCTTTATGGCAGGGCGCATATACACTAGTCCTGTGTTTACGCTGTATCCATTCAATACCAATTCCGAGGCTTTACGGTTAAAGCGTGTAATGATGTCTATGGCAGTTTCGGTTTGGATTTCCATACCCTCTTTTTGTAGAGCTTCTACCACCTCTTTGAGCCCTAGGCTCCCGTTCATCAACGGAACGGCAACAAAATCGGCTTTATCCTCCTTGGTTAAAAGATTAGGACGAAGCCATGCTTTTAAATTGTTCATATTTGTGTTATTTTTTATGGGTTAAACTTTATTGATATATTCTTCTTAAATAAATTCCCCTCTCTCTGAAAGGGGAATTTTCATTACTTCATAAAAATATGATATGATCCATCGTCTACCTCATCTATCTTAATATATTTAAAGAAGATTTTATATAAAATATCCTTTCCATTAATATTTCCTTCTATGTGTACAACTTTCAACCCTAAAGGTATGACCTTCTTTATCTCTACATAGAAATCCCCAGTCTCTTCGTATACCAGTACATCTATTATCAACCTCACTTTGACTTAAATACCAATACACTTCTCCAGTAAATGTATATGTTTTATCTTCCCATGATGGTTTAATAAAATCTGAACATTTATAAACGACAGTTTCTATCCAAGGATTTTCTATACATGCACCAAAGAGATTTGCTTCAGCTTGTGCTTCTTTTCCCCAAACAAAATCAAGCGCAGCTATTTCTGCCGCTTCTATTGCCTTTAAATCGGCGTCATCCTGACTAATCCTGCTAGTAGCTGTTTTTGTAGCTGTATATGTAACTAAATAATCTCCTCCATATTTCCCTACCCCACAATTATTTCTTTTATAACTCTTGCGTGCGGTATGACTTTTTGTAGAAGTATAGATACGACCACCTCCACCGCCTCCGCCACTACTTGGTGGATTTGGGTTGTAGTAATTACAAGAACCGTTGCTATTGGCATAGGCTTGTCCGTAATCATTTACAAGTCTTTGAGCCTCGGCATAAGCTGCGTTTCCTGCTTTTTGGTCGGCGTCATACTGGCTTATGGTACTAGTAGCGGTTTCTGTTGCCTCCCTACGATAAGTTACACTTGTCCCATAATAATTGCTACCACAATTGTTTCTGGTAAAACTACGGCTATAGCTTCTCGTCTGCGTAGAGGTGTAGGTATTAGCGTTACATTTTCCATTCGTATTGGCATACGCCTGTCCTCCTTCATTTACTAATTTTTTTGCTTCCTCCAGTGCCTTAGCTTTCGCTTTTTGGTCAGCATCTGCTTGGCTCACTGTACTTGTAGCCGTTGCGGTAGCTTCTCTTTGGTAAATTACAGCGGTACCTGTGTAGCCACTAGCACAGTTGTTTCTGGTAAAGTTCTTGCTAAAAGATTGCCTTTGAGAGGATGTATAGGTTTTTGGAGCTTCTAACGCCTGCAATACCACCTGTGCGTTTATAGCTATGCCACTAAAAAATAAAATTAAAAATACTAAAACTCGCTTCATTGTTTTATTTTTTAATTAACTGCATCTCCAGTAATCGTAGCAGTGCTTGCAGTATCTTTAATGACACCTATGGCAGAATATTTAGCTCTTGTTTTCTTACCTCTTGCAGTTTCCAATTCCACGCCACTACCAGCTATGGTAACTTGCCCTGTGCCTTTTTGCACCACCACACAACTAAAGCCTGCAGGCAAAGAAGATGGTACCGTAACGGTAGCAGCATTAGTACTATTTACATAGACATAGCCACCATTATCCGTAGCTCCAAGTGTAATATCTCCTGTAACCGTTCTGATTGGGGATTTTGTAGAGATAACATTCGAATTGCTAATTTCTATACCTGTACCAGCTGTATAAGTTTTCCCTACACCGTTATCAGAGCCTATTTTCAATACCCCATTTGCATCTGCTACTACCACGCGCTCGCCACTTCCTTTTAGGCTAGAAGAAAGAATGCTACCATTTACTTGTAGTTTCGCATCGTTGTCATTAGTCTCAAAGTTACTAATATTAACTCCTACTTGCCCATTTCTAAGCACTGTAAAAGCATCGGATTTTGTATCTCTGATTCCGTTTCCTAAAACCATTAAACGATTCTTATCACTTTTAGCAAAAGAATTTGGTTTTGGATTTGTTTCATCTGTATTAAGATACCCCATCGCAACAGTCGCCCAAGAAGAGGCAGTCGTTTTATTCCCCATCGCAGTGGAAGAATACCCACTAGCAGTCGTTTGATTTCCCATCGCTGTAGAATAATTCTCGCTAGCGGTCGTTTGATACCCCATCGCTGTAGAGGTTCCCCCACTAGCGGTCGTTTGATACCCCATCGCTGTAGAAGCAGTACTACTAGCGGTAGCTTCAACCCCCATCGCAGTGGAAGAATCTCCACTAGCTGTAGTTTTTACCCCCATCGCAGTAGAAGAATTTCCAGAGGCTTTGGTCTTATACCCTATTGCAGCAGAATTTGCGCCAGAGGCTATCGACTCAGATCCAAATACCACAGAAGAATTTCCAGAGGCTTTGGTACGCCAACCCGCAGCTAAAGAATAATCACCAGTAGCTCCATAGTTGTTTGGGGACTGATGCTCTCTTGCAGAGGTAAATGTAACGGCATCCAAACCTGTATCTCCAAAGGCTTGGTCTTGCCCTCTTCTCACCAAAGCCCAACCCGTTTTCCCATTTTCTGTAATTTGTTCTAAGCCTGAGCTAGAGAAAGTATTACCTGAAAGCTTTAACCCCGCTCCAGCTTGATAAATACCTCCAACAGCTCCAGCTCCCATAGCTTTCCATGTCCCTCCATTGAGATTGGTACTTTTGTTTTCGTAGTAATAAAAGCCTGGTTTTACTTGTACATTCCCTATCCCAGAAGTACCCGTTGCGGTGTTATACACCAACATCCCATCTAAACGGTTGGGGTAGGCAGAAATAATACCATTGGGCACCGCTACCATCGTTTTAAGCTGGGTTAAGTCTGTTCTCGGAAACACCAAACCTTTTCCTATATTCGTTGATTTATTCCACGCAACTGAGGAGGATGCATCTAGAAAAGGGGTTTGACTTGAAATTGTATTTTGAGAAATATCTTTATTTGTTCTTATTTGAGCATAGGTGCTTAGGCTAAGCCCTACCGCTCCTAATAGTATATATTTTTTCATTTTGTTGTTATTTTTATATGATTAAAACCCTGATGAGTTAAGCCATTTTTTACCGGTAGAGATATAACACGATGTAATTCCCTCTTGTAATGTTTGGTACTGACCTATAAAATGAGCATGGTCTGCAAGATCTGGGCTTGTATCTGGAGAGTACAAACAAACGGTTTGTCCTTTATTCGCCTCATTTGGTGTTGGGAAATTTACCTTGGTAGCTCTCTCTATATAAATAAAATAATCTGTAGGAAGTACAGTTACTGTCAATTCAGAAGCTGTTCTAACATTTCTAGTAAAAGTACTTGTACCCTCTATCTTTCTCCATACTTTATCTTTAAAGAAATAAAACCCTTTTTCATTTACTAGAAAAGTAGTGCCTGTAAGACTTCCGTTGGATATATCGTCTACATAAATAAGTGTAGATTCTGTAACATCAGAACCCATATCTGCGGCTCTTTGGCGGCTCACTCTTGGTATTAAAATCCCCTCTTTGGTTTTCGTGCTTTCATTTTCCTTCGAAACACTAATTTCCAATGTTGCTTTGGGATCCCCCTCATTGATCCCTACTCTTCCTTTCTCTTGAGCAAATACAGCTAATGGTAATAAGCTCATTAATAATAAAGTCTTTTTCATAAAATTTAATTTTAAAAAGTTTCTATTCTGTTTATATATTTGCATCTGTTATTATTTTTTTATTCCCCTTATTTTCATAAAAAAAAGCCTTACCGTGGAGTTAGGGGATTTCCACAGCAAGGCCAAAACTTAAAAACGATTGTCGGCTATTCTCATAGCGAACTCTACATAACAACTTTCCTATCTGTTTAGATAGAAAAATTAAGTATGAAAAAAAACATTCTACTAGGAAGCTCGTTCCATGAGAGTGTATGAAAAGAAGTATTTTACAGTGTGGGGCACTGCAAAAACATTTATTTTTAGATAAACATAAAGCCAATGCTCCCAAACGGAACTTTGGCTTTAGTCTCTTTATACAATATAGTATAGCTAGCAACAAGCTAGCAACAATATTTTTGGTTTTTAAATAAAGGAAAGAAGCATTTGCACAAGCAAACAGACAAACTATATTATAAGGTATATAATTGTGTGTGTGTGTGTGTGTGTGTGTGTGTGTGTTTACACTTTTTCTCGAGCTAAACAAGAAAAAGATGTTAAACTTATCACAATTAATTATATATTGTACACACTGTTTCATAAGAGTGGGGCAAAGCTATAAAAAGTTTTAGAAACTGCAAGCATGCTTTGTGTTAAAATATTCAACTAGGGAGCTACCGCCCTTTGGGCTCAACCCAAAACTAATCTTAAGCCTTCTAGAAAAAACAATACTTGCCGCCCACGGAGTTACACTCAAGGCACGCATCCCCCTCGCTTAAACATAAAAAATGCTAGCCCCTATAATAAACACAATTAACTTTTTTCAAAAATAATCAAATTAAGACAAGATAAGATATATAATTGTCATATATTTGTTGCCCTAAACAACATATAGATGATTAAAAAAGTATTTTTATCGTTTGTGCTCATGGCAAGCACAGGCATTTTATGGGCAGGCGGATACCGAGTTTCGCTGCAAGGTGTAAGACAAGCCGCCATGGGGGCACAAGGTGTAGCACTTTCTCACGATGCGAGTGTGGCATTTTTCAACCCCGCAGCATTGGCTTTTGTAGATGATAAATTAAGTATTGCTGTGGGAGGTTTCGGAATTGGGATTACCGCAAAATACCAAAATCGCGAAACGCTCTATAAAGCCGAAACCGACAATCCGCTGGGGACACCACTTTATCTTGCTGCAAGCTATAAGCCTACGGAAAAACTAGCCTTAGGCGTGAGCGTAACCACTCCGTTTGGGAGCACCGTAGACTGGGGAGACAAATGGGCTGGACGCTACATCATTGATAGAATTGCCCTCAAATCGTTTTTTATTCAGCCCACGGCAGCGTATAAAGTAACCGATTGGCTCTCTGTGGGGGCTGGTGCCATCATCGCTCGAGGCAATGTAAACATTAAGCGTGCAATATCTCTAGGCAACCAAGATGCGGGGCTAGAAATCGACAAAAAAGGAGCTCACGGAACAGGGTTTAATGTAGGGGTTTATGCTAGACCAAATGATAAATTAAATATAGGAATTGCTTACCGATCAGAAGTGAAGATGAAAGCGGACAAAGGTGATGCTGTTTTCAAAAATTTACCAAGTATCGTAAAGGGCAAAATGCCTTTTTCGGCTAAATATTTTGATGCTCAATTACCTCTACCAGCAGAACTTTTAATTGGGGCGAACTATAAAGTAACACCAAAATTGCTCGTAGGGGCAGAAATTGGGGCTGTAAAATGGAACGCCTACGAAACATTAAATATTAAACTTTATAACAACGAAGAGGAATACAACAATACTTCTAACAAAAATTACAAAAACACATTAAATTATAGTATCGGGGCTGAATATTTAATCAATCCAAAAGCTGCCTTACGCTTAGGGTATAAATTCGACAAATCGCCTTCGCCAGCTGATTCGTTTAACCCAGAGACCCCAACCATTAATTATCACGCATTTACAACTGGATTTGGATATGAATTCGAGAGATTTCGTGTAGATGCCATGGCGGAATATTTACTAGGAAACGAAAGAAGCTTCCACAATACACAATATAACTTTGGGGGCGACATCAACACTGGTGGCTATGTGTTTGGTCTAGGTTTATCATACAGACTTGATAAATAATTGATTTAATTTTTAAATAATATCTAATGAAAATAAATTACAAAAATATACTTTTAAGTGCTAGCGTTCTCTTTTTTGCAGCATGTAGCGATTTTGATTACAATGTAGAAAACCCAAACCTCACGAAGGGAGAGGCTGATTTCTCTAAATATGTAGCTTTAGGAAATTCTCTCACTTCTGGTTATTCAGACGGAGCCTTATATCGCTCGGCACAAGAGAATTCATACCCCGCAATCATTGCCAAACAAATGAAATATGTAGGCGGTGGCGAGTTCTCTCAACCTTTGATGAAAGACAACATTGGTGGTTTTTCGGATTTGTTTGAAGCAAGTAAACACACCGCATTTTACGGAAAATTAGAATTAAAAATCGTAGACGGTGCACCTACGCCAGTGCCTTCTGTGCCTAAGTTTAGTTTAGCTCAAACCTTCGTAAAAGGGAATTTTAATAATTTGGGCGTGCCAGGGGCTAAATCTTATCATTTATTAGCTCAAGGTTACGGAAATATTGCTAATCTGAAGGAGAGTAAAGCCAATCCATATTTTGTGCGATTTGCTAGCCAACCAAATGCCAGCGTGCTGAGCGATGCTTTGGCACAAAAACCTACATTCTTTACCTTATGGATCGGGAACAACGATGTTTTAGGCTATGCCATGAATGGCGCAGCAAGCACAGATCGAAAAGGGAACCCTGATGTAACAACATATAATTCAAATGATTTGTCTGATGCTAACTTGGTGGCAGGCTCTATTCAAAAATTAGTAAAAGCACTTACAGATTCAGGCGCAAAAGGTGCTGTAGCGAATTTGCCTTATGTCGAAGACATTCCGTATTTTACAACCGTGCCGGCTGAGCCTTTAAGCCCTTTAAACAAAAGTTACGCTACACAAATTGAAAATTTGAATAAATTTTATGCTAGCCTAAATAAAGTTTTTGATGCCCTAGGAGCAAGCGATAGAAAAATCACATTTAATGCCGATAAAGCAAGCGGTGCTGTGATTGTAGATAAAAGTTTGCCAGATTTAAGTCAAAAAATCTTAGCAACCTTACTAAAATTAGAATTCCCAAACGAAAAAGCTAAACTTTTAGCACAAACCTTTGGTCAAGTGCGCCAATCTAAAGCAGGAGATTTATTGCCACTTACAGCGAGTAGAACACTTGGGAAATTAAATAGTGAAAGACTTGCTACTTTGACAAAATTAGGATTACCAAAGGAAAACGCCGCTCAACTTTCTATGAACGGACTTACTTATCCATTGCAAGATGCCGATGTTTTAACCAAAAATGAAGTTTCAACAATTCACGAAAGAGTAAACGAAATCAATCAAGGCATACAAGCAGTGGCAAAACAATTCAACATTGCATATGTGGACATGAATGCCGAAATGCAAAAACTCACTAAAGGCTTTAAATTCAACGGGGTAGACTACAACGCAAGTTTTGTGACTGGTGGAGCTTTTTCGCTTGATGGAGTGCATTTAAACAGCCGAGGATATGCCCATACAGCTAATACATTTATTCGTGCCATCAATCAGCAATATAAGGCAAGCATTCCGTTGGTAGATATCAACGCTTTCCCTGGCACACAATTACCTTAATAAATACCATCATTTTACTGATTTTCATTTTTATAAAGACCACGGGGGCAACATAGTTGCCCCCGTGGTTGTTTTATTAATTTAATACTTGATTAATACCCCGCATCGGCTGATTCTCCGTCGCAAATTTTCTTGGCAGATGATGTGCCAATACGCGTAACGCCCATGGCAATCATTTCGCGGGCTTCTTGCGCACTACGCACTCCTCCCGCTGCTTTCACAGGCAATTTGCCCGCGTGCTCGGTCATGATTTTTATATTTTCTGGCGTGGCTCCGTTTGGTTTTCCGCCTTCGGTTGGATAGAATCCTGTGGAAGATTTCACAAATACGAATTGCTCTTTTCCGCTAAAGTTTCCCTCTACCACTTCACGAATTAAATCCGTAATTTGAGCGATTTGCTCATCGGTAAGCGCGGCAGCTTCGATTATCCATTTGGCAGTGCGATTATTTTTTAGCACAACTTCTGTGCATTCTTTGATTTCGTTTTTCACTAAATCTAAATCTCCTTTTTTAAAGGCTTCGTAATTAACTACAAAGTCTAAATCATCGGCACCATCTTCGATGGCTTGTTCCGCTTCCTTTAATTTATATTCGGTAGAGTAAGTCCCTTCATGAAAACCAATCACCGTCCCTACTTTAGTGTCTGCATTGCGCTCTGCTAAAAACTTTTTGGCAAAGCTTACATATTCTGGGCGAATCATTACTGCATAAAAACCTTCTTTAATGGCTTCTTCGCATAATTCAATTACCTTTTGCTTAGTCTGCTCTTCACTCAACCCCGATTGTTCTGGAGTTTTCAAATAAGTGGAGTCCATGTAATGTTTTAGTGCTTTCATATCTTTATTTTTTTTAATTAACTGATTTAATTTCGTTTTAATATAGCATAAATGGGGAAATGGTCGCTGTAGCCTCCTAGGTATTTTCGCCCAACATAAGTCCTAAATGGTATTCCGCGGTATTTTCGCTTCCACTCCTGCAAGAAATAGGGATTAAAGACATCGGCGTCTACTAAATTTAGCCCATCATATTCGTTCATAAAAGCTTTGGAAAACAGCATTTGGTCATAGAAAATCCAATCTCCGCGATGTGTAGTTGTGTATTTTTTCTCAGCCATGAGCAATTCCATTGGATTGAAAAATTGCAAATTGCCCTGATTCATATAATTTGGCGTAGCCTTAAAGAATTTATGCAAAGTGTCGGCGTCTGGATTGGTATTAAAATCGCCTAAAATCACAATATGTGGATTTTCCTCATTTTCTATAATATAATCAATTCGGCTTTTAATCAATTCGGCGATGGCATGCCTTTTAGACTCGTTGATCTTCTTATGACGCTGAGAGGGCAAATGCACAACGAATATATGCATAAAGGTCTCGTGCAATTTCCCATTGACATACAAGACATCTCTGGTATAGTCTACCCGCCCCCATTTATCTACAAACTTGGGCGGACGAATGGGCTCTGCATGATTTAATAAAAATTCTTCTGTATTATAAATCAATGCAACATCTACTCCTCGCTCATCCAGCGAATCAAAATGCACATAACGATACGGCGTTTTCTTGAGATGAGAAACATTTAGTAAATCGCGCAAAACGGTTTTGTTCTCCACCTCGGCAAGCCCTACGATAGAGGGCGGATAGCCTATTCTTCTTTTTCCTATTTCTGAAATGGCTTTGGCTATTTTCCCAATTTTATTTCGGTATCGTTCCATCGTCCAATGTTTTTTTCCTTCTGGCGTAAAATCATCGTCAAAAGTTTTAGGATCATCAAAAGTATCGAAAAGGTTTTCGACATTGTAAAATGCGATGGAATGAAATGCTTGCATACCTCAAAGATAACAATAATTAAATTTATTCTTAGAATTTATTTTTAACATAGTATCTTTTACTATATTTGGTAAAAATTTAATGTATGTTTTCCAAGACCTGCGAGTATGGCATAAGGGCGACCATTTTTATAGCGACTCAATCGCTGGACAACAAAAGGGTACGCCTAAAGGAGATTGCTAAGGAAATAAACACACCAGAGGCTTTTACGGCTAAAATCCTTCAAGATTTAGCCAAGCATGATTTAATTAGTTCTATAAAAGGGCCCTATGGCGGATTTGAAATTTCAATAGAACAATTAAAGGAAATTAAATTAAGCCAAATTGTAGATGCAATAGATGGCGATAAAATCTATAATGGTTGCGGTTTAGGCTTTAAAGAATGTAATAAAAATAATCCTTGCCCTATTCATGACAAGTTTAAAAAAGTGCGCCAAAAACTAAAAAAAATGCTAGAAACTACAACTTTGTATGAATTGGCAATAAAAGTGGAAAACGGAAACGCTATTTTAAAATTATGAACAAACCAGATCTAGATACAATTGAGCTTGTGAGGCTAATGGTAGATAAATTCTACACAAAAGTGAGAAAAGATGAGTTGCTGGCTCCTATATTTGAAGAAAGAATAGGCGACCACTGGAAAGAACATTTGGAGAAAATGTACAAATTCTGGCAAACTATTTTGCACGATGAGCATACTTATTACGGAAGTCCATTCCCGCCACATGCCAATATGCCTGTGGAACAAAAACACTTTGATCGTTGGCTCGAATTGTTTAACCAAAACTTAAATGAACTGTTTGAAGGTCCTCTAAAAGAAGAAGCCTCTTGGCGAGCCCAAAAGATGGCTCAAATGTTTATGTATAAAATTGAGTATTTAAGAAATCAATAAATTCAAAAAGGCATCATTTAAAAATGATGCCTTTTTATTATCAATAAATTAATTAAAAAACTATTTAATTCACAGTAGGGTCTCCTTTCACCCCAGCATAACTCACATTAAATGCCTGAGAATAAGAGAGCTGTTCTTTTATTGCTTGCACAAAACCTACTTTTGCATTTTTATCAATAGTAAGTTGTGTCATCAATCCATAATCCAAAAGATCTTGCCCGTTCTTTTTGCTAGACTCATCACCTACCCATCCTCTAATATCTGTAAGCTGAGCTGGTTTATCATTCAATAGCAAAAGGAACTCTTGCGGATACTTGCTTTTGTTTTTAGGCTGTCCTAAATAAAGATAAGCAACCATATCTTTCTTCAAAATCTTGTTTAGAGCAGTAGCCTTAGGCATCTCTATCTTGATGTACTCGTCATAATTAGATTGTCTAATGGAGGTAGCAATCATAAAGAAGAAAAGCAACATAAAGATAATATCTGGCAAGGCCGCTGTCGATGGCTGAGGGATTTCTTTATTACTATTATCCTTGAATTTACTCATATCTATGTTTTATTTTTATTGAGAAGCGTCAGATGGTTTTGGTTCAGCAATAATCTTTGGATACTTGCTGTTTGCATCTTTGATAATAGCATTATCTCCTTCGTCATCTCCCTTGGTAGGATTAGGAATCAATGTTTCCCAATCTCTGTTATAAGCACGCTTAACATAAGCAGCTTTTAGATCCTCATACGCAGCTTCTATTTCACCTTGCAGTGCCATATAGTCTTTCCAAGAGGTACCTTTATCAAATTTCACAGAGACGATGGCTAAAGATGGGTGAGCAGATAGATCTGGTCTTCTCTCTCCTTGACAGTAATTACAAGGCTGACCGTCTTTATCTACACCGCCACCATTATCAACATGTCTTCTAACCAATTCTTTAACTTCCTTAAGATTAATTTGTCTTACCTCTGTAGGGTTTTCTTTGTAAAGAATCTGTCCGTATGCGTTTGCTACGAATTCTATTGCGTTTCTTTGCTCTACCTTGATTGTCTGGTCTTTTGTATCCTTAGACATATCAGGAAGCTGTCTCTGAATCCCTTCTGATTTCTCCATAGATGAAGCAATCAAGAAGAATGTCAAGAGCAAGAAAGCAATGTCCGCCATAGAGCTCGCATTAATTTCTGGTAATTTTTTCTTTGCCATAAGTTTTAAATTCTTATGATTTTAATAATCCTTTCACTGTATCATAAACCATATATGCCACAGCTGCAAAAAGCAATACCATGATAGATACGATTCCAGTTCCGATCAGTTTTGATCCTGCTCCGCCAGGATAAACTTCTCCATTTCCATAAATCACCTCATCGCTACTAGAGAAGATGAAACCGATGATCAAGGAAATCAACACCGCTCCTGCTACATACAAGAACTCCTTGGTATGAGAAGGGTGTTTAATGATATCTACTACTTTGTAGAAGAAGAATAACACTACTGACAGAACAAAGATTATAACCGTTACCCAAATGATAAAATTCACTGGGGCTTTGTCTGGGTTCCAATCATTTTCTGATGCCATAGCTCCTGGTGAGAAGATCACATATGCGCCACTAATCACCGCCAAAGCTGAAAAGACATACAGTAATATATTTGATAATGATTTCATAATTGATTAAGATTTGGGGGTTAAATTATTTTCTGTAACGAACTAACATATCCATGATAGAAATTGAGGCATCTTCCATTTTGTTTACGATGCTATCTATCTTAGCTGTTAAGTAGTTATAGAAAATCTGTAACACGATAGCTACCACCAAACCTGCTAAGGTTGTTAATAACGCTACCTGGATGTTACCCGCCATGTCTTGTGCTTGTACTGAACCACTTTTTGCGATATCTTGGAACGCCATTACCATCCCTACTACCGTACCCATGAATCCAAGCATCGGAGCAATCGCGATAAATAATCCAATCCAAGAAAGGTTTCTTTCTAATTTTCCTACCTCTACTCCTCCGTATCCTACAACAGAGCGTTCTACATCATCGAAAGGCTGCCCATCACCTACTCTTAATAAAGCTTGGTATGCGATAGAAGCAACTGGACCTTTTCTGTCTCTTGCTACATCTTTAGCACTTTCAATTCCTCCTGAGTTCAATGCATCTTCAATTTCAGATAATAATTTTGTAGTATTTACATCAGCTGCGTTTAAGTATAACATTCTTTCGATAGAGAAAGCTAAACCTAAGATCAAACAGATTAATGGTAAAGTCATCCAGAAAGGACCTCCCATTACGAAGAATTCCTTCAATACATAAATTGGACTTTGGCTTTCCTCAGCAGGCGCTGCATCTGCTGCTTGAGCTGCCTGTGCAAATACTGCCGCGTTTGCTTGCATTGATGTTAAAGCAATTCCGGCCATAGCTAAAAGTGAAAATCGTTTTTTCATATGCTAAAATTTAATTAAATATTTATTCTTTTTTATTTTTCACTGCGGAGAAGAAGGGATTCGAACCCTCGATTCACTTTCGCGAAAACACGCTTTCCAGGCGTGCGCCTTAAACCACTCGGCCACCTCTCCATTCATATTTTTAAGGCGTTTTTGATCGATTCTCGTCTCTCAACGCTTATTTTCATTCAGCCAAATTAAAAATTTTTTTTCAGTATTAAAAATTTTTTAGGCATCTATTTTATTTCTCCACAAATATTTTTTTCAAATTCAAACTTAAACAACTGTCTATCAATACCATCACTCAACAATGACATTGATTTGGTTATTGCAGCCTCTGTTGTGATATCTTTGCCACTCACGGCTCCAAGCTCTAGTAATGCGTTACTTGCTGTATATTTTCCTAAATGAACTTCGCCCGAAAAACATTGGCTCAACACGATTAAATTTAGCCCTTCGTCTATTCTTTTAGCCAAAATATGGTTAAATTTTTTATCGTTAAAAACATTGCCACTCCCAAACGCTTCTAGCACCAAGGCCTTCAAATTGAGATTTCCTATGCAATCGTACAAATATTGATGATTCATTCCTGGAAATATCTTCAATAAGCCAACTTCGGGAGAGAATCCATCATTCACGCTGTATTTTTCGGTAGGAGAAAGTAGCAATTGCTCATTTAGCTCCATTTCTACGCCAGATTCTCCTAAATTGGGAAAGTTAGGCGATGCAAAGGCGTCGAAATGATTAGCACTTTTTTTAGTCGTGCGATTGGCTCTGTATAATTTGTATTCAAAATAGATGCAGACTTCTTTAATGATAGGTTTATCCTCTTTTTGCAAGGCTGCGTAGTGAATTGAGCTGATTAAATTCTCTTTGGCATCGGTTCTTAAATCTCCTATCGGCAATTGTGAGCCCGTAAAAATAATGGGTTTTTCTAGTCCTCGAAATGCAAAACTCAATGCCGAGGCTGTGTAAGCCATCGTGTCTGTGCCATGCAAAACAACAAAACCGTCGTATTTTTTATAATTTTCATCAATAAGATGAATTAAGCTTTGCCAATGAGAGATAGACATATCGGAGGAGTCTATGGGTTCTCCTAGGCTTATGGTGTCTAACTCTGCTTCGATCAATTTAATTTCAGGGATACGCTCTAAGAGGTTAGAAAAATTGAACGGACGGAGACTTTTGGTTTGATAATCTCGCACCATTCCTATGGTTCCTCCCGTGTATATTAAAAGTATTTTTGCCAAATTCTATGTTTTTATAAGTTCAAATATACATATAAAATGTATAGAATTATAAATTTTTATTGATTTGGCAAGTGATTCCGTTGCTTACAAAATAGAAAAATCCCATCTACTTAAACAGTAGACGGGATTTCAAATTTGCTTTTTTCTATTGATTAAAATTTGTAAGCTACGCTAAAGTTCCATGTGCGACCGTACCCGAAGTAGCCTCTATTGGCTGTATTGATTCCTTTGTAAACTTCTTCTGGCTTAGTCTTATCTGTTACAGGAATTGCATCTCTCAACTCAGAAATATAAGTAGTATCAAACAAGTTGTTTACATTTAATCTGAATTGAAGTTTTTGCTTAGTTGTAATTGGTTGCTCGTAAGAAACACCTAAGTCAAACAAATTGTAAGATGGCAATTTGATGTTATCTTTTGTTACTACATCAGCATACAAGTCGCTGTTGTATTTCCAATCTAGATCAAATCTCAAACGCTTTGTAGCCTTTAGCACAGCCCCCAATCCTGCTTGGAATTGTGGAGAGTCTCCGACTTTACCTCCATCAATTTTGATTTCTTGTTCGCTTTTAAGTTTTAAATCTTGGTCATATGTTTTTCTAAGTGTGTTTCCTTTGTACACCCAGTTACCATATGATACAAATCCTTTAAAGCTCAATGGTCTTGAAACTTTTGCCAAGAAATCCAACTCCACCCCTTGGTGCAATTGCCCCGCTACTAAATCATTTACGAAGTCTGATTGTTGTGTTTTTCTATCAGTAAGGATTCTTGTAGTTACTTTATCTTTCCAGTGCGTTCTATATAAGTTTAAGTTTAAGCTAAATGGTGCACTGCTGTATGAGTATCCAGCTTCTAACCCAAAGATTTTCTCATTATTAGTAAGCGGATTCACTTCGTTTCCAAAGTTTAGATAAATGTTGTCGTGATATGGCTGGCGAGAGTAGTATCCCACATTTGCATACAAGTTGTTTTTTGGGTTAAGTTTAAAGTTGAAACCTGTTTTAACATTATACCCGTTATTGACTACTTTTTCAGATTTTTGCTTGTCTTTTGCATACTGGTAGCGATCTTCTCTCTTATGGCTTTGTTTTGAAATAGCTCCTTGGAAGTAAGCCGATAAAAAGTTTGAGCTATATTCTAACTGACCGAATAATCCTCCGTATCTTATAGTTTCATTGTAATCCCATGCCAATCTTTGATCTTCTGGGGCAAAGTCTGTAAGTGCTTTCCATGGCGTATGCGGGTATTCTTTTGTAATTAAGTTTGCTCCTGCCACTCTTTTTGGATCTGAATCTTTATAACCTTTTAATCCGAAGAAATCTGTAATTTGTCTAAAGTGTGTTCCTGTGTAAGATCTTAAATCAAATCCTAAATTCAAAGTCCAATGGTCGCTAAGTTTATTTTCGAAATTAGAAACCATTCCATACCATTGGTGATTGTTTACGCTAGCTCTTATTAAGTAACCTTTTTTATAACCACCAATTCCATTAGGCACATTAAAGTTTGCTCTATACGCTTTATTTAAATCTAATTGTCCGTCTGGCGTTAAGTCAGCCCCATTGATGGATCCAGTTGAGCCCCCACGCCCCCAAGATGCGTATAATACGGTAGATAAAGAGGCGTTTTCTGTCATTTTCCAATCCCAGTTTAAGTTAGCAATTGGCTTATGGTAGTAGTTTGTTCTAGTAGAATATGGGGTTCCTTTGTTTTCTGCTAAGTTTGCATTCAAATCTCTATTTAAGTACCCCCAGTTGCTGTTGTATCTTTTTCCATACTTTAAGAAAGTAGCAATGGTATTTGATGCCGCTTGATCGTGCCATTGAGGGGCTCCTGTAATCAAGAAGTTTAAGTTATGCTTCTCGTTAGGCTGCCAACCAAATGACAAGAAGTAAGTTTGCCCGCGTCCTGCAGTTTGGTCGTTGTAGCCATTTCCTTGCCAGTAGGTGAACAATGCACTCACCCCAAAGTTTTTCACCATACCAGTGCTGTATCCCACGGTAGATTTAGCAAATCCGTTGTTACCAGCAGTAAATCTAAGCAAACCACCTGGACGCATATCGGTAGCTCTGGTTACAATGTTTACAGTTCCCCCTACCGATGAAATTGCTAATTTAGAAGAACCTAGACCACGCTGAATTTGAATTGCATTGGCAATATCGCTCATACCAGCCCAGTTGCTCCAATAGACTTTACCATCTTCCATTCCGTTGATTGGTTGCCCGTTCAATAAGTAAGCGGTATTGTCTTGTTTAAATCCACGAACATTAATTCTAGAATCACCATATCCGCTTGCTTGTCCAGCAATTTGCACAGATGGTGTATTTTTCATCAATTCTGGGAAATCACCATTTCCAGCTTTTTGCTCAATATCTGCCTTGGTAATATTAGATACGGCAACTGGCGTTTGTCTATCTTTTACCAAATCGATGATACCAGAACCCACGATTACCACTTCGTCTAGCCCTACGCTCTCGCCTCCTAGCTGAACATTCAAATGCTTAACTTTTCCGCTAGCAAAACGAACGCCTTTGATTACCTTTTCTGGAAACATTGCATCGTCTACAATCACGGTGTAAGTTCCTGTAGAGAGCATATTTGGAGCCGAAAACTGACCTTGCTCATTGGTTTCTGTAACATACACGGTACCATTGGCATCGTATACGACTTTCACCACGGCACCCGCTACTGGGTAATTGTTTGAGTCGGTAACTTCTCCTTTTAATTGTGCATTTCCTTGCTGAGCAAAAGCCTCTGCCGAGCACATGATCGTAAAAGCAACAATCGCTTTTGTACTAAAATTAAATTTCATGTCTTGTCATTTAGTTTTTGCAAATTTGAACGGAATATTAATTTCTAATGTAAAATTAAAGTTATCATTTGGTGACAATTCTCACTTTTATCAAAAGAAACAAGCCTACCGAAAACCTCCACTTTTGGTTTACAACATTTTAGGAGGGCAAAAATTAAAAATTCCATTTTTTAATGATTTTTCGCTGGACTAAATTTAGAATTATTAAAAATAACAAAACACGCCTTTAAACCTCATACCACAAGATTCAAATCAAACTAAATTTCAGCGTTTTAAAAATATTTTATAGCATAAAAATGTAAAGTTGCTTTATGAATCGTAGAGAATATTTATTTTTGTAAAAAAATTATAGTAATTAAGATTTTATATGGGACGCGCATTTGAATATAGAAAAGCAGCCAAATTCGCTCGTTGGGACCGAATGGCAAAACAGTTTTCAAGAATAGGAAAAGAAATCGCAATGGCGGTGAAAGATGGAGGTCCAGATCCAGACACAAACCACGCACTACGCCGTGCGATCCAGAACGCCAAGGGGGTGAACATGCCTAAGGAAAATGTGGAAAGAGCCATCAAAAAAGCGAGCGGTGCAGATGCCGAGGTGTATGATGAAATCACATTTGAAGGATATGCCCCTCACGGAATTGGGATTTTTGTGGAGTGCACTACCAACAACAATAATAGAACGGTAGCCAATGTGCGTGCAATATTTAATAAAGTAGGCGGAAACTTAGGCAAAAACGGCGAATTGGCTTTTATGTTTGATAGAAAAGGGGTTTTCACTATCGAGAAAAGCGAAATTAAAATAGACCTAGAGGAACTTGAGCTTGAATTAATCGATGCGGGTGCAGATGAGTTTGAGCAAGATGGCGATGTACTTTTCATCTACTCTGAGTTTGAAAACTTCGGGAAACTTTCTCATAAATTAGACGAAATGGGCATTGAGGTGAAAAACGCAGAAGTGAAACGAATTGCGAATACTACCAAATCGCTCGGCTTGGAAGAAACCAAAGAGATTCTTGACATTATCGATCGTTTTGAGCAAGATGATGATGTGCAGAATGTTTACTCTACTTTAAAAATTTCGCCAGAAATGCAAGAAAGCCTAGAGGAATAAAATAGTTGAAAAATATATTTTTCGCACTTTTTAATCCGTTCAGTCGAGGTTTTTAGAAACCTCGACTGAACGGATTTCTCTTTATGTACATTTTTTCTTCAGCCTTTAATTATAAATCAAATTTAAAACCTACCCCAAAATGCTCTCTCAACTGGAACCCGCTGTGCACATCGTCATCATAAACGGCTTGCACCATCAAGTTGGTAGTAAGCAATTTATTGATTTTAAAATTTACATTCATTCGGTAATCCATGTCGATGTTGGTGGGATTGTCTAAATAATCGGAATATAGCGAAAGCCTATTTTCCATTTCTACATTTTTTAGCACTTTGTATTTAGAGTAGATGGAGGCGTATAATCCTAATCTGAGATTGAGATTCTCTCCCGCTTCTACCCCAAAGATTTCATGCTCTTGATTGTTTACAAATCCTTTGTTTCTGCTTTTATATTCATACACTTCTCCGCTCACATAAGTTGCCTTCAAAGAAGCGGGTGCTAGGTTGAGCACTAAATTGTCGTTTTTTCGCCACATGACACCAGGTCCTGTGTTGATGTAAAGCGGAGCCAAGAAACCTGATAGACGATAATTATTGTCTGGGTCTCTTGCATAATCGTACGAATTGGTGAGCTGGGTTTGCAGATTCAAAAAATAGGAATACGAGAAATTATTACTTACTTTTTTCCCCAAGATGGAGTTAAAAAGAATTTGATCCGAGGATTTTCTAAAATCTTGCTCATAGTTTTTATTTAGCCCATAGAGGACATCGAAACTTGATTCCCAGACCATTTGCTGATTCTGAAACTTGAGTCGCTGAGAAATTTTCCCGAAGATTTCTAGTTTTCCTAAGTTTCCGCCCACCCAATTTTCATAATGGTGTTGCCCAAAATTTACCTGAAGGTTCCCAGAGCGAGTCCATCTACGCTCTTCGATTTTTTTTAGATTAAATTCTATTTTTTTTATTTCACGAGCCACATCTTTCACCTGTGCCATAATGAGGACGGGAACCACCAAAAGTATGAATGATATTCTGACTCTGAACATTTCTAAATAAAAACAAGCTTTCTCTCACAAAAGTAATGAATAAAAAAAAGGCTAAACTCAAGGTTTAGCCTTTTAACAATTTTTTAATTGGTTCTAGAAATTAAGATTAAATCCTAATCCAAACACTTCTCTCACTTGGAATCCTTTGAATGCGTTGTCATCATAAATCGTTTGCAAAGTAAGGTTTGTGCTCAAATACTTATTAATCTTCATCACAAGATTCATTGTGTAATCTAAATCTATGTTTTGAGGATTGTCTAGGTAGTTTGCATAAAATGCTAGAATGTTTTCCATGCTCACATTTTCCATCAGCTTCACTTTATAGTAGCCAGAAGCATACAAACCGAGCTCGTATCTTGTGCTCTCTCCTGCCTCGACACCAAAGGTTTTCACATCTTTAGACGAATTGTATTTTTTGCCGTCCCAAGTGTAAACCTCTCCAGACAACACGGTGAGTTTAGAAGTAAGTGGTGCAAAGTTTAATTTAAAGTTATCACTTCTTTTATACATCAACCCCGGACCAAAGGTTAAATATGCTGGTTTCATAAAGCCAGAAGTAGGATAATCCTCATAAGTTTTACCCCCTGTGAGTTGAGAATTTTTCACGCTGTAATCATACCCATCTGTAAACTGAGTTTTGAAGTTGGCAAAGAATGAATAACTCCAATACCCAAAAGCTCTTCTACCTACCAGTGAATTGATTTCTAACCTATCATCGGTTTTTCTAAATTCTTGCCCTTGATTTTTGGACAAACCATAAGCCAAAATAAATTTATTATCCCATGTCCATGGACCGTTTTTGTAATTAACGTCGTAGTTAATGCTAGCATTACCAGCTACGTTATTGGTTCCTCCAGCAACCCAATTAGAAAACGCCGACTGATTGAATAAAAAAGAGAATGTACCTCCTTTTTTCCAGCCATCGATCGTATCATTGTGCTGAATAGCGGTTTTGTTTAACTCGCTGTTTACTTTGTCTAGCTGAGCCATCGCCATGCTAGAAAGTAAAATCCCTGATAATAATAGTAACTTTCTCATACGAAGATTTTTATATGATATAACAAAGTTATTCCTTTCACAGAATACTACAACAATTTATTTTAAAATTTAACAAATTTATCGCACCATTTAAGCAACAAATCTACAAACACCTGACTATCGTTCAGGCACGGAATGTAGTGAAACTCCTCGCCCCCAGCTTCCAAAAATTCTTCTTTTCCCTCCATGGCAATTTCCTCTAGAGTTTCTAAACAATCGGAAACAAAGGCTGGCGCCACAACAGCAATTTTCTTCACGCCTTTGGCAGGAAATCCTTCCAAAGTGGCATCGGTGTAAGGCTGCAACCACGGATCGTTGCCCAATCTTGATTGAAACGACTGCATTACTTGTTTTTTGTCTAAACCTAACGCCTCGCGTGTAAGTTCAGTTGTTTTATAACATTGGTGGCGGTAGCAAGTTGCATGCGAGGGATTATCTTCTTTAAAGCAACATTTCCCGATTTGGCAAGTATTTGTTTTATCGGTTTTATGGATATGCCTTTCTGGGATTCCGTGGTATGAAAACAATAATTTATCAAACTCCGCAGGCAATTCTCCTTTGATACTTTCAGCCAATGCCGAAATATAATCTGCATCGTTATAAAATGGCTCTTGAAAAGTGAGCTTCATTTCTGGAAAATATTTCCTTTGCACTTCCTCTGTTTTTTCCACCACCGTTTCTGTGGTGCTCATGGCATATTGCGGATACAACGGTATCACAAACACCTCATCGCAGCCCTGTGCCTTTAATTCCTCCAAGCCTTTTTTGATAGATGGATTCCCGTAACGCATTCCAATGGCTATGGGATAATCTGCTTTTTCCTGCATTTTTTGCTGCAAACGCTCGGTGAGCACAATGAGCGGAGAACCTTCTTTCCACCAGATTTTGCGATAGGCTTCTGCCGATTTTTTAGGTCTAAATGGCAAAATAAATAGATGCAGAATGATGTTTCTTACAAACCAAACATCTATCACCTTTGGGTCTGATAAAAATTCGCGTAAATATCTCCTAACATCCGAAGTTTTTGTAGAGTCTGGCGACCCTAAATTTATAAGTAATACTCCTTTCTTCATCGGTGCAAAAATAATGGCAATTACGCTTTAAACCTAATTTTATAATTAAACTTTTAGTTTCTCGGCTTAAAAATAAGTACATTTGCCCTATGTCTTATTTAAATCCAGAAGAGGAGTATTTCCCAAAAGAAGAGCTACAACAAGAGGAGTTTGTGCGTCCGCAAAGTTTCGGTGATTTTGCAGGGCAAGCACATATTTTAGACAATTTAGAAATCTTTGTCAAAGCGGCTAAAATGCGTCGCGAATCGCTCGACCATGTGCTTCTTCATGGACCTCCAGGTTTGGGAAAAACTACACTTGCACATATCATTGCCAATGAGCTTGGCGTAAACATCAAAGTCACCTCAGGACCTGTATTGGACAAGCCTGGGGATTTGGCAGGATTGCTCACCAATCTCGAGGAAAACGATGTTTTGTTTATCGATGAAATCCATCGTATGTCGCCCATCATCGAAGAATATTTATATTCCGCCATGGAAGACTACAAAATCGATATTTTGATAGAATCTGGACCTAATGCTCGCTCTGTGGAAATTGGGCTAAACCCTTTTACTTTGATTGGCGCCACCACACGCTCGGGATTGCTCACGGCTCCACTTCGTGCGCGTTTTGGGATCAATTGCCGATTTGAATACTATAATGTAGAACTCTTGAGCTCCATCGTGGAAAGAAGTGCTCGCATTCTCGACACACCGATTGACGAAGATGCCGCCATTGAAATCGCGGGCAGAAGCCGCGGCACGCCTCGTATCGCGAATGCCTTGCTTAGAAGAACAAGGGATTTTGCCCAAATTAAAGGCAATGGTAGAATTGATAAAAAAATGGCGCAATTCAGTTTATCGGCTTTGAAAGTGGATCAAAACGGCTTAGACGAAATGGACAACCGAATTTTGACGACTATTATCGAGAAATTCAAAGGAGGCCCTGTGGGGCTCACCACCATCGCGACTGCCGTGGCAGAAAACGCAGGCACGATAGAAGAAGTGTATGAGCCTTTTTTAATCCAAGAAGGATACTTGATGCGCACTCCTCGCGGTCGAGAAGTTACGCAGAAGGCTTACGACCATTTGGGGCTCACCCGCCATGGCAAAGGCACTCAAACTGAGCTTTTTTAGCCCCGTTAAATTAATAAAACAACATTTAATTTATTAAGCTATGCTTGTAAAAAATCCATTTCACTTTATAAAGCACTGGTATTATACTGTTTGGGTAGATGCGATTGTGTTCTGCAAAAAGAAACATAACGACATTTATATTTTTCCTTTTTTAGGGCTATTTTTATGCGTATTTATGAACTGCTTATCGTTAAGCTTTATTCTATTAATTATACTCAATATCAATATAGCTCCTTATACGATAGGGATAGGAGATTTACACCTAACCCAAATTAAACAGATTAATAAATTAATCCTGTTTGCTATTCCATTTTCTATTTTCTATTCAATTAATTATCTTATTATTTTCAGAATCAACAACTTAAATAAGTTGATTAAAAAATACCCCCATTACAATGGTAAAGCATTTTTCATATACACCATTTTTTCTTCTATATCAATTTTGCTAATTATTGGGCTCATATATTTTGAAGTGATTTAGATGAATAGTAAATGGAGAATCAACAACAATTCACCAATTTAGGTAAAAACTAAAACCTCAAAAAAAAAGAAAATCCGCTTTTCAATGAAAAGCGGATTTTTAATTATGTAAAAACTAATTGATTAAATAAATTAAGCGTCTAATGCTTTATTAACTTCTCTTACTTGCGCAACAGCAGCATCAAATTTAGCTCTTTCTTCTTCGTTTAGTTCAACCTCAACGATTTTTTCAACTCCGTTTTTACCAATGATTGCAGGCACACCAAAGCTGATGTCGTTTAAGCCATACTCTCCTTCTAATAACAATGAACAAGGGAACATTTTCTTAGAATCTTGAGCGATAGCTCTCACCAATTCAGAAACTGCAGCACCTGGCGCATACCAAGCAGAAGTTCCTAAAAGTTTAGTAAGTGTAGCTCCTCCCACTCTTGTTTCTTGCTCTACGCTGCCTAATTGCTCTTTGCTCAAGAAAGTAGAAACTGGCACTCCGTTTCTTGTAGCCAAACGAGTAAGTGGCAACATACCAGTATCACTGTGAGCACCGATCACCATACCATCTACATCAGAGATTGGGCAATCTAAAGCCTCTGCCAATCTGTATTTGAAACGAGCACTATCTAGTGCACCACCCATACCGATTACGCGGTTTTTAGGCAATCCAGTTGCTTTGTGCACAAGGTAAGCCATAGTATCCATTGGGTTTGAAACCACGATTACAATCACATTTGGAGAGTATTTTACTAATTGTTCTACTACTGATTTTACAATATTAGCATTTGTTCCGATTAATTCTTCGCGAGTCATTCCAGGTTTACGAGGAATACCAGAAGTAATCACGGCAACATCACTGCCTGCTGTCTTAGAATAATCGTTGGTAGAACCCACGATTTTAGTATCAAACAAATTCAAAGAAGCTGTTTGCATTAAATCCATGGCTTTCCCTTCGGCATAGCCTTCTTTAATGTCAACCAACACTACTTCTGATGCGAAATTTTTAATAGCAATGTACTCAGCACAACTTGCACCTACAGCACCTGCTCCTACTACGGTAACTTTCATATTATTCTTTATTTATGATTAATAAATTTGAGTGTAAAGGTACGGCATTTCATTTTAAATTAAAATTAAAAACAGCGATAATCTTCATTGATTTTTCTCATCTTCAAATTCTTGTAGGATTGAAATATTTTTATTTAAAGCCTTACCTTTGCCCAATGCCAGCGCAAAAAGTAAGTTTCAAAGAAATCAACCGATTAGCCTTTCCCGCCATCTTTGCAGGAATCATAGAACCACTTATTTCGCTCACCGATACCGCCGTGGCAGGTCGGCTTCCTATGCACACCGCCGAAGCCTTGGGAGCCATTGGGCTTGTGGGGTCTTTCCTCTCGGCACTCACATGGATTTTTGTGCAAACTTCGAGTGCACTTTCGGCATTGGTATCACACGCCGTAGGGCAAAATCGCTTGAAACATTTAATTTCGCTCAATTCGCAAGTTTTTTGGATTAATCTAGGCATCACATTGCTACTTTCGGCGGGGAGTTTCCTTTTAGCCCCTTGGATTTTAAAACTTTATGGCGCCAAAGATTTATTACTCGAAATGGCAATTCCCTATCTTAAAATCAGAGTTTGGGGTTTTCCGTTTACGCTTTTAACGCTTACTATTTTTGGCATATTCCGCGGGTTGCAAAACACCACTTGGGCAATGCGCATAAGCCTAGTGGGCGGTCTCACCAACATTGGGCTGGATTTATTTTTTGTCTATGGGCTAAATGCCGGCGTGCGCGGGATCGCCTTTGCCAGTGTAATTGCGCAAGGCTTAATGTTTATTTTAGCCTTCATTCAATTATGGCGAAAAACACCGTTTAAGACTTTGCAAGTGCGCAAAAGGCATCCGCTACTATTTCGCACACTTCGCATGAGTGTGGATTTGTTTTTACGCACATTTTCGCTAAATGTAGCTTTATTTTTAGCGTTCAGAATGGCGAGTTTGCTCGGGCATGGCGAGAACAACCAATATGTGGCAGCACATACATTACTGATTCAGGTTTGGCTTTTTTCTTCGTATTTTCTCGACGGCTATGCCAATGCAGGGCGTGCCATTGCAGGAAAATTATTTGGTGCCAAGGATTTAAAAAAACTGAATTTGCTCGTTTTTGATGTACTAAAAATTATGCTTTTCATAGGAATTTTGCTCGGCATCGCCTACTATGTTTTGCAACGCCCCATTGCCGAAATGCTCACGCACGATGAGCTGGTGCAGCGAACTTTTTACACCGCATTCTTTTTGGTAGCACTTATGCAACCGATCAACTCCGTGGCTTTTATGATGGACGGCATTTACAAAGGCTTGGGCGAAACCCGTATTTTGCGCAATGTCTTTATGCTCGCAGTTTTAGTCGGATTTATTCCGCCTTTAATTCTATTTTATTACTTAGGTTTTGGCTTAGTAGGAATTTGGCTTGCATTCTTAATTTGGATGATTTTCAGAGCAGGTGGTTTGAGCCTTCATTACTATAAGCATTATTGGAAACAGGCTTAATTAATCCTAAATTTTTGATTTTTCAATTTTTAATCCGTAACTTTAAAGTCTAAATAACTTAATTTAGATTTTATGGAAGCATATGTAAAAACCGAGATAAAAAACAAAATCGCTTATATTGAGTTTTTTCACCCAAAGAGCAATTCTTTTCCCACTTCACAACTTAACGAATTAGAAAAACATATTGAAGACGCAGGCAAAAACAACGATGCAAAACTCATCGTTTTGCAGAGTCGTGGCACAAGTGTATTCTGTGCAGGTGCTTCGTTTGAAGAATTGCTTAAAATCGATAATTTTGAACAAGGAAAAAAGTTTTTTTCGGGATTTGCGCGTGTAATTCTCGCCATGAAACAATGTCCTAAATTCATCATCGGAGCCATTCAGGGCAAAGTCGTGGGCGGAGGCGTAGGGCTTGCAGCGGCTTGCGATTACAACATTGCAACAGCCCAATCACAAGTGCGATTGAGCGAACTTTCCATCGGGATTGGTCCCTTTGTAGTGGAGCCTGCCGTGCGCAGAAAAATAGGACTGAATGCACTTTCGGAACTTACACTAAACCCAAAAGAATGGAAAAGTGCACTCTGGTGCAAGGAAAAAGGCTTGTATCATAAAGTTTATAATTCAAACGAAGAATTCGTAAACGGGTTGAACGAATTTACCGAACAACTGAGCCAATACAGCCCTGAAGCTATGGCAGAAATCAAAAAAGTATTCTGGCAAAATACCGAAAACTGGGATACCGAACTTTTTGCCAAAGCAGCCATTAGCGGGCAATTGGTGCTCTCGGATTTCACGAAATCAACCCTTAGCAAATACAAAAAATAATCGATCATGGAACTTAAAAATTTAATCCTAGAAAGAGAAGGCAAAATCGCAATTGTTTATATCAATCGTCCGCATTTGCTCAATGCGCTAGACGCTGCTACTATTGAAGAATTTGGGCATTTGATCTACGATTTAGAAAACGACGACAGTGTGCGTGCCATCATCATCACGGGCGAGGGCGACGAATCTTTTGCTTCTGGGGCAGATATTAAGGAGTTTAAAAGCTTTAACAAACCTAAAGGCGAAAACCTTTCTCGTCGCGGACAAGAAGTGCTTTTCAATCGATTGGCGCGTTTGAGCAAGCCCACCATTGCCGCCATTAATGGGCACGCCTTAGGTGGCAGATTTGATTTAGCACTAGCTTGCCATATCCGTATCGCATCGGAAAAAGCAAATATGGGCTTTCCAGAAGTGTCTTTGGGCTTAATTCCCGCCTACGGCGGAACGCAACGCCTACCGATTTTAATCGGAAAAGCAAGAGCTTTGGAATTTATCCTCACGGGCAAACAATTTCCTGTGCAAAAAGCCAAAGAATGGGGATTGATTTATGATGTTGTTCCGCACGAAAAATTAATGGAAAGTGCCATTGAATTAGCTCAAACTTTCTGCAACAATTCGGCTACAGCTACGGCAGCAGCGATTAAGGCAATCAACGCAGCATTTACGCCTTATGGGCAAGAAGCCGAAATTAAATTATTTGGAAGCCTTTTTGAAACCAAAGATTTTGAAGAAGGCACTTCCGCCTTTTTAGAAAAGAGAAAACCTAATTTTGAATAAATTTTCGATTAGTTTTATTTGGGGAAAAGTCGTGTAAAATATTTACACGACTTTTTTATTACGCCTCCAGACCAAAGCTAAAACTTAAAAAATACTTATCTTTACCTTTTTTAAAACCAAAACACAGATTATGTCTACACTTCAAGATAAAAGATTATTTTTACTCGACGCTTATGCTTTAATTTTCAGAGGATACTATGCCTTTATTAAAAATCCAAGAATCAATTCCAAAGGGCTAAATACTTCTGCCATTATGGGATTTATGAATTCGCTTTTGGAAGTGGTGAAAAAAGAAAAACCTACGCACCTTGCCGTAGTGTTTGATGTCGGGAAACAAAATACTTTAAGACATGAATATTTCCCTGACTATAAAGCTACGCGCGACGAAACACCCGAGGGAATTAAGGTTGCCGTGCCATACATTCAGGAGATTTTGCGTGCAATGAAAATCCCCGTGCTCTACGCAGAGGGCTATGAGGCAGACGATGTAATTGGGACTTTGGCTAAAAAAGCGGAAAAAGATGGATTTACCACTTTTATGATGACGCCCGATAAGGATTTTGCCCAATTGGTGAGCGAGCATATCAAGATGTATAAACCTGCTTCGCGAGGCGGGGGCATTCAGATTTGGGGCGTGAAAGAAGTGCAAGAAAATTTTGGGGTAAAAGATCCCAAACAAATCATTGATTATCTAGGCATGATGGGCGACAGCGCCGACAACATTCCTGGAATCCCTGGCATTGGTCCCAAAACGGCACAAAAATTCATTGAGAAATATGGATCAATGGAAGGACTTTATGAGCACATCAACGATCTGAAAGGGAAACAAAAAATAAATGTTGAAGAAAACAAGGAACAAGCCTTTTTGTCTAAAAAATTAGCCACCATCTTGACCGACGCCCCTGTGGAGTTTGATGAAGAATCTTTGATTGTGGAACAACCTGATTTTGAAAAAATTAAAGAAATCTTTACGGATTTAGAATTTAAACGACTTACCGAAAATTTATTCCGTGCGTATGGCTTAGATTCTCCTGCCGAGGCAGAAGCTACCGTCACTGCGCCTACTCTTTTCGACCAATTGGAAGAAGAACCAAGCGAAGAAAATTCAGCGTTTAAAACCATCGAAAACCAAGAACATTTTTACCAATTGGTGGATACCACCATGGGATTAAAGATTTTGGTGAGCAAACTTTTACAACAAAAACAAATCTGCCTAGATTGCGAAACCACAGGACTTAAAGCTCTTGAAGCAAATCTAGTGGGAATGGCGTTTAGCTACGAGGCTGGCAAAGGCTATTATGTAAGCTTTAATCAAGACGAAAAAGAAACACAAGAGAAGATTGAGCTTTTGCGCCCCGTACTGGAAAATCCTGAGATTTTAAAAATCGGTCAGAATTTAAAATATGACATCAAAGTCTTGTTTAAATACAACATTCAGCTGGCGGCTCCGCTCTACGATACCATGGTGGCGCATTACCTCATCAATCCCGACATGCGACACAACATGGATATTCTCGCAGAAACTTATTTGAATTATAAGCCCGTGAGCATTGAATCGCTCATCGGAAAAAAAGGGAAAAATCAAAAAAGTTTTGACCAAGTCCCATTGAACGAGCAAACGGAATATGCCGTAGAAGACACCGATGTAACTTTGCAACTCAAAGAAGTTTTTAAGCCTAAAATCGAAAAAATAAAGGCTGAAAAGTTATTTAACGAAGTAGAGATGCCACTGGTGAAAGTGCTTGCCGACATGGAAAAAGAGGGCATTGCACTAGATGTGCCTGCTTTGGCAGAAATTTCAAAGGAGCTAGATAGCGACATGACCGAGCTAGAGAAACAGATTTTTGAATACGCAGGCGAGGAATTTAACCTAAATTCTCCGAAACAATTGGGCGAAATTCTTTTTGAAAAAATGGAATTGGTCAAAAAACCAAAAAAAACCAAAACAGGGCAATATTCTACCTCAGAAGATGTTTTGTCTAAACTTTCTGACAAGCACCCTATCATTGAGCAAATTTTGGAATACCGCCAATTGCAAAAATTAAAATCCACTTATGTAGACAGTTTGCCACAAGAAGTGAGCCCTATCACAGGGCGTGTGCATACCAGTTTTGCACAAACGGTGGCAGCTACGGGGCGTTTGGCGTCCAATAATCCAAATTTGCAGAATATCCCGATCCGCACGCCACGCGGGCAGGAAGTGCGCAAGGCTTTTATTGCTAAAGATGAGCAGCATGTGCTGATTGCAGCCGATTATTCTCAAATTGAATTAAGACTGATTGCAGGACTGAGCCAAGACCCAACGATGATGGCGTCGTTTAACAATGGCGAAGATATTCACGCAGCAACGGCGTCTAAGGTGTTTGGCGTTCCGCTAAATGAAGTAACACGCGAACAACGAAGCCACGCCAAAACGGTGAATTTTGGGATTATTTATGGCGTTTCTGCCTTTGGGCTGAGCGAACAAACGAGTCTTTCTCGTGGCGAATCCAAAGATTTGATTGATGCGTATTTTGAAACTTATCCGCAATTGCAAAAATACATTCAAGACCAAATTGCACTGGCAAGGAAACAAGGTTATGTAGAAACGATTTTGGGCAGACGCCGCTACTTGCGCGACATTAATTCTAATAATTATGTAGTGAAAAGCCACGCCGAGCGAAACGCCGTGAACGCGCCCGTGCAAGGTAGTGCGGCAGACATCATTAAACTAGGGATGGTGAAAATTCATCAACGATTAAAAGAGGAGAATTTCCAAACCAAAATGCTCCTGCAAGTGCACGACGAATTGGTATTTGAAGCACCAAAATCAGAAGTGGAACAAGTTTCTGCCCTCATCAAAGACACCATGGAACACGCCATAGCATTCAATGTGCCACTCGTGGTAGAATGTGGCGTAGGCAAAAACTGGCTGGAGGCGCATTAAAATTTAACAATAATAAAAGAGGCATTTAAGCCTCTTTTTTATTCTTAATCATTTTATTTATAAAATAAGATGTTATAATAACAAATGTGATAAGCAAATTAATATAAATCTGACTAAATCCATTCAGTCGCTCACCAAAAACTAAATAGCTAAAGAAAATGTAACTGCAAAAAGCAACTCCAAAGATTAGAAAAAATGCTAACACATATTGTATACCGAGCGGTATATTTACAACCTTCACCTTTGATTCGTAATTTTTTGTTTTTTTTCTTTGAATCATTTTATTTACGAAATAAGGTGTTACAATAACAAATGCAATGAGCAAGTTTGCATAAACTTGATTAAAACCGCTTAATTCTTCTTTAAATATCAAGTAGCTAAAAAAAACTGAACCACAAAAAGCCAACCCAAAAACCAGAAAGAACGCAGATATATACTGCAAACCAAAAGGTAAGTTGGCAAAATCTGTATAACCTTTTACATCAATGTTATTTTTCATATTCTTTTTTTTAATGTTTCACCCTCTGAATATAAGATAAAACACAAAAATAAAAACAAAATTAACAAAACAAAACCATTAATTAATATTTTATAACTAAAATAGTAAAACTAAAAATAAATTTTAACGAATTAAATTCAATAAAAAGTAAAGAAATAAATTATCGTTTCTATAATCATTTGATTGATGCATATTTTGAGATTTATCCGCAATTGCAAAAATAGAACAGGCAAGTGCACGACGAATTGGTATTTGAAGCACCAAAATCAGAGGTAGAACAAGTTTCTGCCCTCATCAAAGACACCATGGAACACGCCATAGCATTCAATGTGCCACTCGTGGTGGAATGTGGCGTAGGCAAAAACTGGCTGGAGGCGCATTAGTTTTAAAGCCCTCATTCACAGCTTGTATTTATATAAAAACTTTAGTACATTTGTTAATACCAAAAAAATAATATAAATCCTAAAGAAACATTTATGAGTAAAAATGATTTAATCAGTGTAGAATTTTCCACCGAAGATTTAAAGAAAATTGACGATGCACTCAAAACCATTGGCGAGGTTTTGAAAGGCAAAACCCGAAACCTTACGCCCGAAGAACGCAAACAATTTGGGCGCATTGCCGAGCAAAATAAACTTTTTGTAGAGAAATCTAAAAGCCTTATGGAGCAGTTTCCGCAGTATATACCCGTGTTTATGGACAAGGCGGAGTTTGACAAAGATTTTGCCGCACGCAAAGCCATAGAAAACCGCCTGCAACTGCTTGATAGCTTGACCGAGCAACTCTCAGACACTAAAATCTTGCTCGATAACGACAACTACACCGCAGCACTCACATTCTACCGAAACATTCGCTACCTAAGCAAAGAAGATGTGCCAGGCACCACGAGCATTGCCAAAGATTTAGGGCAATTTTTCCCTCGTTCACGCAAAAAAAACACTACTGAAACAGAAAATACAGCTAGCGAAAGCTAATTTTTGCCCGTTGAACTCAAGTTTTTAAGTAAGGAAGAGAAGTTTTTAATTAAATCAGAGAAAATTTTAGGCTCAAAAGCCAAATTTTTCGATTGAACGCCTAAAAATTTCGATAGTTCAGCCAAATTTTTCGATATTAAGGCTAAAAATTTCGATACCATGAGCAAAAACTTCTCTTCTTTAATGAAATTTATTAATAACTCAATTAAAAATAATATGAAAAGATTTATTTTTTTACTTATTTTATTTATTTCTTGCACCAATAATAAGCAAGGAACAGAAACTCGTACAGAACAATTGGAGGGCGAGAAATACGAAGAAGTTCTAGATGCCGAGCAAGGAGATGCCGACGCTCAACATAATTTAAGCGAGATGAACGACAACGAAGAAGGCACAGAACAAGATAGACAAAAAGCCTTCGAGTGGGTTCAAAAAATTGCCGAACAAGGAGATGCCAGCGCTCAATTTAATTTAGGCGTAATGTACATAAAAGGAGATGGCACACAACAAGATTACCAAAAAGCTAAAGAGTGGCTTCAAAAAGCCGCTGAACAAGGAGATGCCGATGCACAATATAACTTAGGATTAATGTACAACAAAGGGACAGGCACACAACAAGATTACGAAAAAGCTATTGAGTGGTATCAAAAAGCGGCCGAGCAAGGACATGCCAAAGCGCAATTTAATTTAGGCTATATGTACGACAACGGAGAGGGCGTAAAACAAGATTACCACAAAGCCTTTGAGTGGTATCAAAAAGCTGCCGAGCAAGGATTTGCCAAAGCGCAATATAATTTAGGCTCAATGTACTACAACGGAAAGGGCGTAAGACAAGATTACCAAAAAGCCAAAGAGTATTTTGGTAAGGCTTGCGACAATGGGCTTCAGCTAGGCTGCGATAAATTCAAAGAATTAAAAGAGAAGGGGTATTAAAACAGAAAAATCCTGAGTTTAGAACACTCAGGATTTTTTAATTTTTAGCCAAACCTTACATCTTTAATTCGGATTTGCAGGTGTGCTTTGCCTTGCCATACATTTTCTTCGATGACATAGACCATGTCAAAACTTTCAGTTTTCATTCGTTTTAAATGATGCCCCATACCAAAGCCAATCGCGGTGAAATGTTTGCGCACTTCGGGATGATATACCGTGAGCTTAATATGCTCATTACCACGCCCCATATAGCGTTCATCGCCCGCTGAGCGCACGCCCCTTGTCAGGAAATGTGGCATTAAATTTTCTGGGCCAAAGGGTTCCATTTGCTTTAAGATGCGCGCAAACTTAGGAGTGATTTCTTTAAAACTAAGTTCCGTATCAATTTCTATGGTCGGGATTTGTTGGGTTTTGTGAATATTTCTACTCACAATTTGCTCAAATCTTCGTTTAAAATTCGGCAAATTCACTTCCTTCATCGTAAGCCCTGCGGCGTACATGTGGCCGCCAAAACGCTCGAGCAAATCGCCACATTCCACCAAGGCTTCGTATACATCAAACCCCTTTACCGAGCGCACAGAAGCCACCAGCATTCCGTTGTCTCCTTGTGTAAAAACCACCGTCGGGCGATAATACACTTCGGTAAGGCGCGAAGCCACAATCCCGATGACACCTTTGTGCCAATTTGGGTCGTAGACCACAGTGGTAAATTTAGTTTCGTCTTCTTCTGCCAATTGATTGAGCGCTTCATCGGTAATCAGCGAGTCGAGCTCCTTGCGCTCTTTATTTAAATCATTGATTTCGCTCACATAGCGGCGTGCGGTGATTTCGTTTTCGGTAATGAGTAGTTTTACCGCATCGGTCGCTTGCTTGATTCTTCCCGCCGCATTGATTTTCGGCGCAATGGCAAACACGATTTTGCTCACATTGACCAGGCCCACTGATTCTTTAGGAATCAACATTTTTAAGCCTAAACGTGGCGAAGTGTTTAAAACCTTAAGCCCAAAATGTGCCAAAATCCGATTTTCTCCCGTTATCGGCACTATATCGGCTGCTATGCTCACCGCTACCAAATCCAAATAACTGAACAACTCTTTGTCTGAAACTTTCAAAGGTTTAGCCAAAGCTTGAATAAGTTTAAAGCCTACGCCACAACCACTTAACCCATCGTAAGGATACTGGCAATCTTCGCGTTTGGGATCGAGCACCGCCACGGCATCGGGCAATTTATCGCCAGGAAAGTGGTGATCGCAAATGATGAAATCGATGCCTTTTTCTTTGGCATACGCCACCATTTCGTTAGCTTTAATCCCACAATCGAGCGAGATAATCAGCTGAATATCGTTATCGGCTGCATAGTCCATGCCTTCTTTGGACACGCCGTAACCTTCTTTATAGCGATCTGGAATGTAATAAGTTACATTATCAGTTTGATTTTTTAAAAAAGTGTACATCAACGCCACCGAAGTCGTCCCGTCGACATCGTAGTCGCCATACACCATGATTTTTTCTTGATTATTGAGCGCAGAAAGGATGCGTTCTACGGCTCTGTCCATGTCTTTCATGAGGAAAGGATCGTGCAAATGAGAGAGTTGCGGACGAAAGAAATCCTTAGCCTCATCGTAAGTGGTGATGCCCCGCTGAACCAAAATACGGGATAGGGACTCCGAAATTTTTAGGGAATCCTGCAAAGCTTTTACATTCTCTGCGAGTGGTTTGGGCTTGAGTAACCAGCGTGAAGACATATTTCACAAAGTTAACATTTTTCTTTTTAATTTCATAGAGCTAAATTTCTTATTTGTAAACAATTTTAAATGCAGCTTATTTTTTAACAAAAAAAGAATTTGTATATCTCTAAAAATGAGTATCTTTAAACTCAAAATACTGTAATATGAAAAAGTGGCTTTTCTTAACATTACTCATCTTTATTTCATGGAACCTTAATGCCCAAAATAAAAACTTGATGCAAGATTGGAATCAGATTGAAAAAAAAGTGGAAAATGGTGATTACAAATCGCTCGTTCCAGCCCTAGAGGCAATTTACCAAAAAGCAGAAAAAAACAACGACCTCCCGAGCAAAATCAAGGCTTTGCTAATCAAAGCTAATGTCGAAACTTCGGTGAGCGACAAGGTAGATAACAAGCTGGATATTGTAAATCTTTTTAAATCTGAAATTCAAAAAAGCAAAGGCACCGAACGCGCTATTTGGCAGGCGTATTTAGCCAAGCTTTACAATACTTACTATATCCCTTCTATGAGTAAAAACTTCTCTACCTCACAACGCAGCGAGGATTTCAGAGAATGGACGCAGCAGCAAAAAATCGAAGCCATCAAAGAATTATTGAACGAAGCCACTGCTAATCCTGCCCTTCTAGACCAGCCACTTAAAGATTATAAACTCCTCGTGGAAGGCGACTTGCAAAAAAATATTTTAATCAAAACATTGTATGATTTGGTGCTTTATGAAGCTTATGAAATCATGGATAATTTTTCGCAAGAATCCGAAGCTGCCAATCAATATTTAATTAAATTGAGGGACTACCAAAAACAACAAAAAAGTCCAAATTGGCTGTATTATGAAATTGCAATCCTAAAGGAGCAATGGAACGATGAACAGGTTAGCAAAGAAAAATATTTAGCAGAATTAAAAGAGCTCTACACTCAAAATAGCAATAACCCATGGAGCGGCATGGCACTGCTACAATGGGTGGAACAAAACGAAGAAGCAAGCCCTGCGATTTATGAGCTAGTAATTGCCAAAATCGAGCAATTTAAGGATTTTGCCTACACGCCTTATCTAGAAATTTTAGCCCAAAAATTGGTAGCACCCGAAATTCAAATAAAAAGCCTTACTAGCTGGTCGCCAAACACTAATTCACCCATTGAAATCAGCCACAAAAATACCGGAAATAAGATTTATTACCGATTGTATGAGCGCACTTTGAACAAAAGATTACGCTACAGACTTGGAGAATATTCCTCTGTGGAAATTGAGGGTTTTAAAAATTTTAAAATCGCAGCAAAAGGGGAAATAACACTTAAAAAATTTGATGATTTAAAAACGCACAAAACCGTATTTCCGTTAGCTTTCCCAAAAGGAAATTATTACTTGCTCTTCTCCTCTCGCCCCGATTTTAATGAAAAATCTGCTTTGTCTGGTTCCGAGATCACTGTAAGAGATTGGAACAACGACAAGCTTCTTCTTACGGATAAAAACACCAATGCACCGCTTAAAAAAGCTAAAGCAACTATTCTGGTTTATGACCAAGAATTGGGAAAAATAATCAAAAAAACACCCGTGGTGACAGATGAAAACGGAGTGATTCCTTTTTCTCTCACCTCTCGCAGATATTACCTTGAATATTATTTAGAAAAAGATGGTGTTTTTGTAAATTTTTATCCTGAAGCAAAAAAAACAAAAGAAGATAACTTTGAGCATACCAGTGCTAAAATCTTAACCGATAGAAATTTGTATCGCCCTGGACAAGAAGTTTTTGTAAAAGCCATTGTTTACGACGATGTAAATATGCGTCCAAAAACAAATCTTAACTACACTATATTGCTCAAAAATGCTAAATACGAGACTATTGCAAGCAAAGAAATAAAAACTAATAGCTTTGGTTCTTCAACCACATCTTTTATTCTCCCTACCAATGACATGCCTGGCAACTACCAATTGATGATTAAAGATTTAGGACAAACAGGAATCAGAGTAGAAGAGTACAAACGCCCAAATTTTGAAGTAAAACTCAATCCATACGAAGGGCAAGCTACATTGAACCAAACAGTGAATATTACAGGAAATGTAATGTCTTATGCAGGAGCCAATATCCCGAACGCTACGGTAGAATACAATGTGCGCCGCATAGAACTTGAGCCTTATCGTTTCTTTTTTTCAAATAGAAAAGAGGTGCAAATCAAAAGTGGAAAAACCGCAACCAATGCGCAAGGAAATTTTGAAATTAGCTTTGACGCCACAAGCAATGCTCCTGCTAGCCAAGCTAAATATTTCTCATACGATGTACGCGTAAAAGTAACCGACCCTTCGGGCGAAACGCATAGTGCCAACAAACGATATTCTTTCTCAAATGTGCCTTTCTACATCACAACAGAAACCCAAGGAAGCAAATTAAGTTCTAACTTTAAAGAAATTGACATTAAAACATTTAATGTAAATAATCAGCCTGTTTCTGAAAAAGTAAAAGTCGAGTTATTTGCCTACGAACCAAATGATAGAATTTTAATTCCGTTTAAAAACAATAGCGATTACGAAATTTTATCAAAATCCGAATTTATAAAAGAATTGCCGCATGTTGCATACATGGGCGACTCGCTTAAAGTGAAAAATTTAGTTTTTGCGGAAGAATACACAACACAAGAAAATACTAAATTTCAATTGCCACAACAATTGGCAGCGGGGCACTACAAACTTATCATTTCTCAAAATGCAAATGGTGCCGAAATAAAAACGGAACGCAATATAGTAGTCCTTGACGACCAAAGTTTAAAAATCAATGAAAATGCGTTTTTTGTAATGCAATTTGATCAAAGCAAACAGTTCAATCCTGGCGAAAAAGCCATTGTATATTTCGGCGGAGCTGCCAAAGGAGGACATGTGAAAATTGAGATTTATGGCAAGAACAATACGCTAATCAAAAGAGAATTTGTACCAGTGTATGGCAAACTTATTCGCTACGAAATTCCAATCAAAGAGGAATATCGTGGCAATATTTCCTTGAGCCTTTCGTATGAAAAATTCAACTATACCCAAAGCGAAAATTTCACCATTTTAGTTCCTTTTAATAATAAAAAATTAGAAATCACAACCGAAACCTTCCGCTCGCTACTAGAGCCAGGAAAAGGCGAAAAATGGAAGTTTAAAGTGCTTAGAAAAAATGGAAAAACGGCAGAATCCGAAGTTTTGGCAACTATGTACGACGCTTCGCTCAATGCTATTTATAGAAAAAACAACATCAACTTTTTCCCATATCGTTCAAACTATAATTATCACACGGCATACAATAATATTTTAAAATTCTTTAGTACAATTCCAGAGACTGAAGACATTAAATTTAAAGAATACAATTTCCCATTATCGTTAAATCTTTTTGGTTTAAATTTAAGCTCCACAAATTATGACATAGTGGTAGGCTTTGGCAGACAAAAACGAGCAGCTTTTACGGGATCGCTTGAAGGTGTTGCAAAGGCTGTAGATTTATCTGCCCTAAAATCAGCCTTAAAAGAAGAAAGAGTAGTTATAGGGAATAACCCAAGAAATTTTAAAGACAACGAGCCAAAAGAAAATCTATCTATCCGAAAAAATTTAAACGAAACCGCCTTTTTCTACCCTGATTTAAAAACCGATGCCAATGGGGATTTCTGGGTAGAATTTACAGCTCCAGAGAGCTTAACGACTTGGAATTTCCAAGCTTTGGCGCAAACCAAGGATTTCAGCTTTGGCTATTTAAACGAATCGGTAAAAACACAAAAGGAATTAATGGTAACCCCAAACATGCCAAGATTCTTGCGTGTGGGCGACGAAATTTATCTAAAAACCAGAGTAGATAATCTGAGCGATCAAGCCATCGAGGCTCAGGTGAGTTTAAATTTAATCAACCCGAATAACAACCAATCGCTAGACAAAAACTTTAAGCTTAAAAACAAATCTCAATCGGTAAATATCCCAGCCCATGGCACCCAAGTCGTAACTTGGAAAATCGAAATTCCGAGCAATTTGGATGTTGTGCTATTCCGCGTGTTTGCCAAAGGCAAAAAACACCAAGACGGCGTAGAAAATATGTTGCCGATTTTGAGCAACCAAGTTTTGGTGACCGAGACTATGCCCGTTTATGTAAACAAAGGACAAAGCAAGCGTTTTGTGATGCCAAACATCGAAGAAAATTCAAAAACGAGAAATAATATTTCTATGAAATTTGAATTTACTAAAAATCCAAGCTGGTTTGCGGTGCTCGCCTTGCCTTATCTGGACAATCCTGATTTTAAAACCACAGATAATATCTTAAACGGCTTTATCTCCAATGCCATGAGCTACCAAATCATGAAAGACAATCCTAAGTTTGAAAACTACTGGAAATCCTATCGTGAGCAAAACAAATTTGAATCACCATTGAATCAAAACAGCGAGTACAAAAATTTAGCCTTGCAAGCCACCCCATGGACAGTGGAGGCAAAAGATGAGAAAGAAAGAATGTATCAATTATCTAATTATTTCAATAAAAATCAAGCTGAATTAAACATCAATCGTTATCTTTCTCAATTAGGCGAAATGCAACTGAGAAATGGTGCTTTCCCTTGGTTTAAAGATGGGCTACCTAATCTTTACGAATCGGTGTATGTTTTGCAGAATTTAGGCGAATTTCTAAACGACCACCCAGAGTATAAAAATTCTACCAAAAGAATTATTGGCAATTTAATTTCCTATCTAGACAGCAAAATCATCGCCGACTGGCAAGAGGTTAAAAATCCATTTGAAAAACAATTTTTAATCGATCGTGTTACGAGATTCTTATACGGCAGATCTTTCTTTGTAAAAGATTATCCGCTGAATGCCAAATTAAGAAAAATCAATGATTTTGTACTGAAGGAATCATTTAATCATTTAAACAATTACACCATTCGAGGCAAAGGTGTTTTGGCTTTAACCCTAAACAATTACAACCGCAAAGCCGAAGCACAAAAAGTGATGCACTTCATCAAAGAACGCGCTACCATTTCCGAAGAAATGGGCATGTATTGGAACGAGAAATTTAGCTCATGGTTCTATTCAGACATCGAACGTCAAGCCCTTTTAATCAGAGCTTTTGAAAAAGTGAGCAACGACCAAGAAAGTGTAGATTTAATGAAAATTTGGCTCCTTAAAAACAAAGAAACCAACCAATGGGACAATAACAAAAACACCGCTGCTGCCGTGAATGCCTTGCTTAATGTAGGTGGAAACTTAATGAACGAAAGCACGGAAGTAACAATCAAAATTGGTGGCAAAAATTGGCAACCCACCAAAGGAGACGAAATCGGTGGCGTGTACAACGAGACTTGGCAACCTAATCAAATAAAACCAAGTTTAGGCGAAATCGAATTGAAAAAAGAAACGCCAGGCACCGCTTGGGGAGCACTCTACTATCAATATTTAGAAAATATGGATAAAGTGAAAAGCACCGAAACGGGCTTAAGCGTGAAAAAAGAAATGTACAAACGCTCTAACATGAACGATCATGAAAAACTAATCCCAATCAACGAAAAAACACCGCTTAATATTGGCGATATCGTTTTGGTAAGATTAAAAATACAAGCCGATCGCGACATGGAGTTTGTTCACTTAAAAGATATGCGTGCCGCAGGCTTAGAGCCTGTTCAGCAAATCTCTGGCTACCGTTGGGTTTCTGGCTTGGCTTATTACCAAAGCACCAAAGACATCGCAACACATTTCTTTATTGATCGTTTAGGCAAAGGTTTCCACATTATTGAGTATGAATTGCTCGTGAATAACGCAGGCGATTTCTCCAACGGATATTCGGAAATTCAAAGTTTCTATGCGCCAGGTTTCCTTTCAAGAACTGCGGGCGAGAGAATCCAAGTTGAAGATTAAAGAATAAAAAAGCGCAAAAATCAAAAATCCCTCAAAAATACATTTGAGGGATTTTCTTTATAAACCTAACCTATATAAAAAATTTCTAATTTAAATAAAGCTCTCTCCTAGCGAGATTAACTAAAATAAAAAAGCCACTTCGCTACTTACCGTGAAGTGGCTTTTGAGTGGAGAATATCGGAGTCGAACCGATGACCTCTTGCATGCCATGCAAGCGCTCTAGCCAGCTGAGCTAATCCCCCAACTTTTGCCTTATAGTTCAAATGACTGAACGGCTGAAAGAATCCTATCGATTTCTTTATCGCCAATCGCCATTCCTATGAACCATGTCTCAAAAGAGCTAGGAGGCAAATATACACCTTTTTTCAACATATAATGGAAAAATTTATTGAAATTCTCATTATGTGCAGTTTTAGCTGTTTCAAAATTTACAATTTCCTCTTCAGAGAAGAAAAGTGTCATCATCGATCCCACTAAATTAATGCTGTGTGCTATGCCTTTTTCGATTAAAATCTTATTGATTCCTTCGGCAATTTTAAGGCTTGTTTCTTCTAATTCGTCGTATTTTTCTGGCGATTTAATCAAAAGTTCAAGCGTTGTCAATCCGCCTCGCATAGCGAGTGGATTCCCCGAGAGAGTTCCCGCCTGATACACAGGACCTAGCGGTGCTAAATAATCCATAATTTCTTTGCGCCCCGCAAAGGCACCTACTGGCAAGCCCCCTCCGATTACTTTACCATAAGTTACGATATCTGCATCGATGTTAAACAATTTTTGCGCACCACCAAAATCCAAGCGGAACCCTGTCATCACCTCATCAAAAATCAAAAGTGCACCGTTTTGAGTACACACTTTTCTCAATTCTTCAAGGAAAAAGTCGCGTGGTGGCACACAACCCATATTTCCTGCTACGGGTTCTATGATCACGGCAGCGATTTGCCCTTCATTTTCACTGAAAATATTTTTTACGCTCTCGATATCGTTGTACGTGGCAAGCAGAGTATCTCTAGCCGTACCTTGTGTAACGCCTGGGCTATTAGGTTTACCAAAAGTAGCTAGACCACTTCCTGCCTCGATCAAGAAACTATCTGAATGCCCGTGGTAGCAGCCTTCAAACTTGATGATTTTCTCGCGATTGGTATAACCTCTTGCCAAGCGTATCGCACTCATACAAGCCTCGGTTCCTGAGTTTACAAAACGGATTTTATCTAAATTTGGCACATTATTCACCACCAAATCAGCGATTTCTGTTTCTAATTCTGTCGGTGTGCCAAAAGAAGTTCCTTTTTCGGTTTGCTCAATGATGGCTTGCGTTACAGCTGGATGGGCATGCCCCAAAATCATCGGTCCCCAAGAGTTGATTAAATCTACATAGTCGTTACCATCTACATCATACAAATACGCTCCTTTGGCTCTTTCCACAAATACGGGAGTTCCGCCCACGGATTTAAAAGCTCTCGCAGGCGAATTTACTCCACCTGGCAATACTTCTTGTGCTTCTTTGAACAATGCACTACTTCGTTGATATCTCATTTCTTTTTTTTTAATTTCTTGGTTTCTTGCTTCTAAGATATAAAATTTCTCCCACTTGTGGCTCTTCGCCTGGTTTCATTCTGTTTTTGCGATAAAGGCTATTTAATTTAATGCCCATTTTTTGAGAGATTAAATACATATTATCGCCTCGTTGTACACGGTAAGTCTTTTGCATACCTCGATTTCTTTTGTTGCAAAGGAATAGATTTTGCCCTGCCTTTAATTTATTAGGAGCCGAGAGATCGTTGTATTTAAGCAATTTTCTTTCGCTAATGTTGTAGGCTCTCGCCACTTGGAAGATGGTTTCACCTGGATTCACCACGATGTATTCTCTGCGATTGGCGTGGCGTTTAATTCTATTTTTGGTTAATTTAGCCTTCGGTGCAGGTGTCGCCTTTCTTTCAGATAATTGTTGCACTTTTTGTTTCTCACGCTGAACATTTTGGCTTGGCGGCACGGCGACTACTTGTGGAGTCTTTTCTGGTGCAGGCGTTGCAGCCACATAAGTTTCGCTCACATTGTAGCCTAAAATGTCTTTTTTATTCACATTTCCGTATAACGAAACAAGTTTTGTGTAAACTTCATCGGCATTGGGATTTAATTTATCAAATGCATCTAAATTTAATTTTTCGATTTTTGAAATTAGCATTTGTGCATAGCGAGGATTGGTCGCGTAGCCTGCCTTTCTAAGTCCATATGCCCAAGCACGGTAATCGGTGAGTGGCAATTCAAATAGTTTTTTGTAATAAGGACGCTCTGCTAAAAATTTGGAGTGATCGCGATAGCTATCCTCTACTTTGTTATATTTTCTAAAGCATTCGCCACGCGCATCGTCGTCGTGGTAAATTCTTCCGCCTGTCCAATTCTCTTTACACTTAATCCCAAAGTGGTTGAACGCTTGCTCTGCCAATCTAGATTGCCCACCCGCGGTTTCAATAATTCCTTGTGCCAAGGTGATACTTGCAGGGATTTGATATCTATTCATTTCTTGCACTGCAAGAAGTGCATATTTTTTCACATACTCCACATCGCGGTCTTGTGCAAAGCTTGTAGTCGCAAACGCCACTAATGCAAAGGCTAAAAAAAGTTTTTTCATATATTATTTAGGTTTAAAAGTCTATATTGTATTTGTTTTTAAATCTTTCATTAAAACCTTTTATCCCCTGAAGCCCACCTGTATGCACGGCTAAAATTTTAGACTCGGGCTGGAAATAACCTTTTTCTACAAGATCCAAAATCCCGAACAACATTTTGCCCGTATAGAGTGGCTCTAGCTGGACTTTCTGGTTTTCTTTGAAATCGTTGACAAAACTAATTAAATCTCGATTAAATTTACCAAATCCACCGAAGTGAAATGCGTTAATAATTTCATAATTTGTTTTATCTGTATATTTTTTCACGGTTTCGAGCAAAAATTCGCAATCCATAAGTGCAGGAAAACCAAGCACTTTCTGGTGCGGATTGCTTGATTTTAAAATCCCCGTAAATGTTCCTGCCGTTCCCATGGCACAAGCGATATAATCAAAATCTTGTGTACCCGCATGCAAAATCTCCTCGCAGCCCTTGATGGCAAAATCATTGGTTCCGCCCTCGGGCACCAAATAAAAATCCCCAAATAAATCGTGCAAATCATCGATGAAATAATCTTGGCTTTTTCTGCGATAATCTTTGCGCGTTACAAAATGCAATTTCATGCCCATTTGCTCAGCTTCTTTGAGCGTGGCGTTTCTCGGCTTGTTTTTCAGCTCATCTCCACGGATAACGCCAATGGTCTTAAACCCAAACGCCTTGCCTGCCGCTGCCGTAGCATGGATATGATTAGAGTAAGCCCCACCAAAAGTCAATAAAGTTTGATGCCCCTGCGCATGTGCCTCGATTAAGTTATATTTTAATTTTCTGAACTTATTGCCTTGAATGAGCGGATGATTTAAATCCTCTCTCAACAAATGCAAGGACACTTGGCGGTTCTGCAAAATTTCGTGCTGAATCTCCACAATGGGCGCCGCGGGAATTTGAATTACTAAAGGATTTTTGCTCATAAGGACACTCGATTTAAAAGAAATTGTAATCCCACAAAGGTAATTAATTTAATTAAGCATTTAAAAAACATCGAGTTAAGATTTCTTAAGGCACATTCAAAACACAAATGCAACGCTTAAATAATTTAAAACTAAAAGCGTATGCAAAGAGAAGAAATCAGACCTTTTTTGGTAGTACAGAAGTTTGTACCCATTCCCGTAAATCATTTAGAACCTAAGCAGTACATATATGAATATGGTATTGTAGTACAGGTGTTGAAACAAGAAAATAATATTGAGGTATTATTTTCTGGTCGTTCGTGGATAACTTTTAAACCTAAGGATATTTTATATCATCGTGTGGCTGTGAAAAAAGAAGAAACCGATTTTTTTATAGAAAGCCGATAGGCTTTTGAGTGGGCTCGTCTCAAGTATCGGTAAAATCTAACGGCAAAAATCCCTGTAAATGCGACAATATCAAGAGGTTAATAATTATTATTTGTGTGAAAAGGTTCAGCTTAGACCTACTAGCCTATTGCATTATAGTTATGTGATGGACTTACGAAATTACGAAGTAGGCTATGCTCCTACTTTACGCCAAAATCTAAACAAGGAAAAAACAGAATTAGATGAGTTAAACGCACTAGATGATATTTCAGAGTTTGGTTCAATTGTTAAATATGCTGAAAAGTGTGTTGAGTTGTATAAGGAGAAACAACAAGAAGTGTATAATGAGAAAGGGCATGTTTTAAAGGATTTAGGAACGCTCTCGGATACTCAAGTAAGGAATATAAAGAAGTATGCTATTTTATTTGCTGACGCAACGAAATCAAACAAGGACAAATATTTATCTTTTGTAACCTTGACCTTGCCCAGTGCCCAAAAGCACCATGATAGAGTGTTGCGTAAAATACTTGCTAAGTATCTTGACCATTTAAAAAAGGTCTATGGTTTAAAAAATTATCTCTGGAAAGCGGAGACGCAGAAGAATGGAAATATTCATTTTCATGTTTTGATTGATACGCAAATCCCTCGTGAGGATATTCAGCGCATATGGAACCAGTATATAAATAAATATGGTTATGTTGATAGATATTCTGAAAAGATGAACCGCTTAACGGCTAAAGAATATATGGCTAAGTATTCAAAAAATTATAAATCAGAAAAAGACTGCATACTAGCTTACCAGCGTAATAAAAAAATGGGTTGGAGCAATCCCCCAAGTACTAAAATTGAAACGCCAAAGAGTAAACGAAATATAGTTGCGTATGTGGTGAAATATCTATTAAAGCAAGAAGAAAATAAACGCCCAGTAATTGGTGCGGTGTGGGGCGCATCAAATAAGGTAAAAAAACTCAATTATTTAAATTTTGAAGTTAGCAGTTATTTAGAGGAGTTAAACCACTTGCGGGGAAAATTGGAGTATGTGCCTACTGCTATTCAATTTGTAGAGTTGTATAAAGGTAAAGTATATCAGATGATCCGCAAGGGATATAAAAAATTAAACGAGCATTTAAAAATTTATAATAAAGCCATAAGACAGTTATTAGATACCGATTTGAGTATAAATTTAGACCAGTTAATCCAATTAATTTATGAAAAACAATACACAGAACTTGCAAATAATTAGTGCTAAGGAGCTAGCTAATTATTTAGGCGTAAGCTATTCCACTGCACGCATGATAAAAAAAGATATTTTAAGCCACTATAAAAAGAAATATCTAACGCTAAAGCTCGTAAAAAAATATTTTGATGATTAGTGTCAAAAATTGGTATAAATCGCTTAAAAGTGGTAAAAATCGCTAGATTTTAAAAAGTGCTTTTGCATGCTTAATATCTTTGTTTCAGAAATTTAAAATAAGATATAAAAATGAGAGTAACATTAGCAAAAGCAACCGAGGTGCTGGAAGTTAAGGAAAGTGCAGCGGGTTTGATTTTAAAAGGTAATTCAAGTACCGATTTCGGACAGGTGCAAATTGAGTCTTACCTAGTAGATGAAACCTTTACTAAAAAGGTTTTGGTGCCAAAGATGAGCGTTAAGCTATTTACAGAATTGTTGGGCGTTCATTTTGTTAAATTGCAAACAACAATTGGTAGCGACAAAGTAGCGGTAATTCCTTTTTCTAAATCTGGAAGTTTGCCATTAGGTGACAAAACTTACATTGAGTTCCATGTATCGGGTGGACAAGCACAGAATGTAACTGCAGAAACATTTGAGGCTATTGGAAGTGCAGAGCCTATTTATGTGCAACAAGTGAAGCTTGACCAAAATATATCTGTAAAGGATGTTGATGTATTAGCATTTGATTATTTGGTAGCTGAAAAGACACCAAATGAATTGCAAGTTATCAATGCACAGGGCAAAACAAGGATTTCGCAACTACAACTTGATTATGCAAAAAATGCAAGGATTGATGAGTTATCGAAATTACCTGCATTGGATTTAACAGGCTTATACACCTTAGCAGTGTATAAAAATGTAGGAGAAGAATTTACATTCTATTTGTTAGACGCAAAATAATATTGAAATGATTGGAGCAGTAACAGCGGTAAGTAGTTTAATTGGAAGTGTGGGGGGCGGTAACGCCTCCGGCTCCTCTCTTGGTCAATTTGGAGGAAAGATAGTAGGCGGTGTATTAAGTAAGATAACTGGGGGGTTAGATAGCGTTTTGGCAAACGGCTTTGATTTGCATTGTTGGGGCTCGAGCTGGTCGCCTAGTAGAGCGATGAAAGAAGGAACCACAATCGTTGAATGGATTATTGAACAATCTGGGTTTACTAAGGTAGCCAGTGCTGACAATTTTAATAAGGCGTTACTTTATTTAAAAGTTTGTGCAAGTGGTTTTCCATGGGGAAAAGATTGTACGCGTAAAGGTACCGAGGCACTAGCTGCAATGATAACAGAGGCATATGGTAGAATGCTGAAAGAGTATCAGACAAGATTTACTTATGTTGGTGATAAGGAATATCCAAAAGGAACTGATGTAAACTTAAATTTCCCATTCCGTGACACTTCAAGAGGGGATGCCGTGAGTAAGGAAGTTTTGCGCGTGCCATTCTTTAGAGAAAAAACAGATGCTGAAAGACAAGCAGATAGCCAAGCAGGTTCATCGGATTACAGACCTAGTAAGGATCAAACACTTAAAACAGGAATGCCTACAGAAGGTGCGTATCCTGCGGTAACAGACGGGGAGGTATATGGAAAAGCTACTGGACATGTTGGGCGAAATGACAATAACATTTTGTATTTATTACTAGGAGGGGCATTGATTTATTTATTAACAAAGAAAAAATAACATTTAAAAACAAAATAAAGATGAAAGAATTAATAACAAAAGTTGATAGTTTTTTACTAAAGCCATTAAGTGGTAATGGTGCAGGGACAAGTATTGCGACCTTTTTGGTTTTAGGATTGGGAGCAGTGATTTTATCCGTGTACATGGGCTGGATTAAAATCAAAGGAAAAAGAAGAGGCTGGTAATTATTAACTAAAAAAGTATAGAAATGGCGTATAATAATGGATATAGTAATGGTTGGGGTGGAAATCCCAACCCTAATTTTAACCGAGGTTATGACCGAGGTTATAATAATCAGAGACAACCTAAAAAACATTCTGGGGCTAAAGCTGGACAATCCAAGAATGGAAGGTTTTATGTTACGGCTTGGAATTATTCAAAGCAAAGAGGTATGATAACTGTTAAAGCATTTGAAAACTCTAAGAGTGTGCGTTCAGAGTCTCCAAACACTGGAAATAGATTTATAACTATGATGTTTGAGGCTTTCTATAAAAAGACTGGCGCAAAGGTTTTAGAAATAGCAAGTTTCAATGTGAATACTGGAAAAGTGTATTTGCAAAAGCTGGGAATGGTAATTTCAACTAAAGCACCTAATGGTGGATATTTCGGACAAATTAAAACTAGATAAGTTATGTTTAAACAATTGAAAGGATTATTTAAATCATTGCCGTTGTTATTGAAGTATGTACAATGTGCAAAAATATGTTTGCATCATGCGCACGAGGCAAAAAAAGAGATAGATACACTCTTTGATGATGTGGAGGGTAACGAGCCAGAGTACTTGAATGAAGAAGAACTTGCGGGTGTTCCTACGGATAAGGAACATATGTGGTAAAATATTGAGAGATGACAAGTAAATTAATTACAAGTGTTTTAATTGCAGTGGTTTACATTGGAATGATTATGTTATCAGATGTGTTGAAGGACCACATTAAAGATAGTTTTAAAGGATGAAGTTTTTAAGTGATTTGATGAAGAATAGTAAGCTATTGGCGTTATCGCTGATAGCTTTTATAATATTTTTGTTAGTTCGTAGATTTAATAGAGTTGTAACTGTTGTTAAACAAAAAATGGAGGATGCAAAGCCTTTGGTTTTAAAGGAAAAAACTACAGAACAGTTTGTGAAGACAAATTTTAGATTTTGGTCTGAAATGTTTAAAATGTTTTTTTCGGTTGGATCCTTTGACCCTTATTATGTTACACATGGTGTAAGAACGTTTAAAACTCCATTGGAATATGGGATAGAGTTGGGGAAAAGTATTGTTCCAATTAAGACAAAACCAAAGTTAAACAATCAACCTAAGAGCTCCGCACCAAGTCCAAAGTTAAATAATCAACCTAAGATACCCGCACCAAAACCAAAGCTTCACCCAGAGTGGCAAAAGGTTTTGGATAAATTTAATAAATCGTTATATGGGCAATAAGAGAAGAAATAAAAGAAGAGATAAAAAAATGACATATTTAAAAGCAATTGCCCTGCTAGCTGGAAGTTGGTGGGCTTATAAAATATCAAAACCAAAGTCTAAAGTTGAGTTTGGAGAATTGGAACTAGTGGGCGTTGATATTCCAAATACAGAGAGTGAGACTAAAAGTGTTTTATCTATGCTTTTAGTACCTAATGGATTGAGATTTGCCAAAGGATATAATTCATATGCTGATTGGGGTTATACTTTGTTTGATATATTAATAAATCAAATTAAAAGTGGTGATTTGTTGATAAATCAAGCATCTTATATAATGGCTACAGCATATCATGAAATGGGTCAATTTAGTTTATTGCGTGAGCGTTATAATGATAAAATTTCTGTTTTGAAGAAAACGCTTAAAGGGGATAAATTAAGGGAGTTTAACGAGTTTTTGAAGATTGCAGATACATTTGGTGTTAGTGCTGAAAAGGCTGTGTACATGGAGTGGAAGTATGGCGTACAATCTTGGTGTTATAATCCAGCTAGTAGAAGAAAGAATTTAAGTAATAAATATAAAGGTGATGGAGCTCGTTTTTTTGGTCGTGGATATTGCCAGTGGACTGGTAGGCATTTATATACTAAGTTTAAAGAGTTTTCTGGTGTAGATGTTTTGTCAAATCCAGATTTAATAGTAAATGATAAGCGTTTAAATGCTTTAATGACCATAAAAATGATGATGGCTGATAAACCTAATAATTTAACGGGTGTTTCTTTAAAGCTTTATTGTAATGAAAATAAAACAGATTATTACAATGCAAGAAGGGTTGTTAATTCTACAGATAGAGCAAAAGATATAGCCTCTTATGCTCAAAAGTTTGAAAATGTTTTTAATTCTTATTTAAAAAAATAGGTTATGACACAGCGAGAAAAAAGAAAAATTAAGTTTTGGTTATTCATCTTTTTAATAATCTATCTATTATTTAGATTGACCAAAAAGACGAGTATAAAGGAGAAAGTAAGCACAGGAGATAATTCCTTGTTGCCACTGGATACAAATAAATTCAAGGAACCTGTGAGTTTGCCCAAAGTAGAAAAACCAAAGTTTGATAAGGTTTTTGCAAAAGGCGGTTCTGCAGTGAGAAATGAAAAAGCATTTAGTCAAAAAGTTGATGATATGATGCAATCAGAAAAACAGAAGGGAAAAATACCAGTAAAAAGTGATGTGGTTAAAAAACTGCAGGAGGAGCAGGCAAATGATTTTTGTTCTGAATGTGAGGAAGAAAAGAGAAGGGAGCAGGAAGAAAGAAAGCGTAAAGAACAAGAAGAAATTAGAAAGAAGTTGCTTGAGAAGAAAAATAATTGCAACCAAATAAGTGAAGTTCCTGTAAAATTTCATTATGATTGTGAGGAGCCCGAGAAAGTTAAAATAACTGGCATGGGTGGACTTGCTCTATTTAGAATGCCATCAACTGGGCATTGCAGGGTATTAAATTTATATGGTGAAACTACACGTGTAATTCAGAGTTATAATGATGGGGAAAAAGAATATCTTGTTGAGCATGGGCATTATATAGATTTGTTGGGATATGTAAAGGCGCAGGTTTCAAATATTCAGCTTGATAGTAATGGGGGTTTTGAACAATTGAGTTAAACAAAAAATAAAGAGATATGACAAATTTTGTAGATAGGACAAAGATTTATAGTATATTAGGATTTACGGGGGCGGTTTCGTTTGATGAGCTAAAACCGCTTCTAGCAAGTTTATTGGCTATTGTGCTTGATTTTGCGTATAGCTTTGCAAAAAAGAAAATTAAAGATTTAAAAGATAAAAAAGATGAGTGATTGTGTGATAGTTATTGATAATAGAAAGTTTAGGAGTGAGCTTTTGTGTCGAGAGGTTTCTACAATTGATTTATCGGATAATTGTTATTATCAAGTAGGTCCATATTTTTATACCGCTAATGCATTTAAGCGTTATTTGATTGACAAGTCTCATTATGTTATTTATAAAAGGTTGATACCATTGGACGGAGAACCTGTGAAAGATTTACCAAATTTTATAGATGGATATGATTCAAATTCAGCGATTTTGTTAAGTTATAATGTTGGAACTTTTTATGATGGTTTTGTTGTAACGAAGAATAAAAACGGATATCACTTTAGAAATAGTACTAGTAAATTTGTTGGAGTTTATTTAGATGTACCAGATCCGTACAGTAATGAAGTATGCCAATTAGAATCTGGACAGGAATTTGATTATAAAGGATCAGGACCATTTGTTTTATATAATGGAGATGAAGAAATAAGGGGCATTGAATAATGAGCCATAAGAACGATTATAGCTGTATAGTTTTCGGAGCCTTTGGAGTGTTCAAAATGCAATATGTGCATGACCTTTATAAATTCTCTAAATGGCTTGATAACTCCAAATTTTCAGATTGGAGATACTTTAATGTGTATGATAGAAGAACTGGAGAATATCTAAGGAGATTTTATCACGAAAACTATATACCAAGGTTTTTAGATTAATTTGTTTGTTTTGATAATAATGAGAGAGACTGCACCTTTGTTGGTGTGGTTTCTTTTTTTTTATCTTTTTGCTTTGCAATATTTGGCATTTCTTTTGATATTTGCAAAGTGTTGTTAAATCACTAAAAAAATCAAGTCATGAAAAAAATATTACTATCATTTGGACTATGTTTAGCCGTAACCGCTGGATATGCACAAAGCAAGGAGGCAAAAAAAGAAATTAGAAAATATTATACTGAAAAACAGATTAAGTACATTGAAAAAGAGTTGAAAAATCTTTTAGGAAATGATGATTATACTGGTAACAGGTTTCAGCTTTTTGATGATTTTTATTATAAATATGAGTTTCCAAAAGGAGAAAAGCAAAAAAGAGCTTATTTTGAGTATTTTTTGATGCCATATTCTGAAGAAACATTAGCATATAAAGGTTATGCACATTATTTATTTAGTTTGTTGGACCCTCAAAATATAGACTAATGGCACGGAGATTTAAGCATTTGGACTTGCACGATAGGGCGATGATAGAGGCTTATTTAAAAGCTGGCTGGTCTATCTCGAAAATAGCTCGTGAACTGAAAAGGGATAAATCTACTATAAGCAGGGAGGTAAAGAGGAACCGAACGAAAAAAGGAAAATATAAAGCAAAGACAGCACAGACGCTCTATTCTGAAAAGAAAGAGCGTTTTTTGCGTTATAGAAGGTTCACAAAAGAAATTGAGAAAAGAGTAAGACAATTTTTGTATAAAAGATATTCACCGCTCCAAATAGTCGGTTATTGTAAAAGCCTGGGACTGGAAATGGTATCAGTTGAGAGGATTTACCAATATATAAGAGAGGATAAGCGAAAGGGAGGTTATTTGTATAAGTATTGCCGTCACGCTTTGAAAAAGAGAAAGGCGCAAGTGTCAAAATCTGTTGGGAAGATAAAAAACCGTACAAGTATAGATGAGAGACCTCAAGTTGTGAATGATAGAAAAGAGTTCGGACACTGGGAGGGTGATTTGATAGAGGGCAAAAATCATAAGGGTTATTTGCTGACACTTACGGAAAGAGTATCAAGGTTTTTATTTGTGAGGTATATACCAAATAAAACGGCTGATGTGGTCGCTAGTGCTATTATTGATGTGTTACTTCCATACAAGAAAGTTGTAAAATCAATAACCGTGGATAATGGGCTAGAGTTTGCAAGTCATGAGATAGTGGCAAAGAAACTGCAAGCAAAGATTTATTTTACAAATCCATATTCTAGTTGGCAAAAGGGACAAATTGAGCATATGAATAAATTAATAAGACAATATGTAAAAAAAGGTTCAGCAGTCACAAAAAGTACCGCTAATAATCTGAAATCGGTGCAAAAAGAGATAAACGATAGACCGTTTAAAGTGTTAAAGTTTTGCAAGCCTCGTGATGTTTTTTATACATTTGTGGAAAATGTTGCATTTAGTGCTTGAATCTAGCCATCATTCCGTTTATCAAGAATAGAATTTTCTAAATTCTAAAAATAAAAAGCCACGAGCTTTGGGGAAAACTCATGGCTTACACT